>JAZUDV010000045.1:0-23491 GCA_045639825.1 Anaerovoracaceae bacterium
CACTACAAATCCCAGAGGTCTTAAAGAGGGAGATAGTGTATATTTTTATTATGACATTATAGACAAATGGATGTGGGGATATTTCAAATATTATGATGATGGTGTGTACAGAGTAGGATGGAATGATACAACTATTGTATATGGAAAAGGTGTGGCATATTTGCCTGTAGAAGCAGATGAGACCGATGTCCCGGAAAAATATATTAGATAAAGGGACATTGCTATATTCTTAATTGCAAAGGATCGAATGACGCTGAGATGGCAAAGGCAATGGCTGAAGCAGAAAGAGTTCCAGTGTAATAATTACTACAAAATAATACAGTATTTCAGCCGTTATATAACCAGAATGTATCATTCATATATTGAGAGGAATTGAAATGAAGACAACGGAAGAATTGAACGCATTCAAGGAGGAAGTGATAACTCTGAATGAAAAGCTTCGCGAGTTGACTGATGAAGAACTTGCGCAGGTTACAGGCGGTGCGAAAGCCCAGCAGGACGATACACATGGAAAGAGGAGCGGGCAGTCGGTGATCCTGCAGGACAGTGTTGAGTGATCCCACCCGGAGCCGCAATAAATACAGAAAAATTGAGGAGAAAGCAGCATGAAAATCTCACAAAAGAAGAGTTGGTTAGCCTCTTTATGGAGATGCAGGATCTGGTTATTAAGTCAGCCGAACAGCATGAAACAATGCAGCATCAACTGGAAGAGGCCAATGCTATTATCTTTAAGGCAGAATTTGTTTAGCTGATAATATGTAATAACTGAGAGGAATTTATTATGAAATCAAAGGAAGAATTAAACACAATTAAAGAAGAAGTTGAGACTTTGAATAATAAACTTGCTGAGCTGACGGATGAAGAGCTTGCGCAGGTCTCAGGCGGCGACGGCGTCACCGTTCCTGATTGGCTGAGATTAGACGGCATCTATTGCTTGGAGGACTGTTGTGGAAGGTTAGATAAAGATACCTGCGGATATACCTTCTGTAAATGGAATCGTTGGTAATGATCGATAAACAGGTCTCTGAGATAGCAGGAAGCATCAAAGAGCAAGGGAAGTTATTATAATGCGGAATTCGGAATGGTCAGTGGTGGTCAGAAGATTGCTCCAGAGATGGCTTTGATGAGTTAAAATCAGGAGTTTGTGGACTGATAGGATATAGAATTATAGTAATAGGAGAACGATTATTATGGCAAAGACACCAGAAGAACTGAACGCACTCAAGAAAGATCTTGAAGATTTAAATGAAAAATGCCGTGAACTTACTCCAGAAGAATTAAAAGAGGTTACTGGTGGTGGAAAGCTTATTATTCAGGGAACAACTCAAACGGAATTTTTCTTTGTTATAGACTGAATTCCGGCGTAAATTAATTGAATATATATCGAGGAGGCTTTTACAATGAAAACACAAGAAGAATTAAACGAACTTAAAGATGAAGTCGAAACATTAAATGAAAAGATCCGTGAGCTTACACCCGAAGAACTGGAGCAGGTTAACGGTGGTGTGCTTTTTTTAAATGATTGTATTGCTAGAGAAGTAGTAAAAGTCGGAAATACAATAGAAGCAGAAGGCGGAATTGAAGCAGCATTGGGAGTAACACTTAAAGAAACAAATTAAAAAACGATGCTTGCAGATAAAAAAATAAGCAAGTAATATTCTAATTAGGGACAGGCACCAATTGCATTAGTCAACATAAAGTAGACAAATTTCACATTAATAAGTAAAATGTTCTTGGAATAAATAGTAGCCTTTTACTATCTTCATTCGTATGAATAGAAGAGAAAACTATACGAGGAGAGAATTATTATGAAAACACAAGAAGAACTGAACGCCTTGAAAGAGGAAGTCGAAACTCTGAACGAAAAGCTGCATGAGCTGACGGAAGAAGAGCTTGCACAGGTCAGCGGCGGCGATTTTTTGGCGCCTCCGGAGGAATTTAAACTGCCCGGCTGTGAAACAAAATCATGAAAAAAGAGCTACTCACATGAAAACGAAAGAAAAACTTGCCGCTCTCAAAAAGGAAGCCGAAGTCGAGATGGAAGACCATTGTGAGCTGACCGAGGAAGAACTTGCACAGGTATGCGGCGGCGTTGTGCCCGTCGTCGACGAGCTCGGTCTTGAGTTGTCCGGCGTTGTGCTCGACTACTCCAATTCGGTCTACGGTCCTTGAGTGAGCGCCCCGCTTTATAAAAATCCGGCATCTGAAATCTTCGCATCTGCAGAATAAAAGATGTAAAGAAATCAGGATAACGTACTCCTTCTTTGCACCAACTCCTTTCGCGGCATAGCCTTTTTTTAATCTTGCAATCTCGATATCTTTTTTCATAAGTTCTTTTCTTAATTGCTTCTCAGACATGCCTTGATATTTGATTTCGCTTGTCTCAGCATTGTTTTCAACCCATGCTTTGTCAATATATTCCCTATGAAAACTGTATGGGTTCTCTCTGAAAGTTCTAAGCCATGCCTGCAGGGTGCGTCTTTCGATATTGTGATCCTCAGCCACCTTGGAAACTGGTATACCTTCATCACAGACAAGCTTGCAGAGCTTAAGTTTAAAGTCACTTGAATAAGCCATAATAATAATCCTCCTGTCTACTTTAGTGAAATGACTGTCCACTTTTCGTACATAAGTGTCTACTATTATGTCACATGTGTCTACTTAATGATTTTAGTGTCTACTTATGCAAAAAAAGTGTCTACTTTATGTATACCATTACAAGACGAGCTTATTTGGATGCGTAAAAGTTGTATATTTTTGCGTAAAAGTTCGATTAGTGCGTAAAATTGGCGGTATTTTGCGTACGATTGATAGTCCTCAAGGTCGAAATTCTGAAATACAATTATATGTATCTGAAGGAAGGGAGGACTGAATGAAATCAAGTAATAAGCTGGAACTAAATCTTGGAGATGTTAAGGAATTCTTGGCTAATGTTCTCAATGACAAGAGAAGGCTGGGAAAGCTGATACTGATACTGTTAATTCTATTATTAGCTCTTGGAATCAGGCTCGGTAGCCTAAATAAAGAAGAACAGAAAATTGTAGTGTCCGAGAGTGAATCAGAAGAAGTTATTGCAAGTGAAATGTATGTAGATATCAGTGGTGAGGTCAATAAACCCGGGGTATATATCGTCGAAGACGGTACAAGGCTATACGAGGTAATCAGCAAGGCCGGAGGTCTGACTAAAAATGCCAATACTAATCAGATCAATCAAGCAGGCTATGTTGAAGATGGAGAGAAGATTGTTATACCTTCGCTGAATGATGGGGATTCCACGATGAATGCAGGAACTCAAAATATTGATAATTCAACTCCTTCAAACGGTTTAATAAATATAAACACAGCCGGAAAGGATGAACTGATGTCTATTACCGGAGTAGGTGAAGTTATAGCCGGCAAAATAATTGAATATAGAAAGACCAAGCGATTCAAATCAATCGAAGATATTATGAATGTAAAGGGCATCGGCAATGCAACATACGAGAAAATGAAAGATGAGATCACCGTATAGAAAGGATTGCCATGAAAGAAATAGTACTGAAAGTAAGCGTTAAGAACGAAGATATTGCCGGCGATATAATGAAATGTCTTGGAGAATACGACTGTGAATATAGCATCTGGAAGGAGGATGTATCTAATAGCTATAGTTTTATGATTAATGATATTCCATATACCAGGTTGGGAGATGTCAAAAGCAGGACCAATAAAGAGTATAGAAAAGATATGGAATTGTACAAGAATGTCAGTAAAATATTATCGTCATTCGGCATTAAGTCCACTCAGCTGGGATTTAAATACATCATTGAGAGTATAAGGCTGATTAACATATATGGTTTGTACAATTATTCTCTTTCAGAAGACGTGTATCCCGTTATTTCCAAGTGGTACAATGTTTCGACTTCATCGGTTGAGCACAATATTCGCAACTCAATTGAATCTTCATGGAAGCGATATACTGAAGACAGTCATCAGAAGAGCGGTATGTCATTCTTCCTCAGGAAGCCGACTAACCTGAAATTCTTGGATCATATTGCCAAAATCAGCACCTATTTAGTAGCTGAATCATACTGATTTATGGTAGAATATGCCTATATTTTCAAGGAGTTAGATGAATGGAAAGAGTAAAGATTGACAGAATTAATGAGTTGGCACACAAGTCAAAATCAGAAGGACTTACCGAGGCTGAAAAGGCGGAGCAGCATGATCTCAGACAGGAGTTTCTTGCCGAGATAAGGGCAGATGTAAAGTCTCAGCTGGAAAGCATTGAAATCGTTGATGATGATAAGCCAAAATCATAAATAGATATTTATCTAACAACGCACAAATTCGTGCATTTTGAATGAATAAATGCTATAATAATTAGGTTAAATTAGTGATTGATTCTCATAATGGAAAATATAGGAGAAACACATGAAAAATCTTGGAGTAAATACATTAAGAGATATGTTTAGAGACTTCTACGTAAGTAAGGATCACTATGCCGGTGGCAGTGCATCTCTTATTCCACGTAATGACAAGAGTCTCATGATTATCAATTCAGGTATGGCACCATTAAAGCCTTACTTTGCAGGAGTTGAAACACCTCCTAAGAAGAGAATGACTACTTGTCAGAAATGCATCAGGACCAACGATATCGATAACGTTGGTAAGACAGCGAGACATGGTACATTCTTCGAGATGCTCGGCAACTTCAGTTTTGGTGATTATTTCAAGAAGGAGTCTCTGAATTGGGGATGGGAGTTCATCACCGAGGTTCTTGAGATGCCTGAGGACAAGCTGTGGGCAACTATTTATGAGAACGATGATGAAGCGCATGATCTCTGGAGAGAGATTGGCATGCCTGAAGAGAAGATTGTTCGTCTTGGTAAGGACGATAACTTCTGGGAAATCGGTCTTGGTCCATGCGGTCCTTGCTCTGAGATTTATTACGATAGAGGCGAAGAATATGGTTGCGGCAGCCCGGATTGCAAGCCTGGTTGCGAATGCGACAGATATATGGAGTTCTGGAATCACGTATTCACACAGTTCTCCAAGGAAGAGGATGGCAGTTACTCCAACCTTGCTCATCCTAATATTGATACAGGAATGGGTCTTGAAAGACTCGCATGTATTCTCCAGGGTGTTGATTCAATCTTCGATGTAGATACAGTTAAGTACATAAGAGATGCTGTTACTAACATGGCCGGCGTTGAGTATCAGGTTGGTAATCACAAGGTTGACGTCAGTGTTCGTATTATCACTGACCACTTAAGATCAATGGTATTCATGATTGCTGATGGTATTCTTCCTAGCAATGAAGGTAGAGGCTATATCTTAAGAAGAATCATCCGTCGTGCTTGCAGACACGCTAAATTACTCGGAATTACCAAGGAGAATCCGATTGTTGAACTTGCTGAGAGCGTTGTAACTGTTAGTGGCGGAGCTTATCCGGAGCTCGTTGAGAAGCATGATTACATCATGAAGATGATCAAGATTGAGGAGGATAACTTCGGAAAGACTCTCGACAAGGGTATGGAAATCCTCGATGGATATATGGCTGACATGAATAAGGACGGCAAGAAGGTTCTTGACGGAGCTCATGCATTCAAGCTGTACGATACATATGGTTTCCCTGTTGAAGTTACTCAGGAGATCCTCGAGGAGAACGATATGGATGTCGACATGGATGGCTTCACAGAGAATATGAACAAGCAGAAGGAACTTGCCAGAGCTAACAAGAAGAGCACTGACGAAGAGGCTTGGAGAGATGCCAGCGGATACAGTGAGTTGCCTCCAACCAAGTTCCTTGGATACACCGAAGAATCCGGCACATCCAAGATTGCTTACATTGGCGACTTTGACAAGGAGCGCAAATTCATCATTACTGAAACTACTCCGTTCTATGCAACAAGCGGTGGTCAGATATTCGATACCGGTGTTATCAAGAGCGGCAGCAGTGAACTGAGAGTTGTTGATGTTGTTAAGGAGAATGGAATCTTCCTGCATGTAATTCATGCTGATGACTCCGGACTCGTTGCACAGCTGGAGATTGGCACAGAGGTTCAGATGAAGATTGACTCTGTAAGAAGACACAAGATCGCAAGATCTCACTCAGCTACACATCTGATGCAGAAGGCGCTGCAGCAGGTTCTCGGTGATCATGTTAACCAGGCCGGTTCATATGTTGATGATAATTATCTGAGATTTGACTTCAACCACTTCCAGGGCGTAACTGCTGAGGAGATTAAGAAGGTTGAGGCTATCGTAAATGAGAAGATCGATGAGTATCTGCCGATTACAATGACTGAGATGCCTATCGAAGAGGCTAAGAAGCTCGGTGCTATGGCTATCTTCGGTGAGAAGTATGGCGATATCGTTAGAGTAGTTGATATGGGTCACTGGAGCATCGAGTTCTGCGGTGGAACACATATTGATAATACAGGTAAGATTGGCGGTTTCAAGATCATCAGTGAGGCAGGTATTGCATCAGGCGTTAGACGTATTGAGGCAATTACAGGCTCCAACGTTGTTAAGTATCTCCAGGACAAGGAGAAGACTATCGCTGAGATCGCTGCTACAATCAAGTCCAGCGAATCCGACCTTACAAGAAGAGCAGGCCAGCTGATGGCTGAGATTAAGGAGCTGGAGAACACTATCAAGAACTTCAAGTCAGACGAGATCAGCGGTGCACTCGATGACATCATTGCCGGCGCTAAGCAGATCGGTGATGTCAAGCTGATTACAAGACGTTTTGACGATACAGATATTGAACAGCTGAGAAATATTTCTGATGCTGTTAAGGAGAAAGAATCCGGCGTTGCAATGGTATTTGCTGCTGTTAACGATGGCAAAGTTACATTCATTACATCGCTCAGTGACGACCTTGTTGGCAAGGGTTATCATGCCGGAAAGATTATTAAGGAAGTAGCTGCTGTTTGCGGTGGCGGCGGTGGCGGTAAGGCCAATATGGCTCAGGCCGGCGCTAAGGATCCATCCAAGGTTGATGCAGCACTTGCTAAGGCTGAGGAACTTATTTCACAGTAACGGAGGAATGAAATGAGCAAGAACACTATTATGTTTGAAGGTCTCAAAGATGCTGAAATGGATAAGAAGGAAGCTCTTGTAGAGATTTATACAGCTCTTCAGGAGAGAGGATACAACGCAATCGATCAGATTGTAGGCTATCTTACTTCCGGAGATCCATCTTACATCACCAGTTATAATAATGCCAGAAGCCTCATTCTTAAAATTGATAGAGATGAGCTGCTCGAAGAGATTCTTGTGAACTATTTGGGAATTAACAGATAATGAGAATACTTGGTTTAGATGTAGGTGATAAAACAGTGGGGGTCGCAGTGAGCGACCCTCTTGGTATAATTGCAACAGGAGTAACAACCATTGATAGAGTTGGCATCAGAAAGGATGCAGGTAAGGTAATCGACTATATCAAGGAATACGGCTGCGAGCTTGTTGTAATGGGATTGCCTCTCAATCTTGATGACACTGATTCTATTCAGACAGAGAAAGTAAGAGACTTCAGAACTATGCTGGAGAACAAGCTCCGCAGTTCAGGTGCTGAGCTGGCAAGAGTCAAGATTGTATGGCAAGACGAACGGTATTCTACTGCTGAGGCTGAAGAAGTTCTTATTGAAGCCAATATGTCGAGAGAGGATAGAAAGAAGATCATCGACAGACAGGCTGCAATCGTTATTCTTCAGAGATATTTAGATAGAATGGAGAGATAGATGTTTTATTTCGATTGGACGTATTTTATTCTTGTGATGCCTTGCATCGTTTTCTCATTGTGGGCAAGCGCCAAGGTTAAATCTGCTTTCAATAAGTACAACCGTGTTGGAAATGCAAGAGGAATTACAGGTGCACAGGCGGCACAGGCTTTACTGCAAGCTCATGGCATATATGATGTAAGAATTGAGCCTGCAAGCAGGGCTCTTTCGGACTTTTATGATCCAACCAAGAAGCTTGTTAAGATTTCCGGTTACAACGATACTTCAATTGCAGCTGTATGTGTTGCTTGCCACGAAGTAGGGCACGCAATACAACATGCTGAGAATTACTTTCCTGTAAAAATAAGAGCTGCTATAGTTCCTATTACTAATTTTGGTTCTTCACTATCAATTCCACTGATTATACTTGGTATCATTATGAGTTATACCTCATACTATTGGTACAATCTTGTATATGTAGGTATTATGATGTTTGGCTTGTGTGTAGTATTTCAGTTAATTACACTTCCGGTAGAGTTTAATGCCAGCAGAAGAGCTATGCAGGGAATTGAAGAGCTTGGTCTGCTTAATGAGTCTGAACAAGCAGGTGCGAGCAGAGTACTTAAGGCTGCAGCACTTACATATGTTGCGTCATTAGCAGTATCTCTTGCTCAGTTATTAAGACTTATACTGATTTTCGGTGGCGGAAGAAGAGACTAAGATGAAGGCAATTGATAAACTTAAGAATAGTTTGGCAGGAGCAAAGACAACCGAGGAATTATTCGCAAAGAATGAAGCAAACGCGAATATGATGGTTGGTACTTTGTGTTTGATGATGTGCCTGTTTCACTTTCTTACTGTTCTGCTTAACTTAGCAGGTGTATTTGAAATTGACTATTTTACTCTCGGATATGCGATGTTCTTTCCTGCAGTTCTTAATGGATCTGCCTATGCAGTATGCAGGGTATATAAGGGAGAGGCACCATGGCTCAAAAATTTTTTGTTGGGATGCTTGATGCTTTCGACAACATTATGTGACTTTTCGCTTAATTACAACGTTGTACTTAGCATGGTTATTCCATTGCTGGCATCAATCAGATATTTTGATAGAAAGCTTACTATTGGTATTGCTGTCAGTTCTGCTGTTGTATTCGGCTTGTCATCATACTTCAATACCAGAATTGAAACTCCGTATATGGACCTGAATTTTATCGGGTATAAAACGGATGTTGTACTTGAGTATCATAAATCCTTGGTCGATACCATTATCAATCATGGATTTAACAGGGATGCATATACTTATTATTACATGATTCAAGGATATTTGCCAAAGCTGATGACATTTGCAATCCTTTCGATATTCTGCGTTCTTATCGCTTCCAAAGGTCGAGAGATGGTTCTTGAGGAAGGTATTATCGAGAGGGAGAATGCCAGAATAGAAGAGGAACTTAATACTGCTGCTAAGATCCAGTCGAGCATGCTTAATAAGGATTTTCCTGATTGTGATAGCTATCGACTGTACGCAACAATGACACCTGCCAAGGAAGTAGGAGGAGACTTCTATGATTTC
Source organism: Anaerovoracaceae bacterium (assembly GCA_045639825.1). GTDB lineage: Bacteria > Bacillota > Clostridia > Peptostreptococcales > Anaerovoracaceae > Crickella. The sequence continues at coordinate 9,274 of JAZUDV010000045.1, forward strand.
TTTATGATTGATGATAATCATGTTGCAATTATTATGGCAGATGTATCCGGAAAGGGAGTTCCTGCTTCGCTATTCATGGTTAGAGCCAAAACATTAATGCTTGAAGCTACAGATGCCAATTGTGATCTTGGAGAAGTGTTTACCAAGATTAACGACAAATTGTGCATGAATAATGATAACGGACTCTTTGTAACGGCCTTCGAGGGCATTCTTGATCTCACTAATGGTGAATTCAGATATGTTAATGCCGGTCACGAGTTGCCATTTATATATTCAGCTGAGAACAAGAAATATACAGTTCATCAGACCAAGCATGCATTCGTTCTTGGCGGAATGGAAGGTGTTAAGTTTAAAGAGGGTGGAGTAATATATCTCAAACCGGGTGACAAGGTCTTCCAATACACAGATGGTGTTACCGAGGCAACCGATGCTAATAATGTTCTATTTGGAATGGAGAGACTCGAAGATACATTAAACAAATATTCAGAGAGTATTCCAATGGATTTTCTCCATAATGTTAAGTACGATATCGACCAATTTGTAGGGGATGCACCACAGTTTGATGATCTTACTATGCTGTGCCTTGAATTTAAGAACTATTTGAAATAATGAATAAAGCAAGCGATTATAAAATAGGATTAATTAGTGTAATTTTCTGTCAATTCTGGTGGGGATTCTGTCCGATATTCTGGGAAGCATTAAAGCCGATGGATTCCAAGATTATCATTTTGTATAGACTCTTCACCATGTTTGTTTTCTCACTTATTGCTGCGAGATTCAGATACTCCTGGAAGGAGATATTTGGCCTTCTGAGAGACAAAAAGGTTAGGCGCAAGTATTTTATCGCCGGACTGTTTCTTGCGACGAATTGGAGCATTTACGTCTGGGCAATGGTTACCGAAAGGGTTATTCAGTCTACAATCGGCTATTATATCGAGCCTCTGGTAATCTGTATGTTCGGTGTCATAATCTTTAAGGAAAAGCTGACCAAATTTAACATTATCGCTACCGGATTTGCCTGCGTTGCAGTATTGATTATATTGGTTCATTACGGACAACTTCCGGTAACAGGTCTTGGCTTGGCATTTACATGGGCTACATATTCTGCAATTAAGAAAACTTCAGAACAACCTGCTATTATCTCTCTGGTATATGAAACAATGATATTCGGAATAGCTGCATTGTTTATTATCATTTTCATTGAGAGCAGGGGAATGGGCGGCTTGTCCTATCATATGCCTGTAAAATACGGTCTTTTATTCCTAACAGGCCTCGTTACAGTTATTCCGGTTGGATTATTCAGTGTCTCTGCGACTAAGATTCCTTTATTTATGATAGGACTAATTCAATATATAAGTCCGACAATTACTTTTATTCTTGGAGTATATTTATTTAAGGAACCGATTGATCAGACTTTAATTACTGCATTCTTGATTGTATGGGCCGGATTGGTGATATATACATATGGCCAGATTAAAGACGAAAGAAGAGAACACAATGAAATTACAGGACAATAACGAGTATAGAACATATATTCTCCTTTTTCCGTTGTGGCTTTTAATATGGCTACCATCGTGGCTGTGGTTACTATTGATTCCACTGAATTATCTCATTGATACTGCTGTTACTTGGTATACGTTGAGAGACTTGGAAGATTGCAGGAAATTCTGCATGAATAACAGCTGGAAGATATGCATTAACGGATTTATTTGTGATTTTTGCGGCAGCTTGATACTACTCTTGATACTACTTGGCGCCTCATTTCTGGAGACTTTACCGAGAATTAGTGAGAATCAATTGTTTGAAGATATTGTCGGCGGAATTATGATGAATCCGTTTACTAATATCGGATCGGCTATAATATGTCTAATTGCAATTGTATTTACAGCGATCTTGATATATTTTGTTGACAGAAAACTATTGTGCAAATTAGGTTTGGGTATTGAAAGAGCCACTCATACTGCAAAATGGCTGGCAATTATTACAGCACCATATTTATTCTTATTCCCGTCTGATTTACTATATTACTAAAATGGACAATTCATTAAGAGACGAATTATATAATCTGCTTAAATCACAGGGCGCAGTATTATGCGGAACAGGGGACATGTCCGAGTTCGACAAGGAGATGCCTGTTGGTGTTAGTGTGGCTATTCCTGTCAAATCAAGCATTGTAAAGGATCTCAAGCATGCTCCGACTCTTGAATACAAACAGGAGTACGATGATCTAAATGCTCAGTTAGACAGTATAGTCAAGGCTGGAGCAGAATTTCTTAGATCCAAGGGATACAAAGCAAGAGCTATTTCAACAGATACTGTTTCATTTGGTGATGATTTAAAATCTGCAATTCCTCACAAGACTTTTGCTACAAGAGCGGGTCTTGGTTGGATAGGAAAGAGTTGTCTGTTAATTACTGAAGAATATGGTGCTTCTGTCAGGATATCCAGCTTGCTTACTGATGCACCGTTGCCTCTGAATGAGCCAATCAACGAGAGTAGGTGTGGTGAATGCAGATTATGTGTTGATGCATGTCCGGCTAAAGCTCTTAAGAATACATTATGGATTGCAGGAATGCCTAGAGAAGAAATTGTTGACGCACATAAATGTCTGAATAAACAACTTGAAATAATGGAGAGAGAAACAGGACTGCGTACTGATTTATGTGGAAAATGTTTTGCAGTCTGTCCGTATGTTCTTAACAGATTGAAGAGAGAAGAGCTGTAATTTATGTTAAATGTTCTCATTAAGTCCATACACAACTATTCCTAAAATCATAATTTTCGGAAATGTTGCGCATGGGAGTAGCCATATAGCATTGAAAACGTCCAAAACCTGTACTTCAGTCATACCAACGACTACAGAACCCAAATAACGAAAAATCGCTTATAAATCGAGGCCGAAATTTTCGATTTAAGCGATTTTTTTATACCCTGTCGATATCTTATACCTTATATATTTAAGGAAATATTAGCGTTTCTTAGCAGTTTTCTTTTTAGTCTGTTTCTTATTCTGTTGAGCCTGTATTGCTGCTTCTTTAGCATACTTGAATTGCATTACTCCTGCTATTAAGAATATTACTCCGGCTACAGCCGTCATTATTACAAATACAATATCTCCGGATTTAGCTGTGTAGTAACTTGCTATTAATAAGAATGCTGCCGCAGCCAGATAAAACAGTCCTGACTTCTTTCTCTTGGTCATTTTATTTTCTCCTCATAATCTATAATTGTCTTATATACGTTTTCCGCTAATTTTCTATGTCCATTCTCTGTAAGATGCTCGCAATCAAGAGTAGAAACCTCAACACCGGCCTGTTCGGAATTAACGAACAAACATTCATATTTAATACATAGTGATTTGTACAGATCTGCAAGCTCTCTTGACTTGCGAACTGATGACATATCCAACTCGTCGCTAAATGGTGATGATTGATAACCTTCAAGTATTGGTGCCGGTGAAACAATGACTATTTGAGGAATTGTCTCTTGTTGTATCATTGCCATTTCACGCGTTGTCAGTACCAATTGCTCCATACCTTCAGCAATCTGTTCTGAAGATAGTCCCATCTCAACATTACAATCGTTTGTTCCCAGCATGAATACAACATAATCAAGAGGCTTATGGGATCCCAGAATTGCAGGTAAAGGCTGTAAGCCGTTTTTCCAATAGAATCCGGGTCTGTCATACGCTGTAGTTCTGCCATTAAGGCCTTCAGGATACACTTCAAAATCTTCTCCCAGAAGGTTCTGAAGTATATTAGGCCATCTTTTATCCTTGGGATATCTGCTCCTGCGGCCTATATTGGGATTATAGCCGTATGTATTGGAGTCACCATAACACAGAACATATTTCATAGTCTGTTCCTTTCTTATGTCAATATTATCCCGGGCTTAATATTGACATGAAATCAATTTCTTCTTAAATAATAGTATACTTTAAATAAAAAGAAAATTCGAGGTGTATGGCCTCGAATCTCCTTAAATAAACACACTATTTTCTCATATACTAATGACAGATAGTATATGGGGCTAACTGTTATAGATAGGAACAAATAATACCTGTCCAGGCTGAAGTACATCATTAGATGTAATATCATTAATCTCACATATCTCAGCTATATAGTCTCTGATATCCATGTTGGACTGACAATGAGATTCAGCGACTTCCCATAAGGAGTCGTTATGATTAATAGTAACTTGCTGATATGTATTTACAGATGATGCCTGAGCAAAATTGATGCTGGCAAGACCGTATGCAGCAAATACTATAGTGAATACGCAGATGAAAACGAATATGAAAAATCTTACCGGATTAACAATCTTGTATCTTCTACCCTTCATTTCTGTCAACGCTCCCTTCCAAACATCTGTTCTTTATGGCACTATTATAAATCGAACAGAAGTTCGTGTCAATAGAAAAATGAAAATTTGTTCGATTTTTATGTATAAAAAATCAGCGAGCATATCACTCGCTGAAAGCGTTGAAATTTCAGGCATTAATGCACTTTTACAAATATCAATGTCAACATTAAGCCCGGGATAATATTGACATTATTTTGTTAGATCGCAGAGTTTGGCGTTGATAAAGTCGACCAAAATGTTCGGATCGAGGATGATCTGCATTCCCCTTCTCCCTGCTGAGAAGTAGATTTTGTCGAACAGAATTGCGGTCTCGTCGATGTATGTCGGGTACTGTTTCTTCATTCCGATTGGCGAACAGCCGCCTCTGAGGTAACCCGTTAGGTCGTTAATCTCTTTGACATGTATCATTTCTATCTTCTTATTACCGGATACAACTGCAGCTTTCTTAAGATCGAGCTCACCTGCAACAGGAATAACAAATACCGATAATAAATTATTGTCACCACGCGTAACAAGTGTCTTAAACATCTCATCTTCAGAAACTCCAAGCTCTGCTGCGGCGTGTTCCCCTGAGAGATCTGATTCATCGTATTCATATTCAGCCCATTCGTACTCAATGCCGGCGCTATCAAGCTCTCGCATTGCATTTGTTTTGTTAAGCTTGTTCTTTGCCATGTTTTATCCTTCTCTCTTTATCCTTATCTTCGAGATTATCCAGCATATTGATTAATGCCGACCTCTTCCATATACAAATTCCAAGTATTACAGCACATATAACAACAAGTATAATGATTGCAGTCCAGTTCTTCGATTGGTAAAAAGATCCTACTAAGAGACTTCCGAACATCGGCGGCGTACGACCTACTGAAGATACTATTACAAAAGGAAGAACGCGCATATCCGAAATACCTGCGACATATCCTAGCAGATCTTTTGGCAAGCCGGGTATCAGATATAGGAGCAAGACGATAAGTAAACCTTTGCCGCTGTTAAGTTTGTTATGATAGTTCTCAACCTTGTCCTTGCCGAATATGAGCTTAACTGCGTCAGAACCGAGGAATCTGGCAATATAGAAAGCGATGATTACCCCGATTACAGCGCCGATAATAGATATAAGATAGCCTCCGAAAGTTCCGAACATATAGCTTGCTGCGAATTGTATAGGCTGTCCGGGAACAATACAGATAATAACCTGCAGGATTTGTAATCCTATGAGTGCCAGCGCTGCAGTCTTGGGATGTGTTGCAAGGTGTTGTGGCAGTTGTTTGAGCCACTCGACATTGAATAACGTCTCCTTGCATGTGAAATAAAGTATCACAGGAAGAACTATGATAATAGAAGCCAGTATTATTAATTTGAAATAAGCTAACTTCTTCCCAGACATTTAGAGCTCTATATACCCTTTCTTGTACAACGCATCAACGCTCTTAATAAGTCCGAATCTCGAGTGTTCGTATGTCAGACCGCCCTGGAAGTAAGCAATATAAGGCTCTCTGAGCGGTGCATCAGCCGACAACTCGATGGATGAACCCTGTACGAATGCTCCGGCTGCCATTACAACTTGGTCTTCATATCCCGGCATATCCCAAGGAATTGGTGTAACATATGAATCTATCGGTGCAGCGGCCTGTACGGACTCGCAGAAAGCGACCGTAAGTTCAGGACTGCCAAATTTAATAGCCTGGATAATGTCACTTCTGTGTGACTTTGCCGGCGGCATAACTTCGTAGCCGAGTTTATTATAGATAAGTCCGGTAAGTGTTGCGCCTTTGATTGCAGCATTTACAATCTTAGGAGCAAGGAACAGTCCCTGAAGAACATGTCTGTTCTGACCATAAGTCAGACCACATTCTGCTCCGATTCCCGGACATGTAAGTCTGAAAGAAATCCTGTTAATGAGGTCTTCTCTACCTACAATGTATCCGCCGGATAGTGCAATTCCGCCGCCCGGATTCTTGATAAGAGATCCTGCCATAACATCCACGCCGACATCTGTAGGTTCGTATGTATCAACAAACTCGCCGTAACAATTGTCTATCATTACAACGATATTCGGATTGATTTCGTGCGCAATAGATGCAACTTTCTCAATACTCTTAAGAGAAATAGCAGGACGCCAGTCATAACCAGTGGATCGCTGCATTGCTACAACAGTTGTTTTCTCTGTAATAGCGGCTCTGAGCGCATCAAAATCTATATCAAGTTCGTCAGTAAGAGGAACTTCCTTGTACTTAACACCGTAATCAATAAGCGTTCCGGTAAATGTATCCTTATCTCCTGTAATACCAATAACGGTTCTTAATGTGTCGTAAGGTGTACCTGAAGCCTCAATCAGTTCATCCCCCGGTTTCAACAGACCCAGTAAAGTCGTTGCAATTGCATGTGTTCCGTTAACAATATTAGGACGCACAAGAGCAGACTCAGTGTGGAAAACACTGGCGTACACTCTTTCGACAGCTTCACGACCGGTATCATCGTAACCATATCCCGTACTCCAGTTAAAATGAGTAGCGTTGATGTGGTTGTCCTGGAAAGCTTTTAATACCTTGAGCTGGTTGATCGAGCATATATCGTCATAATCACGAAACATATCGGCAAGCTCAATTTCTGCAGAATTTACGGTATTAATTACATTGGAATCAATTCCAAGTTCCTTATTTAAGAATTCATCATACTTAATAGACATATATATTCTCCCAACGGGGTCGGTTCTCCTAAACAAATTAGAAAGAGAATTGACCCTCTTATACTATCTCTCATCCTTTCTCTCCAGTTCCCATTCCATGTCGCTGACGAGATCACGTTTTACATTCATTTTATGTTGTGCGTACAGCTGAGTTGTTGTTATCTGTTCGTGATCAAGCAATGCCTGAACATCGAAGATTGAATTGCCTCTACCTATTAATGATGTTGCCGCAGTTGCACGCAGCTTGTGAGGACTGTATCCTCCCCTTCTTGATGTGTTAAGAGCAATGGAAGTGTATTTCTTTACAAGTTCACGAATTGCCCTTTCCGTTATACGCTTGCCCTGTAGTGACAGGAACAAAGCATCCTCATCGGCCTCAGATTGCGCTACAACGGTAGTTCTCTCGGTTGTGATGTAATCGTTCAAAACGATGACTACAGACTTGTTAAGAGGCATTATTGACTCCTTGCCCCTTTTACGATATATCTTGAATTCGCCTCTGGTGAAGTTGAATGAAGACAGATTGAGCTGCTGCAGTTCGCTGAGTCTCAGACCGTAAGTAACAAATATCATCAGAATGGTCTTGTCTCTCAGCTTGGTTTTCTCCCAATACTTTCTCTCGTGGTCAGTTAGCCCGGTTCCATTCGAAACAGCATCGAGCATTATCATAACCTCATCGTCCTGGAGAGCTTTGATCTCGCGTTCGCCTGGTTTAGCAACTCTTATCGGATCAAATCCATCGGTTATGTTCTTCTCAATCAGACCATCTCTATAGAGCTGCTTAAACAAAACAGAGATTGACGACTTCTTGCGAGCCAGCGAACGATTGCTGTTCTCGTAGACGGTTATTGTCTTGCCATCATCTACATAGTATTTACGACAATGGTCGATGAAGAGGTTTATATCCTGAGCAACAACATCATTAAGCTCATCGGATGTAATCTGTCTTGGTGTCTCAGCTCTTGTCAGGTCTGTTTCATTAATTAGATAATTAAAGAAAAACTTAACATCGTGGAGATATGCCAGCCTTGTCATAGGCAACACATTTCCTCTCAAATAGGCAAAATAAGAACGAAGGAACCTTGGCAGTTCCTCCTCTATAGAAGTGCACTGAAGATAGATATCGTTTTCTTTCTTAACGATATTATCCGGTTTGTCACTCTTGTTATGAATCTTGTAGTTCTTATTGTCTATTGTTGTACGTCCCATTATTTTTTGCCGTTAAAAGCATCAAAAGCCATATTAACAATATCGCTGGCATTAGCTCCCTCTGTAATATCCAGCCAATGCGCATCGTCATAACGTTTGAACCATGTAATCTGTCTCTTGGCATAATGACGAGTATCCTTCTTGATAAGATCTATCAATGCATCCATGTCATTAGATCCGTTATTAAGGTACTCAAATACTTCCTTATACCCAATTGACTTCATTGATGGGAGATCAGCTGTGTATCCCATATCTCGTAGCATACAAACTTCTGAAATCAGGCCTTTTTCAATCATCCTGTCAGTTCTGGCGTTGATCCTGTTGTACAACCATTCTCTGTCCATATTAAGAACACAGAAATGGAAATCATAGTCAGTATTCTTCTTGAGATCATCCATAGGCTTAATTCCGTCTCCGAGTTCGTAAGCTTCAATAGCTCTTATTACCTTACGAACATTGTTAGGATGGATTCTCTCTGCTGTAGCAGGATCTATTGCAGAAAGGTAATCATACATATACTGCTTGCCGTTCTCCTCGGCCATTGCCTCAAGCTCGGCTCTTCTTGTTCCGTCATCTTTGTCTCCACCAAAGTCCATTTTGTACAGCAATGAATTGATATACAGACCTGTTCCTCCGACAACAATCGGAACATGGCCTCGACAAAGTATGTCGTCAATAACTGCAAATGCTCTGTTCTGGTAATCAGCAACGGACATATCATAATCAGGATCAACAATACTAAACAGATGATGAGGAATTACAGACATAATTTCATCGTTTGGCTTAGCACTTCCTATATCCATGTGCTTGTACAACTGCACAGAGTCGCAATTAACGATTTCACCATTAATCCGCATTGCCATATTATAAGCAACGTTAGATTTTCCGGATGCAGTCGGACCTGCAATTACAATAACATTTCTCTTCATATAAGCTCCTATTTACGCTTGAAAGATCTCTCTATATCGTATTTAGTCATTTTAATAAATGTCGGTCTGCCATGCGGACAGCTGAATGGATTCTTACACTTGGAAAGACTATTGATAAGAGCGCTGATCTCCATATCAGAAAGGTGTTCATTCGCCTTTACAGCTGATTTGCACGACTTCATGATTAGTTTATCGACAACAGCAATATTGCTGTCAAAATCGCCGGAATTTTCAATAAAGGCCCTTGCAAAAGCTTCAGCTTCAGAGAGCCTCATATATTCAGGTATACCCTTAATAACAAACATATTAGGGCCAAAATCAGATATTGAATATCCCATAGATGCCAGTGAATCGAGCCAGTCTCGTTCAGCATTATAGATATCCGCACTTACATCTATCACAACCGGAGTAAGAATTGGCTGTGCTATCTGTTGTTTATTCAAATAGTTTTCAATAAGTAATTCATAGAATATTCTCTCATGAGCAGCGTGCTGGTCAAGAATATAAATTGAATTCTTAGCCTGGAAGATTATATATGAATCGAATACATAGCCCTTATATTGAAGTTCACTGAATTCGAATGGCATTGCATTAGCATATTCAGATACAGCAAGCTTTTCAGTAACTCTCAATACATCATCAGTAGCTGCGTATTCATTATATTTAGTTTGAATGCGATCTGTTTCGCTATCGAGTTCCTGTTCATCTATATCATTGTCCAGGTTTTGTAGATAGTCCTTAATATCTAGAGATAGAGCATAATCTGAAATCTTACTCTCATATTTATCCCTTTTAGGCTGTGGAGAATTAGCATCAGGAACTGATTCGCGGTAGTTCATAGCCTGGCTGATGGCATCGGAAACACTGCTGATTATAACTTCTTTGTTCAGAAAGTTGATTTCCTTCTTGCCCGGATGAATATTTACATCTATTGATGATGGGTCTACATCAATAAACAGAATAGCGATCGGATAGCCACTGAAGACTCTGTCTCCATATCCCTTCTCTATACCCTTCTCAATAACACTACTGTTGACATATCTTCCGTTAACGAAGAACATCTGTCCTCTTCTTGAAGACTTGGTTACACCCGGATTTGAGATATAACCATTGACGCATGGAGAAGAAATAGCAATCAGGTGCTCGTATTCCCTCGAAGGAAAAACAGTAGAAATAGTAGTGAGCTTGTCTCCTTCGCCGTTAGTTGTGAAAACAGTGGCTCCATTATTAATCAGCATAAATCTGATGTTGTCATAGCAAATTGAATAGTGTTCAACCAGCTCGATGATAACTGCTGCCTCTCTGGCATCAGAACCCATGAACTTGCGTCTTGCCGGAGTGTTATAGAATACATCCTCAACTACCATAGTTGTACCAACATTAGCACCTACGGTTTCGCAATCTATTTCCTTGCCACCATGAAGAATCAACTTGGTACCTGCAGCACTTAGTTCAGTTTTAGAGACTACAGTAAGCCTGGAAACAGCAGCGATACTTGCCAAAGCTTCACCTCTGAATCCCAGAGAATTGATGCAGTCAAGGTCTCCAATGCCGGAAATCTTGCTGGTAGCATGTCTCAAAAAAGCAGTTCTAAGCTCTTCGCCGGCAATACCGCAACCATCGTCGGTAACTCTTATATAAGATTTGCCACCATTACGAATTTCGACAAATATAGAATGAGCTCCGGCATCTATGGAATTCTCAACTAATTCTTTAACAATAGATACAGGCCTTTCAATGACCTCACCTGCTGCTATCTTATCAGCTATGTTACTTTCCAGTACTTTAATCATCAATCTATCCCTTGATATTTCGTGCATCGTCGATTATATCCTGCAACTCATTCAGTGCAGCTATCGGCGTCATGTGGTTGATATCTATTTCAGTAATCTTATCTACCAATTCTCTATATTTACTGTCGTTATTCTCAATACTGCTTCCGGCAAAACTCTCAGCAAAGAAAGATAGCTGCTCGGAAGTGGTTCCGGCTTGCATGCTACCCTCTTCCAGCTCGTGAAGCTTGATCTTGGCATTGGTTCTGATCTCTTCAGGTACACCTGCAATCTTGGCAACATGAATACCGTAGCTCTTGCTGGCAGCACCATCAACGATGTTATGCAGGAATACTACATCCTTGCCGTCTTCAGCAACTGCAACAGACAGATTATGAATATTGTCATATTTATCAGCCAGAGCAGTCAATTCGTGATAGTGAGTTGCGAACATAGTCCTGATATGGTTGTTCTCTTTGCACAGGTATTCAACGGTTGCCCACGCAATTGAGAGTCCGTCAAATGTGCTGGTTCCTCTGCCGATTTCATCAAGTATTATAAGACTTCTTGATGTTGCATGTCTAAGAATATTGGCAAGTTCGCTCATTTCTATATAGAATGTTGACTGTCCATATGAAAGATTGTCAGAAGCCCCTATTCTTGTGAATACTCTGTCAACAACTCCAATCGTCGCTGACTCGGCCGGAACGAAGCTTCCTATCTGAGCCATCAGAACTATGATGGCTGTCTGTCTCATGTATGTGGATTTACCGGACATGTTCGGACCGGTAATTATAAGCATATTATTGTTGGTTTCGTTAATGTATGTATTGTTGGAAACGAACATTCCCGATCCGATGATCTGCTCAACGGACGGATGTCTTCCTTTCTTGATATCTATAACATCTGAATCATTAACAATAGGTTTGATGTAATTGTTTTCTGTTGCAACACGAGCAAATGAAATAAGTACATCAAGCAGTGCAATAGCTGCACTCGCACGCTGCAGAGCATCAATGAATGGCTCAATAGCAGCTCTTATAGCCTTAAATTCTTCGTATTCCAGTTTGTTTATCTTGGTTTCAGCTGAGAATACCATATTCTCTTTCTCTTTCAGCTCAGGCGTAATATAACGCTCATTATTGACAAGTGTCTGCTTGCGAACATAGTCATCAGGAACCCTGTCAATCATGCCCTTACTGACATCAATGTAGTAACCGAATACCTTATTGAAACCGACCTTAAGTGTCTTAATGCCGGTTCTTTCCTTCTCAGTTGCCTCAAGATTGGCAATCCAAGTCTTGGCATCGTGAATTGAAGCCTTGAGTTCATCGAGTTCTTCCGAGAATCCCGGCTTGATCATGCCTCCTTCAGTAATGCTGAATGGCGGTTCATCAACAATGGCCTTCTCAATCATATTGTACAGCTGACCAAAGTCATTGATATCAACCGATATCTCGCGAATTAAGTCACTGTCCAGATATTCGATATTGGATCTGATATCCGGAAGTTCTCCGAGAGTTGTCTTAAGAGCTATCAGATCTCTACCGTTAGCTCTACCTGTTGCAATCTTGGCAGTAAGCCTCTGAAAATCATAAACGTGCTTGAGAGAGTTGCTGATATTATTGGCAACAATGGCATTGTTCTTAAGCTCTTCAACAGCATCCAGTCTGAGATTGATCTCAGCAGCATCTCTTAATGGTTCTCTCAAGAATGACTTAAGCAGTCTGGCACCCATTGCGGTTTTGGTCTTATTAAGAACTCCCAGCAATGAACCGTGAACATCCTTGTCATAAAGAGTTTCGAGCAATTCGAGATTGCGCATGGTCGATCTGTCCAGTTGCATATTGTTGCCGATATTCTTAATAACAAGATCCTTGAACTGAGATGGCTCTGACTTCTGTGTATCGTTAAGATACATAAGAAGTGCACCTATAGAACAAGTTATTTCTTCTCTGCCATCAAGACCGAGGGCAATTAAAGATGTTACATTAAACTGCTTGAGAACCAACTGCTCACAAGTCTGTTCCTTGTAATATGAGTTGTCAAGTTCAGCGATGTATGGACTGATAGCCATATTATCCATTGCTGCTCTGACTCTATCTGCAATCATCTCGCTGACAATTACTTCTCTGCATCCATACACAGCAAGCTCGTTAGCAAGAATGTCATATTCATTGTTATCTTCAAATTCTGTAGAAATTAATTCTCCTGTATTAACATCTGCAATTGTAAGGGCTGTGCTGTTCCCTCCTACACATACCGACGCAATATAGAGGTTGTCATTAGCTTCTGAACCATCGGAAAGGTCCAGAGTTCCCGGTGTATATACTCTTACAATGTCACGCTTTACAATTCCCTTAGCCTCTGCAGGGTCTTCCATCTGCTCGCATATAGCAACCTTGTGTCCGTTGTTGACTAATCTTGCTATATATGAATCTACAGCGTGGTGAGGTACACCGCACATCGGAGCCTTCTCTTCCAGTCCGCAATTACGACCGGTCAGAGTGAGTTCAAGTTCTCTTGCAGCCAACAGAGCGTCATCGAAGAACATCTCATAGAAATCACCCAACCTGAACATGAGTACAGCATCGCTATACTCACTTTTGATTTCCTGATACTGAATCATCATAGGTGATAATTTCTCTGTAGCCACAATTGCTCCTAATATAGATGTAGGGGACTATATTTCAAGTCCCCTACCAAGTTTAGTAATTAGCTTGTAGATTAAACTACTTAGCGTTGTAAGCTGCAACAGCCTTCTTGATCAGCTCGCAAGCTCTTCTCATCTTAGCTGGTGAGAGAACGTAAGCGATTCTCATCTCGTTGCCGCCGAGTCCCGGTGTAGCATAAAATCCAGGAGCTGGTGCGAACATAGCAGTTTCACCGTTCTCATCCCACTCCTTGAGCATGAACATCAGGAAGTCCTCGATGTTGTCTACAGGCAGCTTAGCAGTCATATAGAATGCGCCTGCTGGCTTCTGGCATACGATTCCAGGAATCTGTGAGAGCTCTTCATAAGCAGCATCTCTTCTTGCGCAGTATTCAGCCTTCATCTCATCATAGTATGACTTTGGCATTCTGTACAGTGCAGCAGCACCAACCTGCTCCAGTGTAGGAACGCAGAGTCTTCCCTGAGCCAGCTTAAGAACTGCAGACATCAGTTCCTCATTCTTGGAAATGAGAGCTCCGATTCTTGCGCCGCATGCTGAGTATCTCTTGGATACGGAGTCGATAAGAACAACTCTGTCAGCGATGTC
>JAZUDV010000046.1:0-107848 GCA_045639825.1 Anaerovoracaceae bacterium
ATATTTTTCTGCTACTTTCCGTAGCAATGTCCTAAAACAAAGGGGTTACACTGAAAATCGGAATTTAGCATAATAAATTCAGATTTATCTCTCCGTTTGTGCATTGGTTGTTTCTATAAAGTCGCGGATAATAGCGTTGACTTTATCCGGCTGATCATCATTTGCATTATGCGCAGCCCCCTGAATCATGATGAGTGGGAACCCGGTACGCTGCTCCCAGCTCTCGTTATAGGCAGCAACCTTTCCGACCTTATCTTTGTCTCCAAGCAACAGAATGCTTTTACACGAAATATTCAAATTTTTATTCTCAGGTATGAAGGCCGCCTCCCCGATATACATCAGGTGGCATAGTTCATTCTTCGAGTAAGAAGCTATCATCGTGAGCATGCGCTTCTGTGCATTCTTCGTTGCACCGCACATCTTCGCCATTGAAGACCTCAGTATTTTGTCTGGAAACAATTTGCACATCCATTCCAACTGAGTCAGCCAAAACAAATCTGATTTGGAGTAATAATCTCCAAACGGAACACTATCGATCGAAACGAAGCCTATCGCCTTGGTCGGATGCTGATCGATATAATACTGCGCAATCATTCCTCCGAGCGACTGTCCTATGAATATGGCTCTGCTAATTCCTTCAATTTCAAGAATACGGTCCAGCTCATAGCAAACATTGGCATATGTAAATTCATCATATGGTCTCGACTTTCCATGGCACGGGCAATCCCACACCAGTACTTTGAACTCATCTTCAAAGCATGAAACTTGAGTTTCAAACAGATGATGATCTGCCGTCAGTCCAGGCAGAAACACTAATGCAATATCGCTCTGGATTATATTAGTCCAGTAATATGTAATTCCATGTTTGGACGAAACTGATTTCTCATGTAATCCCGTCATGATTACCTCCGCAAAATAATTCAATTATAATTTCTTGCCTATCTTATAGAGAGATTATACTGGGCTTCAATACTTCTTGCCCGTCACTCAACTTTTCTCTAGCTTCTGAATTGCTTTTCGCACTTTCACTCTCAGCATTAGTCCAAACCCCCAGACGAACCATCCGCAGACAAGCGTAATGACCATTTGAAAAGTTGTTGTTGCAAGAACCTTGGTCAGCGTAATAGAAATAATGATTCCTACCAGGATCAGCAGTTCTGTGAATATACTGAATGTTTCCAACTGAGACTTTGTCATGATAAGATTTAATGCTGTCTTTTCTCCTTGAGCAGCTTTTTCATCATTGGACATTCTTTTAGCATAGAGCAGTTCTGACACCTGAATACCTAAAACTTCACACAACGGCTCATACAATGACAGGTCCGGCATAGTCTTGCCCGTTTCCCAACGTGAGACGGATTTCTGACTTACATCTAACTTCTCAGCAAGCTGTTCCTGAGTCAGCCCTTTCTCTTTACGGATTTCTTTTATAAAAGAACCAATTTCCACCTGATCCATATAAACATCTCCTTTCATGTTTGCCTGTATTATTGCGTCTGAAAACAAAAATGTACAGGACACGGAGTGAGTATTGGTGTTCTAGCGCAATTCAGATTTGATGACCTGATTATACCATATTTACGGTATTGACACGAATAACCCGGTGTTGACACGACCAAAGCGGTATTGACACGACAGACCCGGTATTGACACGACCTGCTGCCATTATACAACCGTAGTTTTCTATCAAATTTGTGCAGCACACAGAAAATCACTACTACTTTCCTTTCACTCCCGGAAAGTAGAAAACCGCTAAACCCTTTGAAATCAAGGGTTTTGCAAAGAAAAAAGAGTCAATACAAATTGTATCAACTCTCTGTCCTATCTTGGGTTTAATGGTCGACTTTGATACAATGCAACACCCTCATCCGAGAATGCAACACCTTACTATCAAAATGCAACACCTGGACTGTCGAGTGCAACACCTTCATTCAAGATGCAACACCCTTGTGACATTATCCTCAAATCGTCTCTCCCATCAGACAATTCAACGATTATGAATCATCTTTGTTCGTTTGCATTATATCACAAATAGAGACCAATTCAATCATCGCCATCCATTTAAGCTCGAACACAGACTATTATTGAATCGTTACAAAATTCTCCTTATTTTATCTTTATCGAATACTGTAAAACTCACTAAATAACACCCAGCGGAATGAGAATGATTAATGCCAGCGCATCAAAGCCCCATATTCCAAGCAAGAATTTTTTCCTATTCTCCGGTTTCATGTCCGGTACATAGTTACTTGCCAAGAAGAATGGAATATATGTTGTAATGAATACAGGAAGAACGCCCCACCACTTATATACCCATA
This sequence comes from Anaerovoracaceae bacterium, assembly GCA_045639825.1. GTDB lineage: Bacteria > Bacillota > Clostridia > Peptostreptococcales > Anaerovoracaceae > Crickella. Next base: position 2,319 of record JAZUDV010000046.1, read on the forward strand.
TAAATGAATTGTTGGATGTTCCTGCCAAGAAACTCTCGAATAATCCGAACAATAAGGCCATCTCTAATGCGCCAACCAGCTTGCAGCTTATACCCTTTTTACCGTTACCGGCAAAATAACGTTTTTCTCTATCTTGAGGAAGCATTTTGAATGAAATGATACCGGCAAGAGCAAACATCATTGACAGTTCCCAGCATACTCCAATCAACAGAACGAAAGTAGTTGACTGGTTACTGACTGTCCATAATGGATATCCCCATATATGGCAGATTATTGCATTGCAAATCTCATACAACCAGTGCACTCCATATAGCGCCAGTCCTGCATACACAGCATGAAAGTTCTTTTTGTTAATTTCTGTCCAGTAGACATAGAAAACTACTGCAAGAATAAATATAAAAGTCCAATTAAAATTATCCGTACTGCGGACAACTACCGCATCAACCAAATCCTTCGCAAGTTGCGAACCATCACCCCAGAACTGAAACATGTTTAACCTCCTTAAACCAATAGTTTCTCTCATTCGAATGATACACCAATTATAATAACCACTCAACGCATTTTTAAGTCCTGATTCCCCGCATCTCAACAAACCTGAAGTTGAGCTGTCGAGTGCAACACCTTCGATTATGAATGCAACACTATGGCCATAACGGTCTGATTTTCATTCAATTTCTCCATTTGAAAATAATTTTGTTAGCCTTCTTCTCTTGGAGAATTAAGGACTTTAGCTGATTGTAAAAATCACCTCCCTGCTTTCGGCCAAACATATTTACAAAACAATCATGCATTTCCTGAAGTGTCGTTTGTTCCAATATTCTATATTTGGATACCGCATCTGTAATTGATGTTTCGCTCACAACAAATGTATCTCGGTATATTTTTTTCGCAATACATGATATTAGCTCAAAATGTTTATCGTCAGATATCATGCAAAACAGCTCTTTATCATTATTATTAAGCATACAGGACAATTGCATAGCTATCGCTATATCAGCAGCACATTTACCTTCAGGTACCGATAGCCAATGAATCTTACACCTTGTTCTTTGCTCTACTCTTTCTCTATTCTCAGTCTTCGTATAAAAGTTATTATTAGCAGCATACACAACATAAAGCGTATCGTATTCTTTCAACAGCCCGACATCCTTTGTTTTGGATCCAGGCGAATTATCACCATCAATAATAAAAACCATAGTTAACCTCTCAAACAATTCATTATTACACTAATCATCATTTCCTTTTCCTCCGGTCTGGATTCTGCAATCATAATGGTTAATGCAACCAATGCGTAATCATCGATAGCTTTGGTTCCGTTGATATAAAGAAATCCATTCTTGTCAAGAAAGTACAAGAACATAGTTGCAGCGATTCTTTTATTACCATCAGAGAAGCTATGATTCTTTGTAACAAAATACAGTAAGTTTGCCGCCTTCTCCTCCAATGATGGATATACATCTTTACCGCCAAAGCTCTGATATATTGCACCAATACTTCCCTTAAACGAATCATCTTTCTCATTACCGAAGAGTTCGCTATCACTATTGAATCTCATCTTATCTATCATGTCACGGCATTCCTCGTATGTAACAACATATGTAGTCTTTCGGCCCTTTGGTCTACGTAATACTTGATGATCATAATCGTCCAGCATGTCAAGAGCAGTACTGTAATTCTCAATAACAGACAATATCTGCTTTCCATCGAGATCATCCCCCGTTCTCTTAATTAACTGAACCAGTTGGTTGAGTTGCTTAAGTCTCGTATCATTAACCGCATATCCTCTCAGAATATATTCCTTGAGGACGGAATTGGCCCAACGACGGAATTCAACACCACGCCGAGACTTAACGCGGTAGCCCACGGAAATGATTACATCGAGATTGAAATACTCAATATCCCGAGTTATGGATCGATTACCCTCAATTTGAACTGTCGCAAATTTTGCGACAGTTGATTCATCAAGTTCTTCACTCAGGGCATTGTTGATGTGTTTAGCAATAGTTTTAACGTCTCTATCAAAAAGCTCCGCCATTTGCTGTCTGTTCAGCCACACGGTTTCTCCTGACACATTAACATCAAGTTTAACCTCTCCGTCATTTGTTGTGAAAATAACCAGTTCATTCTTCTTATCCATTTCTTCTTCTCCCTTTCTTTAACAAAAAAAGCAGAGTCCTTCACTGACTATCCCTCGATAGCCAGCAAGTTCTCTGCACATTTACTGTCTGCGCGAAACCCAGCTGAGTTGCCCTTGATTATTTAGTTTTTATTGGATGTCTGATTACCGTTTTCCATTTCTCCGGTGCTACCTTCCTCGCATCAGAAAGATAAATTTCGTGATGACTTCTGGTATCAGAGAAATCGTTCTCGTATCCGGTTTCCTCAAGATATTTATTCAATATCTCAACTGTTGCAGGTTCATCATCGAATGGTCCATAATGCATAATTTGAACGCACAGGCCCTCATCGATGGTAAGAAACTCAGCCACACTACAGTCAAGTTTCTTCTTTTTCGTAGCGGTCTCAACAGCCCAATCAAAATCCTTTTGAGTAATAAAGTCTGGAATACGAATCACAGAGATCCAGTAGAATGTCGATTTATCGCTATAATCGATACCTTCAACGCCCTCCTGCCACCAGAAACCTTCAAGTGGCGGAACAACATACTCAAAGAATCCATCAATCTTATAGTCGGTTTTATAACTCATCTTAAGAGTATAAGCAACTGCATACAGAACACTTATCGCCTGCTGATATGACCCGCCTTCCTCGTTCGGATCACCTTTGCCTCGAACAGCTATACAATTTACCTTTGGAACAGTCACAATTTCAGGCTTGTTCTTAGGCATATAGAATTCCTTGTATTCTTTCTTAAAATCAAAAGCCATTATTTACCTCAAAATCGAATATTTGTTCTTATTATTATATCATTTCGTCCTGTCAGATTCAATAAACTAATCTAAAGAATGGAGCAAAATAAAAAAACTACAAATTGTATCAACCTGTAGTTTAGTCTTGGTAGCGCATTAGGGAATACTCGCGGTCAAGGATCTTCGATCGCTTCGCGACGCTGCCGCGTCCTTGACTCGCTCGTGATACGGGTGTGCATCCAATGGTTGCGACCAACCACTGCATTTATCAACGTTGGTCGCCACTCTTCCTTATACACCCGTATGCGAACCCTTACGGGTTCTCATCCCGATGCGTGTTATCAAGACGAAAAAAGAGATGCTCTTCGAGCATCTCCATTTCGTCTTGGTAGCGCATCAGGGAATCGAACCCTGGATTCCGCCGTGAGAGGGCGACGTCTTGACCTCTTGACCAATGCGCCATATTGTTGCCGCTTTTCCAGCGGCAAGTGTCATTATAACGGAAAGTGTCGGGTTTGTCCAGCAGTTTTTTATTTTTATTCCATCTCGTCCGTATTGATTTTGTTGCTGTTGAGCTTTCTGTTCCGTAGCATACCCGCAGCTATGAAAACGATTGAAACCGCAGCGCCCATCAATGCAACCAGCGGTTCCGGATAGTTGGCATGGTGGAATGTCAAAGTGTTCAGCAAATCGAATGTCAGATAAGGCAGCAACATGAACATAATACCGGAAAAGATCACAGTTATAATTCTAATCGATGTTGTTTCTTTCTTGCCGACATTGTATGACAGTAACGCCGTCATTATTGGCAATACCGTTATCATCAACATTGAGAAGAATAATGCATCATCTTCCCTGATACCAATCCAGAAATATGCCAGCAATAACACCCATACTACCAGGTACATAATTACGTATTTTAAGGATTTTATTTTCATATTAGCCACTTTCAAAATGAATAACTAATCTTCATGCAGCATTCTTGTTGCTCTTACTGCCTTCTTCCATACTTTGATTTTGGCATCTCTCTCCTCCTGAGTCATATTAGGAGTGAAAGTTGCAGCAACTTCTCTATTAGCGATAATGTCGTCAAGAGACTCAAAATATCCTACTGCTAGTCCTGCAAGATAAGCTGCGCCAAGAGCTGTTGATTCAATTGATGTGTATCTGGTTACAGTTACGTCAGAAATATCTGACTGGAACTGCATGCAGAGATTGTTGGATGAAACACCGCCGTCAACCTTGAGAGTATCAATCTTCTTGCCTGTGTCTGATTCCATGGCAGCGAGCAAATCTTCATTCTGCATTGCGATAGCTTCCAGCATTGAGCGTATGATGTGCTCCTTCTTGGTAGCTCTTGTAATTCCGAAGATTGCTCCTCTTGCATCAGGATCCCAGTACGGTGCGCCGAGTCCTGCAAATGCAGGAACTATTGTTACTCCTGCGGTATCTTCGACCGTCTTAGCCATCTCCTCGCTGAGATATGAGTGCTCATAGAAACCAAGGCTCTTCATCCACTGCATTGCGGCAGCGCAGATGAAAACAGAACCTTCAAGCGCATATGTAACCTTGCCGTTTAATCCCCAGGCAATGGTTGTAAGCAGTCCGTTCTGTGATGGTACTGGCTTGCTGCCGGTGTTCAGCAGCAGGAAGTTGCCTGTTCCGTATGTGCTCTTGACTTCGCCTTCGTCAAAGCAGAGTTCTCCGAAGAGAGCTGACTGCTGATCTCCGGCAGCACCGGTGATTGGAATTGGTGCACCGAAGAGTTCAGGAAGAGCCTCTCCGTAGTGCATAGAACATTCAACAGGTGTTGGCAGCATGCACTTCGGAATATTGAGAAGCTCGCAAAGTTCATCGTCCCATTCAAGAGTATTGATATTAAACAGCATTGTTCTGCAGGCATTGGAATAGTCACTGACATGAACCTTGCCACCCGTGAGATTCCAGATAAGCCAAGTCTCGATGGTTCCGAATAAGAGCTCGCCCTTCTCTGCACGTTCTCTCACGCCATCAACATTCTCCAGTATCCAAGCCAGCTTCGTGCCGCTGAAATAAGGATCGGCGATAAGACCCGTTTTGGCCTTAATCATCTCCTCATGTGGTTTGAGCTTGGCTGCATAATCCGCCGTACGACGGCACTGCCATACGATTGCATTGTAAACAGGCTCGCCGCTGCACTTGTCCCAGACAATGGTAGTCTCTCTCTGGTTGGTAACTCCGATAGCCGCAATATTCTCTGCCTTGAGGTTAGCAAGCTTCATTGCCTCTCTTGCAGCCTGCAGCTGAGTCTCCCAGATTGCCTTGGCATCGTGCTCAACCCATCCCTCATGCGGATATATCTGAGCGAACTTGAATCTGGCAGTGCTGATTTCATTGCCCTTCTTATCGTAAATAATACATCTCGAACTCGTTGTGCCCTGATCGAGCGCCATAATATACTTGCTCATATCTCTCCCTCACACAAATAAAGCCATTATCCTGTTGCTAATATCTATTCCGTTCTCAGTTAGCCTCATGCCCTCCTCATCGACAATGAGATGACCGCTCTTAACAAAACCGTACGCTTCAGTTCTCTCTTCACGATAATACTGCCAAAACTTGTCACTTGTGTTGACAGTTTGCGGCAATTCGGTGAATCGTATTCCTTCGCTACGTCTTAGTCCTGTGAATACGGCTTCACTGATATTGTCGTGCTCAGTGTTCACGTGCTGTTCCTCCCTCAGACTATCCGAGTCAGGATTATCTTGAGTCAGCAGTTGAATGTATTCGCTAAGATTGTCGATATTCTTGTACCTGACATCATTCACAAATCCGCTGGCACCAAGTCCAAGTCCAACATAATCAGACATGTTCCAATAGCTCGAATTATGCCTTGAATGCTTGCCCGGAAATGCAAAGTTGGATATCTCATAGTGCTCATATCCTGCAGCCTTGAGCCTGTTGCAGACCTCGTGATAGGTTTCCCTGTCTTCTTCGTCAGAGATTTCTTCGAGTTTACCTTCATCGTAGAGCTTTCCAAAAAGCGTTCCCTCTTCTATCTGAAGGCTGTAGCAGGAAATATGTTCAGGTCTCATGGCTATCAGCTTGTCAAGGCTGTCCATTGCCTTCTCGTGGCTGTTATCTATCGGCAGTGAGAAGATAAGATCCAAATTGATGTTATCGAATCCTACTTCTCTTGCAATTCTGTAATCTCGTTCAACATCCTCTGCGCTGTGAATTCTTCCAATGCACTTAAGTACTTCATTATCCATCGACTGAACTCCCATCGACAGACGATTGATGTCGATATCTCTGTAGCGATGTAAAGTTTTCTTTACATCTTCTTCGCTGTCCCCCAGAGTTCCCGGATTCGCCTCGAGAGTTATTTCAGCATCATCAGCGATATTGAAGTTATCACGGAGTGACTCCATGATTCGCTCAATCTGATTCAAACTGAGTACAGATGGCGTTCCACCGCCAAAATACACCGTGCTGATTGGTTTTGATGTAAAGTATTCTTTACATTTACCGCTATATGTAAAGTTGCCTTTACATAATCGTATCTCTCTCAGCAAAGCTTGTACATAGCTTTCCCTTGTTGCTTCATCAGCCGGGGCTGAGAGAAAGGCACAGTAATTGCACTTTCTGACGCAGAACGGAATATGAATATATATACCTGTTGTTCTATTACTTGCCATCGTCGAGTTTGAGGACTTCTGTAAATGCCTCTTGTGGTACAGTAACCTGACCGAACTGACGCATACGCTTCTTGCCGGCCTTCTGCTTCTCAAGCAGTTTCTTCTTACGCGAAACGTCTCCGCCGTAACACTTGGCAAGTACGTCCTTACGATAAGCACGAACTGTCTCACGAGCGATTATCTTCTGTCCGATAGCAGCCTGAATAGGTACCTCGAACTGATGTCTTGGAATGATTTCCTTGAGCTTCTCGCAGATACCCCTGCCCTTAGCCATCGCCTCTTCCTCAGGAACGATAGTTGAGAGTGCGTCGATGAGCTCACGGTTAAGAAGAATATCCAGTTTAACCAGTCTCGCCTGCTGATATCTCAGGAACTCATAGTCAAGTGATGCATATCCCCTTGTTCTGGACTTTAATGCATCAAAGAAATCGTAAATTACTTCGTTCAGCGGTATCTCATAATGCAGCTGAACTCTTGTCTTAGTCAGGTATTCCATATGGATCATGTTACCTCTACGGCTCTGGCAGAGGCTCATGATGCTGCCTACGTACTCATTAGGTGTCATAATGTCAGCCTTAACGATTGGCTCCTCGATGTGAGCAATCTCAATAGGATCAGGCAGATTGGATGGATTCTCGATATCAAGAACCGTTCCATCCTTCATAACAACCTTGTAGATTACTGAAGGCAAAGTAGTAATTACGTCAAGGTCGAACTCTCTTGACAATCTCTCAGTGATTACATCCATGTGAAGAAGTCCAAGGAATCCGCAGCGATAACCGTAACCGAGTGCCGCAGAAGTTTCAGGCTCGAAGTTAAAGGCTGCGTCGTTTACCTGGAGCTTCTCAAGAGCGTCTTTAACGTTCTCGTAGCTCTCGCCTTCTGCAGGGAAGATACCACAGTAAACCATGGACTGAGCCTTTTTGTAACCCTTTAATGCCGTCTCGGTTGGGGCGCTTGCCAGCGTAATCGTGTCTCCGACACGAGCATCTGCGACCTGCTTGATAGAACCGCAGATGTACCCAACCTCGCCGGCCTTGAGCTCATCTGACGGAATCATGCCCGGTATGCAGTAACCAACCTCGGTAACTTCGTAATTCTTACCTGTATTCATCATCTTGATGATATCGCCCTTCTTGACTCTACCATCGAAGATTCTTGTATAAATAACAACTCCCTTGTAGCTGTCATAATAGCTGTCGAAAATAAGTGCTTTCAATTTGCCGTCAGGGTCGCCCTGTGGAGGCGGAATTACCTCAACGAGCTTCTCAAGCATCTCGTCAATACCCATGCCTGTTTTGGCACTGATCTCAGGAGCCTCACTTGCATCAAGTCCGATGATCTCCTCGATCTCATTGCGTGCTTCTTCAGGTCTCGCACTGGCGAGATCCATTTTGTTCAGAACCGGAAGTATCTCCAGATCCTCATCGAGTGCCAGATATACATTGCCGAGAGTCTGAGCTTCTACACCCTGGGTTGCATCAACAACCAGCACCGCTCCATCGCAAGCCGCAAGAGAACGTGAAACCTCATAGTTGAAGTCAACGTGTCCCGGTGTATCAATCAGGTTCAGGATGTATTCCTGACCATCCTTGGCCGTGTATTTCAAACGAGTTGTCTGCAGCTTAATAGTGATACCGCGCTCGCGCTCGATATCCATATTATCAAGATATTGCTCCTTCATATCACGCGATGCAACCAATCCGGTCTTCTCGATAAGACGGTCCGCAAGAGTTGATTTGCCGTGATCGATGTGGGCAATAATACTGAAATTTCTAATGTTGTCCAGATAGCTCATAATGGGCTCCTTTCGAGCAAAATATTACAACTAAATTGTAACACAAGAACGCCCTTTTCGTATACTTAAGTCGTTCCTATTGTTCGCTTTTTTACAAAAAGTAAAAAAGCGAAGGGAGACACTCCTTCGCTTATGGCGTATTTAACTGATACGCGTGTGGGGACGGGTGAGATTACTTAGCCTCGATAGCCTCAAGAATTTCAGCCTTAGTTGCCTTAGCAGCAACCTTGATTCCCATCTGCTCTGCGATTGCAAGCTGCTCGTCCTTCTTCATTGAAACATCAGCCTTAGGTGCTTCAACTACAGCTTCAGCCTGAGCTTCAGCCTTAGGTGCTTCCTTCTTTACAGCCTTCTTAGCTGGCTCTTCCTTCTTAACAACGCCGCCGTTCTTAAGAATGTTGAGCTTCTTCTCGAATCTGCCAACTGTTCTGAAAACAGTATTCTTGTGGAAAGTGCCCTTTGCAGCAGCCTGCATGAGCTTCTTTTCAGCGAGCTTGAATGCCTTCTCAGCACCAGCTACATCACCAGCTTCACATGCTGCGAGGAATGCCTTCTCAGCTTCCTTAACATGGTTCTTAACTCTGATGTTTCTTGCTGTCTTCTTCTCGATTACGCGGATTCTTTTCTTTGCGGATTTAATATTTGCCATTAAGTTACCCCACTTTCTTTTCTAATGTATTAATTCGCAACGCAAATTATAGACTATACACCTTGGAAATACAAGTCTTTTCGTTTATTTTGCCAAAATAAACCGCGTTATGCATCATATGACGACACAGCGCTGCTATTTGTGTTAAAATACTCTTGCAAAAGAATGTAATTCGCAGTTTAAATGCGATTATCAAGGAGGCAAATATGCTATTAGGACATGACAAAATCGAAATACTACATCTCCCTACTCCGCTCGAACGTCTGAACAATGTCAGCGATGATCTGGGAGTTAATCTCTACTGCAAGCGTGATGATCTCACCAATCTTGCAACAGGCGGCAACAAGCTGCGCAAGCTCGAGTACTTCCTTAAGGATGCTCTAGATCAGGGTGCAACTATGCTGATTACTGAAGGCGGATGCCAGACCAACCACGGTCGTCTGACTGCTGCGGTTGCAACCAAATACGGTCTTAAGTGTGCCATCGTTACCGAGGATGATTATCCGGGCGAGATCAGCGCCAACCTGCTGCTTGACGGCATGATGGGATGCCCTGTTTACTTCGTCAAGAATATGGAAACAGGTCGTCAGGCTGTAATTGACAAGTACACTGCTGAGGGCGAGAAGGTTTACTACGTTCCGATGGGCGGTTCCAATGAGCTGGGTATCCTTGGTTACTACGAATGCGGCATGGAGCTGACAGCTCAGGCTAAGGAACTCGGCATCAAGGAAGCAACAGTAGTTACTACTGTAGGCAGCATGGGAACATATATGGGACTTCTTCTCGGACTTAGGAACGAAGGTTCCCCTCTCAAACTCAAAGGTATCAACGTTCTGCCATATGATGGCGGAGAAGATCTTACAGAGAACCTCAAGGACGCTTTGATCGAATACTATGAGAAGATTAAGAAGTTCTATGGTCTTGAACTCGAGCTGACTCGTGATGACTTCGATATCGAAACCAAGTACATCCATGGCGCATATAACAATGCAGTCAGCGAAGTAAGAGATGTTATGTACTACCTCGCCCGCAAGGAAGCAATTATCATCGATCCTTGCTACACAGGTAAGACATTCGAGGGTATTGTAGATATGATTAAGAAAGGTGAATTCGCCCAGGGTGAGAACATTATCTTCATGCACACCGGCGGGCTGCCTGGCATCTATACTCAGCACCACAGAGTAGAGCTTGAAAAAGAGCTGATGTCATATATGCACATTGGCGAATTCTAGTTATGTAAAGCCATCTTTACGTATTGTGCGCAGAATGTAAAGGTTTCTTTACATAACAAGGATGTGATGTAAAGAGTTCTTTACGTATCAATATAAAATAACAGCGATGTAAAGTTTGCTTTACATCGCTACTTTTTTATATCTCTATCATTACCGGGCAGTGATCACTGCCGTAAACGTCGTTCAAGATTTCTGCTTCCTTGACTTGATCTGCCAATCTGTCTGAAACGATGAAATAGTCAATTCTCCATCCTGCATTTCTCTCACGAGCTTTCATTCTATATGACCACCAAGAATACTTGACTTCTTCCGGATACATATTTCGGAATGTATCGGTAAATCCCGCATTAAGCAGCTCGTTGAATTTGCCCCTCTCCTCGTCTGAGAATCCGGCATTGCCTCTGTTAGGACCTGGATTCTTAAGGTCAATCTCATTGTGCGCAACATTAAGATCTCCGCAGTATATAACAGGCTTGTTCTTATCCAGACCAGCTATATATTCTCTAATAGCATCCTCAAACTCGCAGCGATAGTCGATGCGGGCGAGCCCGTCTTTGGCATTAGGAACGTAGCACGTTACAAGATAGAATTCCGGGTACTCAAGGGTAATTACCCTGCCCTCGTCGTTATGCTCACCATTGATGCCGTAAGCAACTGACAGGGGCTCGCCCAGGCTCTTCTTCGCGAAGATTGCAGTACCCGAATAACCTTTACGCTCAGCACAATTATAGTACTCATAATAGCCATCCGGATGGAAGTCCACCTGCCCCTCCTGCATTTTGGTCTCCTGAAGGCAGAAGAAGTCAGCGTCGATATCCTTGAAGATATCTTCGAAGCCCTTATTCAGTACGGCACGGAATCCATTTACGTTCCAACTTACAAATTTCACTATACAGTCCTTTCCAAGCCTGTCCCCTTTTTGCATTTTGGTCACAGGGGTCTGACCCGTTGTTGCATTAGAATTTCAGTTTCTCGAATTTAGCCTTCTGTGGGTATGTGCTGTCGCTTGTTACCGCTGCCATATCCTTGATTGCCTTTTTCTCCTTGGAGCTCAGCTTCGTAGGAACTTCAATGTTAACCTTAACATAGAGGTCGCCCTTGCGTCCTGTGTGAACGTTTGGCGCACCCTTACCCTTGAGACGGAATGTTGATCCTGTCTGGGTACCTGGGCTGATAGTATATGAATATGTCTCGCCAAAACCCGGAACGCTGACTTTAGCACCAAGAGCGGCCTGGTCGTAAGATATAGGCATATCGAGATAGAGATCATCTCCCTTACGTCTATAAACGCTGTGAGACTTAACGTTGATTACAATATACAGATCTCCGTCCGGTCCGCCGTTAACTCCAGGCGCACCCTGTCCGCGCAAAGTAATTACACTGTCATTGTCAACGCCCTTAGGGATGTCAACCTTGATCTTAACCTTCTTGCGAATCTTACCGCTTCCGTTGCAGTCAGGACATGGGTCCTCAATAATCTGACCTGCGCCACCACACTTAGGACAAGTAACGATGTTCTGGAATCTTCCGAAAGGTGTCTGCGATACCTGCGAGATCTGACCTGAACCACCGCACTGATCGCATGTCTTTTTAGCTGTACCTGCCTTGGCACCTGAACCATTACAAGTCTTGCATTTAACGTCCTTGTTAAGTTCAATTTCTTTCTTGCAGCCGAACAGAGCATCTGTAAAGTCAATAGTAACAGTTTTCTGAATGTCTTTGCCCTTCTGAGGGCCATTACGTCTGCTGCCGCGACGTCCACCGCCGCCCATAGCACCAAACATATCGAATATATCTTCAAATCCAAATCCGCCTGCACCGCCGCCGAATCCGCCAAAGCCGCCAAATCCTTGGCCTCCGAATCCGCCTGCACCAAAATTAGGGTCTACGCCTGCATGACCGAATCTGTCGTATTTACTCTTCTTATCAGGATCCGAGAGAACTTCGTAAGCTTCATTAATCTCCTTGAACTTCTCCTCTGCGGTCTTATCTCCGGGATTCTTATCTGGATGATATTTCATCGCTCCCTTACGGAACGCCTTCTTAATCTCGTCATCCGAAGCACCCTTCTTTAAGCCAAGCACCTCATAATAATCTCGCTTGTCTGCCATTATTATTACTCCTCTACACGGCTATAACAGTTCTCGAAGAGTACGGCTCTCGCCTCGCTGTGGTTTAACGCAGCGGTACTAAGCTCTAGCTTCGCTTCGCTCGCTAATCGCTAAGTGCCGGCTACCACAGAGCCTCTTCTCGAACTGTTATCCCCGTTTATTTTTTAATAAATGTCAGCAATGCGGTCTCGCCGTCATTACTCCTCTTCTACTGTGAAGTCAGCATCTACTGTGCCGTTATTAGCCGGACCAGCCTGAGCTCCGCCCATGTTAGGATTGAATCCACCCATGTCAGGACCTGCCTGTCCGCCTGTAGCCTGCTGTGCAGCTTGTGCTTCCTGATAGATTCTTGTTGAGATTGGATAGAATGCATTAGTCAGTGCTTCCATCTTAGTCTTCATATCCTCAACGTTATTAGCGTCGATTGCAGCCTGCAGATCCTTTCTTGCAGCCTCAACAGCAGCCTTCTCATCGTCAGTTGCCTTGTCAGCAAGATCCTTCATCTGCTTCTCTGTCTCGAACATCAGACCCTCAGCCTGGTTTCTTGTCTCAACAGCTTCCTTCTGCTTCTTATCTTCCTCTGCATACTGCTCAGCTTCCTTGATCTTAGCATTGATCTCGTCGTCTGAGAGCTTAGTTGAAGAAGTGATAGTGATCTTCTGCTCTTTGCCTGTAGCCAGGTCCTTAGCGCTTACGTTTACGATACCGTTAGCGTCGATGTCGAAGGTAACCTCAATCTGTGGAATTCCCCGAGGAGCAGGTGCAATACCTGAGAGCTGGAATCTGCCAAGAGTGATGTTTCCTGCAGCCATTTCTCTTTCACCCTGCATTACGTGAATGTCTACTGCTGTCTGGTTGTCAGCTGCAGTTGAGAAGATCTGGCTCTTCTTAGTAGGAATTGTTGTATTTCTCTCGATAAGTCTTGTAGCAACTCCGCCCAGTGTCTCGATTGAGAGTGACAGTGGTGTTACGTCGAGGAGCAGTACATCATTAACCTCTCCTGTCAGAACTCCTGCCTGAATAGCAGCTCCGATAGCTACGCACTCATCAGGGTTAATTCCCTTGAATGGATCCTTACCTGTAACGTTCTTAACTGCTTCCTGAACTGCCGGGATTCTTGTAGATCCACCTACGAGGATAACCTTAGCGAGGTCAGCACTTGTAACGCCTGCATCCTGCATAGCCTTGTTCATAGGTTCGATAGTTCTGTCTACCAGGTCCTTAGTGAGCTGATCGAATCTTGCTCTTGTAATATCCATATCCATGTGGAGTGGGCCTGCAGCGCCAACAGTGATGAATGGTAAGTTAACCTTAGTTGTCTGAGCACTTGACAGTTCCTTCTTAGCCTTCTCAGCAGCTTCCTTCAGTCTCTGGAGTGCCATCTTATCCTGACGGAGGTCGATGCCGTTCTCATTCTTGAAGCTGTCTGCCAGGAAGTTCATTACAGCATTATCAAAGTCGTCTCCACCGAGCTTGGTGTCGCCGTTAGTTGCGAGTACTTCGAATACTCCGTCTCCGAGCTCGAGGATGGATACATCGAAAGTACCACCGCCCAAATCGTAAACCAGAATCTTCTGGCTGCCATCGCCCTTGTCGAGTCCATATGCCAGTGATGCAGCTGTAGGCTCGTTGATAATTCTCTTAACGTCGAGTCCGGCAATCTTTCCGGCATCCTTAGTTGCCTGCTTCTGAGCATCTGAGAAGTAAGCAGGAACTGTGATTACAGCCTCTGTTACCTTCTCGCCGAGATAAGCCTCAGCATCTGCCTTCAGCTTGGCAAGAGTCATAGCGGAAATATCCTGTGGAGTGTAGTCCTTACCGTCGATGTTAACTTTGTAAGCCTCACCCATGTGTCTCTTGATTGATGCGATAGTTCTGTCAGGGTTAGTGATTGCCTGTCTCTTAGCTGTCTCGCCGACAAGTCTCTCTCCCTTATCTGTAAATGCAACTACTGATGGAGTAGTTCTTGTTCCTTCAGCATTAGTGATAACTGTAGGCTCTCCGCCTTCCAGTACTGCTACGCAGCTGTTAGTTGTTCCAAGATCGATACCAATTACTTTACTCATTTCATGTCCTCCTATGTAAAAACACGTTGTTTAATTAACTTATTTAACTACGGCTACCATTGCGGGTCTTATAACCCTTCCGTTCAATTCGTAGCCCTTCTGCAATACTTTGCTAACCTTGCCGGACTCGTACTCTTCTGACTCCTCAGTCATAACAGCGCTGTGTTTATTAGGATCAAATTCCTCACCAAGTGCTGCGATTTCCTTTAGTCCGTGATTGGTAAGTGCTGTCTTCATCTGTTCGAAGATCAGCTCCATTCCCTGAGCATAACTCTCAACCTCTTCAGTCTTGGTCTCAAGTGCTCTCTCAAAATTATCCAGAACCGGCAGAAGTTCATTCATCAGCTTCTCATTAGCATATGCGTGAATGTCTGTTTTCTCCTTCTGAGCTCTTTTCTTGAAGTTCTGGAATTCCGCCATCAGTCGCATATAGCGTTCTGACTCCGCCTCCTCGGAAGACTCTGCAGCTTCGTCTTTCTTGCCGGCTTCCTCAGTCTTCTCTTCCGGAGTAGGCTCTTCTGCAGTCTCTTCAGTTTCTTCTGACTTGGCTTCTTCCTTTTCTTCAGCTGCAGCCTCTGCCGCCTGCTCTTCCTCTTTAATCTTCTTGTCTTTATCTTCTGACATTATTTCTTATCCTTTCCATCCGTGAGTCTGAATGACTCGCTCAGGTTATTGGTTAAGTACTCCATAATTGAAGTTACTTCGTCATACTTCATTCTGGTTGGTCCGATAACACCGATCTTGCCTACCAGCTTACCGTCGACATGATATGTTGCGGTAATCAGTGAACAATCCTTCATATCGGCATTTTCTTCACCTATGGTTACGACCACTCCATCTCCTCTCTCGAGCATGCGCCTTGTGAATTCGTCCTTCTGTGAGAAGAGCTCCATAAAGTCGCGCGCTCTATCGATACTGGAGTATTCAGGAATGTTGAAAATATTCATCATTCCTTCCATATATAAGTGAACATTCATCATGTCCTCGAGAGTTCTCATGAAGCTCGGCATTACGCTACCTCTGAGCTGGCTGAGTGCCTCGATATCCGTTCCAACATCCTCAATTATCTCGCTCTTAAGAACATCGTCCAGAGTTCTACCCTTGTAGTTAACCGTCATGTTCTTGGAGAGAATCTCGAGCGACTCCGGTGTGTACGGAACGCCCAATCTGAGTGTTGTATTAGTTACGTTACCGCTATCGCCCACAATCATCAGAATGATGGTTCTCTCATCAACCGGCATCAGCCTGATAAAACTGATTGTATCTTCGTTCGCTGCCGGTGTCATTGCGAAAGAAGCAAGATGTGTAATCTCTGACAGCAGCTCAGCAGCATGCCTTAATGTAGTATCGAACTCATCACGACTTGCCGAAAGTCTGTCGTTGATAATCTTCTTCTCTCTCGGTGACAGGTTCCTCTTCTTCATCAGCTCATTAACATACAATCTGTAAGCCTTGTCTGATGGAACTCTTCCTGCCGAAGTATGCGGATGTGTCAGATAACCCATTTCCTCAAGGTCTGACATCTCATTTCTGATTGTTGCCGGGCTGACGCCAAGATCATGTTTCTTAGCAATAGATCTTGAACCAACCGGCTCAGCATTCTCAACGTAGTCGCTGATGATTGCCTGCAGGATCTGTAATTGTCTCTCGCTTAAATCCATGGCGTCCTCCTTTCTGTTTGTTAGCACTCACCATCAGAGAGTGCTAATCATTACGCTCATAATATAACGCTAATGTTCTACACTGTCAACAGATTTTTCATAAATAATTATGTTGTTTGTGTGAACATGTCAAGATCATCCCGGGCTTAATGTTGACATGATGATAGTTAATGTCAACATTAAGCCCGGGATGATCTTGCCATTCTACCAAAAAGGGACACACTTCACAGTGTATCCCTATCCAAGCCTGTCCCCAGTTAGCCATTTGGCTAAAATGGGTTGACCCCAATTACCTATTTAGTAAGTTTGCTTTATCTATCAGCTTGAGTGCTGTCTCCGGTGCTGCGTATTTGTAAACCATTTGCAGCGCCGTCTTCATCACCGGCTTGCGATATTCACTGCCGTGAGCATCACTGGCGATGAAGTCTATCTTGCCGGATCTGACAAACATCCAAGCATAATTCTTGTACAACTGTATGGTAGACATTATAGGTGGGAACTTAAAAATTCCTATTACTCCATTCGAAGTCTCTTCAACCGGCGGTTCCAATAACATGTCTGCATTTACCTGGAAATATGCACCCTCTCCATGAAGTACATCGAGCTTCTCTATATCATTCTGAAGACAGTTATATCTTTCAACATGAGCTATTATAGGAACGTATCTTGCAGCCTTGAGCTCTCTGACCGCTGCCTGCATGGATGAAAAATCAATATTGGTCGCAAACTCAATCAGCACGCAGTTCGATTTACCAAGAGTGGAAATCGTGCCTTCCTTAATATCAGTTACCATATCTGAGTAATATAATACTTCATTACCGAAGATGAGAGACATATCAGGATGCATCTTCTTCAGCGTTCCCTCGACAAGTTCCATCACCGCTTTGGACTCTTCTACATCGAAGTTAGGATTACACCGGCCACAGTGCGGAGTCATATAAACGGTCCTGATACCCTCCTGATATGCCAACTCCAACATTTCGAACGTTTCTTCCATGCTTGTCGAACCGTCGTCTATATTAGGCAGTATATGCGTATGTATATCTACAAAGCCATCCATTTATTATTATGCTTTCCTTCTATTCTTTCTTCTGTCGTTCATAGCATGCATCCGTCATGTTAAAATTATATCAAATATCAAACGTTTTTACTACGTCTGAGTCCTTTTTTGTGCTAAAATGTAAGTATGAGTGATAATAACAGTCTATATACAGTTAATCAGATAGGTGTAGCGTGCGGAGTCAGCAGAGCAACTTTGCTGAGACTTGAGGAAGCAGGCCTGCTGATACCTACCATTCACGACACCAAGCGCATGTATTCATTCCACGACATGATGAAGCTGCGCCAGATTGTGATGCTACACAACTACGGCTTCACTTATGCTGTTATCAGCAAGTATTTTGAAGACAATGGTAATTATAATGACCTCTTATCGCTGCTTGCAGCCAAGCAAAGTGATATTTTCTATTTCATGCGTGAGATGGAGCTTAGAATGGACAGATACGATAAAATTAACGTCCAATCCATTTTCGCGCCTGAGATTCCTTGTCATTGTATGAACCTCGGCACCAGTTTCCCTCATTATTCAATGCACACGGATTTGATTGGTCGTCAGATGGAGGAAGTCATCGCCAAGAAGCTCGAAATGTCACCTTCCCGTCCATTATTTGTAACAACTCCATGGGAAGATCTTGCGGCAGGAGCTGATTTTGCAGCAGAGCGAGAGTTCACAGGTCATATTCCCCTGGTATCCATGCCGGAGAATCCTGATTCCTCAGTAATTCTTATACCAAGGCACAGAGTTCTATCAGTCCTATACCATGGACCAAACGTCCCAATGCCGGAAATAATTGAGGAATTCAAAAAGAAAATTGAACGCGAGAACCTCACTGCTCGCGGTCCGCTATACCTGATATCCATGGTAGGCCCGCACCTCGGACTCGATATCCCACCTGAGAGGTATCTCGCCAGAGTCGCATTACCAATTGAAGAATAAAGAAGGGAGCTCATCAGAGCTCCCTTTACTATATGCAAGTTATGATAATTATTAGGTTTACTTATTTCTCTTACTCTGCTTTCCACAGGCCATGAAGATTGCAGTACTCATATACAGCTGTAATCTTCTCACCTTCGCAAAGTGCGAAGCATGCCTCAGGCTTGTCTCCAGGGTTCAGGCACTTTCTCTGATTGCCGAGATTAGTCTCAATAGCAATCCACTGAATGTAATGCTCTTCAGCCATTGGATGCTCAACTGATCCGACCTTAACGTGAACCATATTATCCTTTATTTCATATACAGGTACATGTTTCTCAAATGCTCCGTCAGATGTTCCCGGAACAAGTTCCTTCATTGTATCTCCGCAGCAGATTACATCAACACCGCTGTCATGAACCTTAGCAATAATATTGCCGCAGTGTTCACATCTATAAAATTTCATTTCCATAATCTATACCTCCTATTCGATCTTTCTGTCTATCAGTATACCACTAATTTCCTATTCATCGCCTTTTGCACTAATTTAGCACAGCCACTCCCGCGTTCAGATATCCGGCAAATGTCGTCCACAGGATTAGCGGTATCAGACAGTATGTTGCCCATTTATCCACCTTGCGCGCAACAATTGCGCATATTATTGTGGTCATCCACATAGATACCAGTATCACGAAAGCCATCCAATAATCCTGTCTTCCGAAGAAAGTTGGTGTCCACAGATAGTTCATCAGCAACTGTGAGATAAATAGGCTGATAGCTCCCACCTTATACTCGTGATGCGATTTTATCATCAGGAGCAAAGCCACACCCATGAGCAGGTATAATATAGTCCATGCTATTGGGAAGAGCCATCCCGGTGGTGCCAGTGCAGGTTTGTTCATATCTGTAAAGGCTTGCATCTGGCCTTTTGCCATCATTGATGATATCAAGCCTCCTACCAGTGGCAGGAAAACGATGATAAACGAAATGGCAATCCCTCCTACTCTAGATTCAAACTTATTCATAATTTGCCTCCTTCCGGGATATATGGTCCCTTTCAGAATTAATATATGTAAAGAGCTCTCTTCAGTCCGGGATATGGGGTCCCTTCCCTATGCTCAACTGTAGTCTAATCGTGTCCACCGGTGGACAGTCAATACCTTTTTCTAATTTTTTCAAAAAATAAAAAAATCAACACTTAAGACATCCCCAAGTGTTGAATTTTATATGCATTATTACTGCTCTATCAGTCCGCTCTCCGTCCAAATCGACATTCTGTAATCTCTGGCTGCTTCTTCGCCACGAGAGACTTCAATGTCTCGCATGGTCATGTATCTTGTCAAAGCTGATTCAGGCAACAGATGTTTCATTCCTGACTCAATCTTGATGCGACAAGGATGGCAGATGCCGCAAGGAAAGTACTGCTCGCTTTTCTCATCTCTCTTCATTATGAGCGGATGATTGCAGAACCAGATGTGTTTTACAATATCCTCGCAGTCCCAATTCTTGATGTTCGCAATCATCTCATCTTCTGCAATTCCGAAGATTGGCAGAACAAGACTACCGAAAATAATCTCTGAATCTTCAGAACCTTCGATTATGGCATCTCTGGAATGCAGTCTTCCCTCCGGAGCTTTCTCGATGCATATTTCAAGATTATCAGTTGTCTTAGATAATGCAGCCAACCATTCATACTGAGAACCGATGTCGTATGATTGATGCAAACGTTCATAAGCCTCATGAATCTCTGACGGAATATGTATGTCGCTCTTTTCTATGACTTTAATATCTCCAATATCTGCCTTAAATCGTTTCTTGTCTCTCAGTATTTCGAGCATTGTTTGCATTGCCGAGAGCTCGATATTATGACTCCTGCGTCCGGAATTCACAACATAAAAAGGCTCCACGATAACATCTTGCAGAGCCAATTCAATCATCCTGTAGGTGGAGTCAAATCCTCCTGTCCAAAGAATGCGATGTATTCTATTATCAGTGTTTGTTCTTATCATTAATTCGAGCTGTTAGATAGTTGCCTTGTCTTCCTTGCCCTGTCTGATATTAACAACCAACAGCACCACCAATGCGACAGCAAATATTATTGTGCTGAGTGCATACATCGATGGTCTGATTCCAACCTTAACCTGGCTGTATATCAGAGTCGAAATAGTGTTGATGCCGGCACCCCTTGTGAAGTAAGTGATGATGAAGTCATCAACCGACATCGTGAAGCTGAGCAGGAATCCCGTTAGGATACCAGGTCTCAGTTCAGGAATAACAATCTTTCTGAATGCGTATTTCTCAGATGCACCAAGATCAAGTGCAGCCTCGAAGAGTTTGTCAGTGTTCTTATTGAGTCTCGGTCTTACCGATAACAATACGTAAGGGATACAGAAAACAACATGGCTGAACAGTACTGAAGCATAGCCGCGCTGCACTCCTATCATAAGGAAGAACAGCATCAGTGCTATACCGGTTACTATATCTGCGTTCAGCATTGGAATATTGTTCAATGCCAAGAGTGCGCTCTGGGTTCTCTTCTTCATGCCACCCAGAGCTATTGCTGCCATCGTTCCGATGATGGTAGCAATCAGCGCGGCGATTATTGCAATAGAGAAAGTATTGAATACCGCCTCCATCATAAGGCGATTATTCAACAGCTCCGCATACCACTTAAGACTGAATCCCGTGAACACAGCCATGGATTTGGCCTCATTAAAAGACAGCACTACCAACGTAATAATTGGCAAGTACAGGAAAGCCATAATTATTAAAATGTATAATGTTCCTAATGCTTTCTTCATTTTTATATTAGGCGGAGACTCCGCCAGTAAAATTTAAATCAAGGATTGTCCTTCTGATTTATCGAATTTTTGCAGCAACAGCATGCTGATTATTATGAACACCATCATCACCAGCGACAGGCCTGATCCCAGATACCAGTTGGAGTTGACAGTGAATTCCTGCTCAATGATATTACCGATAAGGTTGATCTTGCCTCCTCCGAGCATATTACTGATTACGAAGGTTGTCAGTGCAGGAATGAATACCATTGTGATGCCGCTGACGATTCCCGGAACTGTGAGTGGCAGTATTACATGTGTGTATACCCTATTCTTGCTGGCTCCAAGGTCTTGAGCCGCCTCTATCAGGTGCTCGTCAATCTTGGATACAGTGTTATATATAGGCAAAATCATAAACGGCAGGAAGTCGTATACCATGCCAAGGACTATGGCGCCAGGCGTGTTAATGAGTTCCTGTCTAGGGAATCCCATAGCAGTAATAATGGCATTGATAACGCCCTGTCTCTCGAGAAGAACCTGCCATGCCATTGTTCTCAGTAGGAAGTTCATCCACATTGGCAGTATAAACACGAAGATCATAAATCCTGTCTTGCCATACTTGCTGTTTCTTAAGATCATTGCCATCGGGAAAGCAATTATCAGACATATCAAGGTGCTGACAACTGCGAGCAGCAGTGACAGTCCCAGTGCCTGAAGATGATCATGCTGGAACATTGCCGTGATATTAGCAAATGTCGCACTGCCATCTCTTGCCGTGAAGCCGTAATACGCAATCGAAATCAGCGGGATGATCGTTCCCGTAATGATAAACAGTATGAAAGGTATTCCGTATCTCTTCTTAGATATCAAGTTCGATTGCCTCCTGGGCTTCTGATTTAGGTTTGTGCATTATCTGAATATTCTCAGGTCTTACGTACATGCCGATTTTGGCACCTACATCGTGCTGGTCATAGTTCTGCAGCAACCATTCAATCTTGCCGTCTTCACTCTGAACCAGCATCTCGTAATGAACTCCGATAAAGAGTTTGGAGATAATAGTTCCATTGAACTGACCCTTGCCGTAAGGCTTGATTTCAATATCCTCAGGTCTTATTACGACATCGACCTTGCGACCCGGCTTGAATCCCTGCTCTGTTCCGTCGATGCAAGGCAGCTGAGCTCCATTTACCTCAACCAGATAGTCCTCTATCATCTTGCCCGACACGATATTACTGTCTCCGATAAAGTCAGCAACAAACGCGTTCTCAGGCTCATTGTAAATCTCTTCAGGCGTACCCATCTGCTGGATATATCCCTCGTTCATTACAACGACCTTGTCCGACATTGTCAGCGCCTCTTCCTGATCGTGTGTAACGTAAATGAAAGTGATGCCGAGCTCTTTCTTCAGTCTGACCAGCTCGTACTCCATTTCCTGTCTGAGCTTGAGATCCAATGCTCCAAGCGGCTCATCAAGCAGCAACACCTTAGGCTCGTTAACGATAGCCCTGGCCATGGCAATTCTCTGCTGCTGACCACCTGACAGCTGGTCGATCTTTCTGTTCTCAAAACCCTTAAGGTTAACAAGTTTGAGAGCATACTTAATCTTATCCTTTATATATGCATCGCTCTTGCCGCTGACTCTCAGGCCAAAAGCAATATTCTCTCACACGTTCATATGTGGGAAGAGCGCATAGTTCTGGAATACCGTGTTGATATTGCGCTGATTAGGCTTGGTATCTGTAATGTCTTTGCCATCAAAATACACTCTGCCGCTATCCGGTTTCTCAAAGCCTGCAATAATTCTGAGTGTTGTTGTTTTGCCGCATCCTGATGGTCCCAGCAATGTAACGAACTCGTTCTCAGCAACGCTAAGATTAATGCCCTTCAGCACCTCGGTATCTTCAAAGCTCTTATTAATATTCTCTAATCTGATTAATTCCATTTTCCTCGATATACGGGGACGGTCCTACTATCCAAGCAAGAAAGAGGACCGTCCCTCTTATACTATTTAGTTAATCCAAGCTCATCGAGCACTCCAAGAATGCATTCCATTTCTGTGCCTTCATTGAATTCTATCTTACCTGCGTCTGCAAGAGCTGCAAGAGCAGGATTAATCGGCAATCTCTCCAGCAGTTTGATATCGTTCATAACAGCTACAGCCTCTGCTCTGGATTCGCCGAACAGTTCAATCTTCTTGCCACAATCAGGGCATGTGAGGTAGCTCATATTCTCAACCATTCCGAGTACAGGAATGTTCATGAGTTTTGCCATCTTAACAGCCTTAGTTACGATCATGGATACGAGATCCTGAGGTGAAGTAACAACGACAATTCCATCAACAGGAATCTTCTGGAAAACAGTCAGTGGAACATCGCCTGTTCCCGGTGGCATATCGATGAAAAGAACATCGAGGTCGCCCCAATATACATCAGTCCAGAACTGTTCAACAACACCGCCGATAACAGGACCTCTCCACACAACAGGATCAGTCTCATTGTCAGTCAGCAGATTGATTGACATCATCTCCATCTCAGTTGGAGTAACAGCAGGAGTAATACCGAAGTCACTGCCAAATGCCTTCTCGTGTACTCCGAACATCTTAGGAATTGATGGACCTGTGATATCCGCATCAAGAATTCCTGTCTTATATCCGTTTCTATTTGCAGCAATTGCACAGAGAGCTGTAACCATTGATTTACCAACGCCACCCTTACCTGATACAACGCCGATTACCTTCTTAACCTTGCTGTGTTCGTTAAGTTCAGCCTTAGGAATGCCGCCCTCTCTTGAGCTGCAGTTAGCACCACAGCTGCTGCAGTCGTGAGTGCAACCCTCAGGTGCTTCATCCTGAGCCATCATAGGCTTCATGTTTCTATTCATTAACATAACGTCCTCCTATTTCTGTAACACAGTTCTTGATGTTCCGTTAAACTGTGTAATCATATTCCTATCCAATACCTTCAGAAGCAGTTCAGCATACTTACGGCTGGTTCCGAGTTTATCTCTATACTCAGCCAGAGTAAACTCTCCGTCAAAGCTCTTAGCCGCATCCACAGCCTTGCTCCATCCCTCTTTGCTGATGTAGTAGGAAGGTTCGAGCTTGTACAGCTCTCCCTCATTCTCAAGTGCCTTGACCATCGCCCCGAAGGCAGTCTTATCTGCCTTGAGTTCTGCAATGAGTTCGTCTGTGCTTCTTACCTCTATATCTGCTGCCCGATATTTATCCTGAATTGTGTTCTTGAGTTTGAGCTGTTCATCGCTGAATTCAACCGTGAATCCGGCGAGTGCAATTGTCTTACCCTTGTCCTCAATGACATTATTCTCCAGGAGATACTTAACCATCGCCTGCAGCAGCTTATCGTCTTCAATATGCCAGTTTTCTCTTAACTTGGAAAGGAGTTCCTGTTTAGGAATTCCATCAGCAAGAGGATTGGCTTCATGATAGCTGTTAATCATGTATTCAAGATTGGACTTAAGCCTCTCGAACTTGTCTTTGGACAGGAGTGAATTGTCAGAGAGTTTGAACAAGGTCTTGTCCGCAAGCTCTTTCTTAACCACCTCTTCAAGTTCCGATGGCAGCAGTCCAAGTTCCCACGCCATCTCATTCTGTTTCAAGAAACGCCTCTGACCGGCTTTCATATTAACGATTTTAGCAAGATCTTTACTGGCGAGGAGATCCAATCCTTCGAGGACTTCCTCTTTGTTCCTCTTGTGCTTGTCAGGATTAACATCCAGTATCTCTCCACCGCCAATAGTGATGATTGGTGAATAAAATCTGATAATGAATCTATCTCCGCGACGAAGAGCCATAGGCTCTTCCAGCCTCAGCTGCGCGTAGGCTTGCTCGCCTGCGGCGAGTGCGTCGCGGTCAAGGAGAATTACTTTACATAACACTTCCTTGGACCCGGCGTAGAGGTGAACCCTTGAGTTATTCAGCACCATCCTGTCAGCTGAGCTGAATACCTTGAGATTTACATCGAGCATGCTTGTAACGCTTACCGCTTTGTCAGCCGCAAGAACATCGCCCCTGTCAATCTCTTCTTTCTTAACATTAGATATGTTAATGGCGGTACGTTGACCGGCTATTGCCGTATCTGTATCCTGTCCATAAGTCTGAATACCTCTTATCTTGGCCTTAATGCCTTCAGGTTCAATGACCATGTCATCGCCTACCGATACCGAGCCATCCAGCAGGGTTCCGGTTACAACAGTACCGAATCCTGACATACTGAACACTCTGTCTATAGGCAGTCTAAAGAGCTCCTTTTCCTCACGGCGCTTGTTCTCTCTATCACACTTCTTGATAATCTCTTCCTTCAGAATAGCGATATTATCTCCTGTTCTTGCCGAAACAGGAACGATCGGTTTGCCCTCAAGAAATGATCCTTTGAAGTATTCTTCGACCTCTTCCAGCAACATCTCGAGCCACTCTTCATCTACCATATCGGTCTTGGTAACTGCAACGATGCCGTCATCAATACCAAGGGACTGCAGTATCTCAAAATGCTCTCTGGTCTGTGGCATGATTCCTTCATCAGCCGCAACAACGAATACTACGAAGTCAATGCCGCCAATACCTGCAAGCATGTTCTTGATGAACTTCTCGTGGCCCGGAACATCGATAACTCCGATATTGTAGCCTGCATCATTAGGAATATGCGCAAAGCCTAATTCAATTGTTATTCCACGCTTCTTCTCTTCACTGAGTCTGTCAGTATCGATTCCGGAAAGCGCTTTGATAAGTTGGGTCTTGCCGTGATCAACATGACCGGCTGTACCCAGGATGATGTTCTTCATTATTTGAATACCTTAGCAATAGCTGTAAATTCGTCTTCAAAAATAGTTCTTACGCAGAGAAGCAGCTGATCATTCTGAATTCTTGCAACAATTGGGGTTGCTGCCTTTCTGAGCTTTCTCTCAATTGTCTGGGCAGAGCTGCTCTTCTGTGCAACAGCAACTGCATAACCCGGCAGTCTAACCATTGGTGCAGAGCCGCCACCAATCTGATCCTCAACTCTGACTACATCAACTACGAGGTCAGGACATGCTTCCTGTAATGTAGCAGCAAGCTTCTCAGCCTTAGCCTTCATATCGTTCTCGCCTGCTGAGATCATGTTCAGGATAGGAATATCTCTCAGTGCAACTTTCTCATCTCTATACTTCTTAAGTGTAGCCTCAAGAGCTGCAAAAGTCATCTTGTCAACTCTCATTGCTCTTGCCAGAGGATGTTTCTTCATTGCCTCTATGTATTTCTTCTTTCCTGCAATGATGCCGGCCTGTGGGCCGCCCAGCAGTTTGTCTCCGCTGAAAAGAATTACATCTACTCCGGTCTTAAGACTTGCAGGAACATTAGGTTCATCAAGTCCGTACTCCGACATATCTACCATAAGGCCATTTCCCATATCGTAGATAACAGGCAGTCTATTCTTCTTACCGAGAGCAACTAACTCCTCAAGAGTTGCTTCCTCAGTAAATCCCTCAATATCATAATTGGATTTGTGCACCTTCATCAGTGCAGCAGTCTCATATCTGATAACGCCGCGTGCTGTTTCAATATCGTTGAGATCTTCAGCCTCATCGGCAGTAATAATATTCTTCTCGTAATCTGAGATCTTGGTCTTGTTGGTACAACCTATTTCCTGAAGGAAGGCACCGGATTGTTCCATAATGTCCGGGATTCTGAATGCTCCGCCGATTTCAACCAGCTCACCTCTGGAAACGATAATCTCCTTGCCTGCTCCCATTGCTGCGAGCACTATCATTGTTGCAGCAGCGTTGTTGTTGACCACCATTGCATCCTCAGCACCGGTAAGTTCAACGATAAGGTCGCCTACTATGTCATGTCTTGAGCCACGCTTGCCCTCGGCAACATTGTATTCAAGGCTGGAATATCCAAGTGAAATCTTCTGAACGTTATCTGTTGCATCCTTGCACAGTGGTGATCTGCCAAGATTGGTATGAAGGATGGTTCCTGTCGCATTAATTACAGGTCTGAGATTGTGTTCCTCGCTAACTGACATCTTAGCAGCAATATTAGCTGCAACAGTGTCAACTGACATTCCTCTTGTTAGTTTGTTCGCAAGGTCCTCGTCGATTTCATCCTCGAGTCTCAGTATTGCGGCTCTCATCTCTTCAATTACATTTCTTGCGGCATCCTTAACAACGGCAGCACCGTATCTTTCAGATAACACAAAAAGAGGTTCCCGGCTAAGTACTTCATCTACCTTAGGAATTCCCCTTAATAAATCTTTCTTATTCATGCTTCTCCCTCCATAAACAACTAAGGTGGCGGGAGTATGTGGGAATCGAACCCACCCGGGAGGCTACTAACCCCCTACAACGGTTTTGAAGACCGCGAGGCACACCAGCACCTATCTACCCCCAAGTCGTACATGGTCGTACCAACAAATATTAACAAAAAAATACTGAAATTTCAAGGATATATTAAGCAAATAGCAGGTGCAATATGCAAGTATATATCAGCTGCAATAAGCGAATATAAATATTCACAGTGAATGCGCCCCTACCTGCCCTCTCAGGTGGCGAAAAGGCGCATATTTCACAACATGCGCAAACAGTTGATCATTTGGAGATAAGGAAGTGATACCTATGCAGTCGTATATGACCGCATAGGTATCACTTTTCATTTCTATTTCATCACTACACATGCAACCTCCAACACGCTTTCTCGTCAGTCAGAAAGGAACGCACCTTGAGGCTTGATTTTGGACGAGGTAGGGGCGCGTTTCTTGTGAATATCGATCCTATTGCAATCAGCAGCGCGTTTTTTGTGAATTGTAATATGAATCCCTGCTGCCACAAGAACTCGAAGTCGCCGATGTAAATAATGTCTTGAACAATACAAGATACCCATGAAATCCTACATTCTTGAACCGTATTATTTATAATTGATGACTATAGTATCGCGTTGCAGTATAAATAAATCTCTACTTTGAAACAGAAGAATAAACGGAAAGGATTAATATGAATATTCTCGAATACGCTGAAAGAGAGAAGCAACGCGCTGAACGTGAGCTAAAGCAAAAGAAAGCTGAGCTCCGAAAGCTATCGCGTGGTCGGCTTGAATGTCATAGACGTGGCAACAATTGGACGTGGAAAATCGTCACTAATGGAAAGAAAAAATATCTATCTAAGCGCAAACATACTCAAATTGCAGAGTCGCTAGCATACAAGCGTAAGCTTCAGCAAGACATCGATTACTTGGATAATCATATATGTGCGTTAACCTCATTTATTCGAATGGATTCACCTGCGCGAGTGAATATTCCCAAGGATAAGCGTTCCAAAACAAACGAGGAAATAGATAGGTTGGCTAAGGCATATTATGACAGAACTCATCCTGAAATAACCGCAAAGCGCTTGTCTAATCAAATTGCACTTGAAGAAAATATTCAAAAATTCAAAGGAAAAGACATCGAGAAAGCAGAGTACCCTATTAAATCAATGTGGGGTCTACGCTTTCGTTCCAAATCTGAAGCATTGATTTATGAACGTCTTCGTGCCCATGATTTGTTGGTTTTATATGAATCTGACCTCGAGATAAATGGCAAAATGCGCAGCCCTGATTTCATAGTATATAACAGACGTACCAATCAACCTATTGTGTGGGAGCACTTTGGTAAAATGAATAGTCCAGGTTATCTTAACAAAAACAAGAATAAAATACTTCAATACCTTGAAGCCGGTTATATTCCTAACATCAACATGATTGCAACCTTTGAAATTGATGATAATAGTATAGATTTGCAATATATCGAATCATTGATAGAAGTTTTTTTATTATAATGTCGTTCTGCCAATGTTGGTTGATTGCAATAGAATCGATATTCACAAGAAATGCGCCCCTATCTCATCAAAAATCAAGCCTCAAGGTGCGTTTCTTTCTGACTGACGAGCAAGCGAGTTGGATGTTGCGTATGTAGTAATGAAATAGAAATGAAAAGTGATACCTATGCGTTCATATACGACCGATAGGTATCACTTCCTTATCTCCAAACAATCAACTGTTTGCGCACGTTGTGAAATATGCGCCTTTTCGCCACCTGAGAAGGCAGGTAGGGGCGCATTCGTTGTGAATATAAGCTTCAGCAAATAAGAATCTACTGATTCTGAGCGGCTCTCAGTGCTTTGCAGAGCTGATCCGAGCAGGATGTCGGCTTGAAACCGCACCTGATCCCTTCAAGTTTCTCGCAAGCCTCATCAACAGTCATTCCGGCAACCAACCTGGATACAGCCTGCAGATTGCCATGGCATCCGCCGGTAAATGTAACTTCTTTAATTATGTCTCCATCGAGTTCCAGCTCTATCATCTGTGAGCAGACGCCCTGAGGGTAGTATACGAACATCTTTCAACTCCTATGTGTTTACAACAGTGATTTGATTTCACATTTTTTGTAGTAGCACAGCTATTCTTACAGTCCGATCTCGTCTGCGATTTCCAGCATTGACTCGATAGAGATGTCGATGAACTCATCCCAGCTGATGCCGGTCTTCTCGATTAGCATCATATACTGTCTGTTAGCGCCGGCAGCGAATCTTGTTTCGTTATATCTCTTGGCAACAGATTTGTGCTTAACGCTTGCAAGCTTCTTATCAGGATAGATCTGAGCAACAGCCTTAACAAATCCACTCATCGGGTCAGCAGCGATAAGTGCATACTCCAATGTAGTTTCCGGATTCTTGCCGCAAGTTGGGTTATGAGCCATGATAGCATTTGTCATTCTCTCATCGTCATATCCTTCGTCCTGCAGAATCTTCTTGGATGTTGGACCATGTGTTGACAGGTCTTCTCTCCATGGGCAAGTTTCCTCGTCCAGGTCATGAAGCAGTCCACAGATACCCCAGTATTCAACTTCATCCGGTGCCAGCTTCTTAGCCAGACCCTTCATGATAGCCTCAACCGCCATACTATGAGTAATATAATTCTCTCCCTTAACATGCTTGTTCAGGATTTCCCAAGCCTTATCTCTTGTTAATGTATCTGCCATCTTATGCCTCCTAGCTTTCAATTGAAATAGCAAGTTTTACTACCTTGGTAAAGGTCTCCTCTACCTTGCTTCTGTTATCGAAAATATCTTGTCCGCTAATCGCTTTGCCCATAATACCGGCTGCCCAGTTAGACAAGAATGAAATACCTATTATTTCAAGGCCTGCCTGATTGGCAACAATAGCTTCCGGAACGCTGGACATACCTACTGCATCAGCTCCGATAACTCTCAAGAACCTGATTTCAGCAGGTGTTTCGAATGAAGGGCCATGCATCATTGTATAAACGCCTTCTCTGATTGGAATATCCTGATCGAAACAAGCTCTCTTCAGTTTCTTTCTCAATTCCTTATTATATGTGTCTGTCATATCAGGGAAACGTGGACCAAATTCTTCAAGATTCTTACCTATCAGCGGATTGTCTCCCGATAAATTAATATGATCGCTGATAAGCATTAAATCACACTCATTCCAATCTGTATTGATACAACCGGCCGCATTGGTGATAATTAATCTCTTAATTCCGAGCTTGATCAGAACCCTTACAGGAAGAGTAACCTCCTGCATTTGAAATCCTTCATAGAAATGGAATCTTCCGGCAAGAGCGATTACCTTCTTCCCATCGACCAATCCATATGTAACGACACCGGTGTGTCCCTGAACATGAGGCTGTTTAAAACCCGGGATATCTGTATACTTAATTTCAGTAATTACATCAATCTGTTTAGAGAAATCATTTAATCCTGAACCAAGTATAATTCCGACCTCGGCATCTCCAACACCTCTGTTTCTTAAATAAGCTGTAGCGCCTTCAATTAAGTTAGTTAGTGAAATATCCATACTATTCTCCTATTTAATTAACAACTCAGCAATCTGAACTGCATTTGTTGCCGCGCCCTTTCTTACCTGATCGCCGCAACACCACAGATTAATACCATTTTCATTAGCCAAATCTCTTCTGATTCTGCCTACATAAACCAAATCCTGATTAGAGGTCTCGAGTGGCATTGGATATACGTGATTGTCGCCATCATCGCAAAGCTTGCATCCTGCAGCAGCCTCGACAGCCTTGCGAACAGCATCAATCTCGAGTCTGGACTCGGTAATTACGCATGCAGAAATCGCATGTGAACGCTCAACCGGCACACGTACGCAAGTACAGCTGACATTCAGCTCCGGAAGGTGCATGATTTTGCGGCCCTCATTCTGGAGCTTCATTTCCTCACTTGAATATCCGTTCTCACCAAATCCGCCAATCTGCGGGATCAGGTTGAATGCAATCTGATGCTGGAAGACATGTGGTTCCGCCTTAACACCGTAATAAACACCGGCTTCACCCGCATTGCGTCCGTCAATTACCTGCTCAGCCTGAGCGTACATTTCCTTAGGACCGGCAGCTCCTGCACCGCTTGTTGCCTGATAAGTTGATGCATACATAGCTTTAATCGGGCTCAGCTTGTTGATTGCGTTAACTGCAACGAGTGTGATAATTGTTGAGCAGTTAGGATTGGAGATAATTCCGTTGTGCTTGAGCGCATCCTCAGGATTAATCTCCGGAACAACCAGCGGAACATCCGGATTGAGTCTGAAAGCACTTGAATTATCAACGAAAACAGCTCCGGCTGCTTTGATGTGAGGTGCCATCGCCTCAGCGATGTCGTTCTCGCTGGCACCGAGAACGATGTCCAGTCCCTCGAAAGCCTCAGGGCATGTACGCTGGACAGTCACCTCACCAAAGGCGGTCTGCAACTTCTTGCCCTCAGATCTCTCACTTGCAAGACATCTCAACTCATCAACCGGAAAGTTTCTCTCTCTAAGTATTTTTATCATTTCCTGGCCGACAGCTCCTGTCGCACCCATAATACCTACTTTCATCTATCCTCTCCTCTTAACAAGCAAAACTGTCATACAAGATCTTAACAGTTTTGTTAAAGTCCTCAGTATATACGCAGATCATAATCGTAATCTCATCAGCGCCCTGCTCGATTGTTCTAATGTTGATCTTGTTATCTCCAAGTGCACCGAAAATACGTCCGGAAACACCTGTCCTATAAGCCATCTGGCGTCCGACAATTGCGATAAGGCTGACGCCATCTGTAATATCGCATCTGTCAATCTGAGTTTCCTCGCGAAGCGCCGCCATAATCTCATACTTCTTTCCATCGATAGCCTCACTCGGAACAACTACAGAAATGCTGTCCACACCGGTAGGAATCTGCTCGATAGGAACATCATATTTATCGAAAATTGCCAGAACCTTACGCAGCAAAATGATTTTGTCCTCACCCAGACTGGACTCATAAACATTGACTATTGAGAAGTCCTTCTTACCTGCAATGCCTGTAATGAAGCGATCCTTCTCTTCCTTGCTGTCGTGTTCAAAATCCTCACGGATGATTGTGCCCGGGTTATCCGGTTCATTGGTATTCCTGATGTTAACAGGGATGTCGTTGATTCTTACAGGGAAAATCGTATCCTCATGCAGAACAGCAGCTCCCATATAGGAAAGCGCACGGAGCTCGTCATAAGTGACATGCTCGATAGTCTTAGGATTATCGACAATGCGCGGATCCACCATCTTGATACCATTTACATCTGTCCAATTCTCGTATATGGATGCCTTTACAGCAGCCGCAGCAATAGCACCGGTAATGTCCGAACCTCCACGACTGAACACCTTGATGTCACCGTTAGGCATTGCGCCATAGAAACCAGGTGTAACGATTTTGCCGTAAACGCCGTACAGCTCGTTTAAATTATTCTCCGACTTAGCAAAGTCAACCTCGCCCTTGAAGTTGAATACCAGCCATTCAGCTGCATCTACGAACTTAAATCCGAGGTACTCAGCCATCAGCATTGCGCAGAAATACTCACCTCTTGACGCAATGTAATCAACGCTTGTTCTCTTAGTCATCTCGTCGAAAACTTTGTTTATTTCCGATTCGATGTCAAAGGTAAGACCGCATTCGTTCCTTATCTCTACATATCTGTCGACAATCATTTTCTTAATATTATCGAAAGGCACATCATATTTCAGATGTGCATGGCAGAGATATAACAAATCGGTAATCTTGCTATCTTCCGAATCACGACGGCCGGGAGCACTTACAACAACAACGTTGCGGCTCTCGTCCGACTCAACTATTTTCTTAACCTTGGCGAACTGAGCACTACTTGCAAGGCTCGAGCCGCCGAATTTTAGTACTTTGATCATTTAGAACTCCTAATTAGTCTGTTGACTTAACTTACTCTTTAACTGCCGCAAAGAACAGCTTTAACTTTTTGGCTGCACAGGTGCGTGCAATCATATGCATCTCTGCAACAGATACCTTCTTAGCTATACCGCGCTTGCCGTTGTAGCTGAGATAATATGATTGAACCTCACTGTTATTATCTATTATTACCGGCTCACTGTTGTAGATATGCTGAACCGGTCCTCCCTGCATAATATCAACTACGTCCTGGATTACGGATTCGCCTGTCGGCAACATACCGGCACCCTGTCCATAGAAGCTCTGCGTTCCGATACTCTCACCAACAAGAGTTATTAGGTTGTTGTTGGTACCGACATTCGCCTCTAGAGTATCTGCCTTGAAGAGTGTTGGCTCAACATAAACCGTTATCCTGCCATCGCCCACTCTTCTTGCATTCATCATAAGTTTGCAGGTATAGCCATGTTCGTTGAACCATTCAATGTCTTTCTTATCAATCTTATCTATTCCACAGCATGGAACGTCCTGTTCGTTAATAACAGTATTGAATGCGATATTAGCACTAATTACGGTCTTGCGAAGAGTGTCTGTTCCTTCAACGTCTGAAGATGGATCCGCCTCTGCATAGCCGAGTTCCTGTGCCTTCTTAAGAACCTGTGAGTAGTCGGCTCCATCCTTGTGCATCGCATCAAGAATGTAATTGCAGGTTCCATTCACTATGCCCCTGACTTCAAGAATCTTGTCACAGCGTTTAGTTCTCTCAAGGTTGTACAGCCAAGGAATTCCACCTCCTGCTGTCGGAGTGAACTTTAAGGTGACGTCATTATCAAGAGCAGTACACATCAGTTCATCATAGCATGCACTGATAAGATTCTTGTTAGGCGTTACAACATGTTTTCCTGCATTCAAGCATGCCAGAACATATTCTCTTGCAGGCTCTACTCCGCCCATTGACTCAACAACAACATCAATGCTGTCATCCTGCCATATTTCTTCAGGAGCTGCCGTAAAAATGCCGAGATTTCCGTCATCTTTCAATGTGCCTTCATACTCAGGACGAAGCCTTCTTGAGAAGATTTTTACAACCTCGACGCCAGCTGTTTCTTTTGCAATTGTGTAGGCACCAAATCCAACGGTGCCAAATCCCATGATTCCTATCTTCATCTTTTCTCCAGTCTGCGGACAGATTTCTTGATTAGTTCGCGTTCCGAAAACACTTGTCTTTATCCAGTGAATAATGTATCATAAAAATACATTTTTTTCAACAGGAGTACATCGTGATTAATTATATTAGTACAAGAAATTCCAAGCATATCACCACATCCTCTCAGGCCATTCTTAATGGTCAGGCACCGGATGGTGGACTTTATATTCCCAGCGACCTCTCAGCAATCGTTCTTGACGATTATCATGAGGTAACTGACAGAGATTTCCGCGGAATGGCCAAAGCTGTCTGGAACATATTCTTCCCGGATTACGGCGAAGCGGTAATTGACGAACTGGTCGAGAGAAGTTACAGGAACAAGTTCTCTAAGGATGCCATTACGCCTCTTGCTAAAGTGGGCTCTAATGGCTATGTTCTTGAGCTTTATCATGGACCAACTGCAGCATTTAAGGACGTTGCCCTCTCAGCACTCCCTAATCTGTTAACCAAGGCAAGAGAGATGAATGATTTCACCGATGAAATCCTTATCCTTACTGCCACCTCCGGCGACACAGGATCAGCTGCCCTCTGCGGTTTCAGTGATGTTCCGGGCACAAGAATTATCGTTTTCTATCCCGAAGGCGGTGTCTCAGAAACACAGAAACTTCAGATGGTAACTGCAGCAGGCAACAACACCTGTGCATGCGCAATCAAGGGTAACTTTGATGATGCCCAGACAGGTGTTAAGAAGCTCTTTAGAGAAATCCCTCAGCCTGTTAAGGGAGTCAGCCTTTCAAGCGCTAATTCGATTAATATCGGACGTCTGGTTCCTCAAGTTGTCTACTATTTCTCAGCATACAAGCAACTTGTAGAAATGGGAGCCATTGAGGACGGATGTAAAGTAAACTTTACAGTTCCGACAGGTAATTTCGGTGACATTATGGCCGGATATTTTGCAATGAAGATGGGACTTCCTGTAGGCAAGCTCATCTGTGCATCCAACCCTAATGATGTCCTTACCGAATTCCTGCAAACCGGTCATTACAACAGGAAGAGGACTTTCTACAAGACTACATCCCCTTCCATGGATATACTTGTTTCCAGCAATCTTGAGCGTCTTCTCTACTATATCTGCGGAGAAGAGCATACAGTTGAATATATGCAGCAGCTCCAGGAGTCCGGCGAATACCGGATTACCCCTGAAGAGCTCGCTAAGATCCAGTCCGTATTCGTCGGACTCGCTGCCGGCGATGAAGACGGCAGCGAATCAATCGGCCGCATTTACAATCAGGAACACTATCTCATGGATACTCACACGGCGATTGCCTGGAGCTGCTATGAGAAATACCAGCTTGCTTCATCCGATACAAATATCAATGTAGTACTCAGTACTGCTTCACCTTACAAGTTCTGCGCTTCCGTTCTCAGAGCCCTTGGCGAGCAGCCGGGATCCGATCGTGAGAACATGGATAATTGCCACAAGATCACAGGCACAGACATTCCTTCCGGACTTGCAGGTATATTTGAGAGAGAAATAAGACATACAGATGTTATTGCCATTGAAGATATGAAGCAGTACGTTATAGATAGAGCTTCCAAGTAAGGAGACCCTTATGAACGGCAAATACGTAATTGTAGATAAAGTCCTTCTCCCTTCCTATTGTGAGAAGGTAATAGAGGCAAGACAACTGCTCGAAGACGGCAATGCCAAGGATGTCAGCGAGGCAGTTAAGAAGGTCGGTATATCACGTTCCACATTCTACAAATACAAAGATATGGTTCGTGATATGAGCACTATTTCGATGGGCAGACATGCTATAATATCGATGATGATGAACCATCGCGTAGGAGTATTATGGACAGTTCTCCGAATAATTTCCAACTACGACTACAGTGTATGGACCATCACACAGAATCCACCGGTTGACAACAAGGCCAACGTTGTCATCACCCTCGACCTTGGCGAGGACGTAGATTCACTGGATGATATGCTTAGAGAAATAGCAACAGTTCCGGGCTTATCACGTATCCAGCTTCTCGGCATTGACTAAGAACATACACTTTAAATGAACTGACAGCTTCTTGTATATTAGGAGGCAATTCAATTGGATTTTAAGCAAATAGAAGCATTCGTAAATGTTGTAAGGTATAAGAGTTTCAGCAAGGCAGCAGATGCTACCTTCTTTACACAGCCGACAATCAGCTCTCACATTCAGAACCTGGAAAACGAGCTCAATGTCAAGCTCCTTGATCGCAAGGGCCGCACAGTTGAGATGACTCCACAGGGTTCAGAGTTCTACAAATATGCAATAGAGATGATTAATGCGAGATCTGCTGCAATGAACGCACTCGGTGCCAACGGCGATGAAGCGTCCGGCATTCTTGAAATACAGACATCTTCAATTCCGGGTGTAACATTCCTGCCTGATCTTCTCGCAGACTTCCGCAAGGAACATAATAACGTCAAATATTATGTTGCCCTTTCGGACACCGAGTCTGTAGTTGATAACATTATCGACAGACGTGGCGAGATTGGCTTTGTTGGTGATGCGGTAAACAGCAATGTCATAGAGTCAACCAAAATCGCTAACGATAAAGTTGTCTTGATTGCGCCTAAGGCTTACGGCCTATCGGGGCATATTTCGGTATCTGCGGCAAGTGATCTGCCATTCCTCTGGCGTGAAACAGGTTCTGCAACAAGAAAGACTTTCGAAGCCGTCGCAATGTCTCGCGGACTTGATAAGACCGGGTTTGAAGTCGCAGGTCTCTTCAACGATATTGATTCAATGATTCGTTCTGTAGAGGCAGGTCTGGGCGTAGCTATTATTTCCGAAAGAATTGCAAACAATCTGTCTGATAGAGTATCCATACTCAGTATAGATGACTTTGACTCGGACCGAGCATTCTATATCATCAAACTGAAGAATGCATCCCTCTCCCCTGTTGCAGAGGCATTCTACAACTACGTCATATCGAATAATTTAAGCAAATAAACTATCTATAGAAACAACCAATAAGACTATTATGAATACTTGGTGTATCATTTATGCATCAAGTATTTGAGGAATAAATATGTCAGAATCAAGCAAATCAAACTTAGTAAAACCAAAAAAGGCAATTCGTCTCACTGAGATGACAACAGCAGGTGGATGAGGAGCAAAGTTGGGACCGGGTGTCCTTTCAGATATTCTTTCCGGACTGCCTAAGATTAGCGATGAGCGTATTTTAGTTGGTTTTGACAGCAATGATGATGCATGTGTTTACCGTGCCAGTGACGATCTTGCTATCATTAATACAATTGATTTCTTCCCGCCTATCGTCGATGATCCTTATAGATTCGGGCAGATTGCCGCTGCAAATTCACTAAGTGATGTATATGCAATGGGCGGACAACCAAAACTGGCGATGAATCTCCTTTGCGTACCTAATTGCTTACCACTTGATGCAGTCAAAGCAATACTTGAAGGCGGTAACGACAAGGTTAACGAATGCGGTGCTACCATTGTTGGTGGTCACAGTATTGAAGATAACGAGCCAAAATACGGCTTATCGGTTACGGGTTTTGCTCATCCGAATGATATTCTCTCCAACAGTGCCAATGCAGGCAACCTTCTCGTTATAACCAAGAAGATTGGAACAGGGATTCTATCGACTGCTGCCAAGGCAGACATGTTGGATGATCAAACAGTCAGTGCCATGGAAGACACAATGGCTCAGCTAAACAAATATGGCTGGCTGGCTATGGAACAGATTCGCAAGGCCGGAGCCACAATCGACGGATGTACTGATATCACAGGCTTTGGCCTCATCGGTCACGCCGCAGAAATGGCTAAGGCCGGAAATGTTACTCTGGAAATCTTCTCAAGCAAAGTCCCTATTCTGGACAATGCACACGATATGGCAAAGATGGGAATTATTCCTGCCGGAGCTCATCGCAACAGAGAATACATTGGTCCTGATGTGTCAGAATTTCTTTCTAAAAACCCTGATACAGACATTGACCTAAGAGCGACAATCGACTGTCTCTACGACCCACAGACATCCGGCGGTCTGCTAATCGCCATCGATGAGAAGCACGTCAAGAATCTCCAGCAAGCACTTGGAGAACAAGGTTGTGAGACAGCAATCATCGGTCAATTCAAAGATAAGAAGACTTCCTTCATCGAATTACATGACTAACTAAAAAAAGAATTCTGTTAATAACAGAATTCTTTTTATTTATATGCTTACCACTTGTTCTCTACTTTCTCAGCAAATCCGATAAAGTCTTTAATCTCAATCCTGGTTCCGTCCTCGAGTACGGCGGTTCCCGTATATCTTCCAAAGACCTGATGTTGGTCGCTTTTAATAAGTTTAACATCAGTACATGAAGCTCTATCAATTATCGGTTCAAACTCCATCTCGAACTTACCGTCATCACTGGTAAATGTCCATGGGCGCATAAAGTCATCACTTTTACCGACCCTCGGAATATTGAATTTCACTTCGCTCAGCTTGTGTGACTTACCTCTATAGAACAGCATATTTTCAGTAGCTGCACTGGTGTCACCAAATCCGTATCCGATATTGAATCCAAATTCATTACCGTCAACGCGGCCGGATGCCGAACCCCAGTACCATGTATTATGGTATGTCCATACGCCTCTGCCCCAGTCAAGAATTCCCATTGACTCGAAAGGCTTAAATTCATATTTCTCCCCACCTATCTTTACATATCCATGGGCCGGCATATTATTAATCTTCTGATTGAAGTAAAAATGACCCGCCTTGTTAAACGGAGTGACTATTACCATGGATTCTTCAGGCTCACTCAGCAGTTTAATATCAAATTCGATTGGCAAATTATTCTTAAACTTGTCCATGCGACCGGTCAGGTGACGCTTGCCATCCTTAACCAGGAACTTTAGGTAATAATCTTTACCATATATCTCACTGATACCCTCTTCAGAAGTCTCAGGCAGATTAGTTCTGCCCATAGTCAGCCATCTCATCGGGCTCTTGGTAATCTCCCATGGTTCATCATCAAAGCTTAAGAACG
The DNA here is from genome assembly GCA_045639825.1 of Anaerovoracaceae bacterium. Taxonomy (GTDB): domain Bacteria; phylum Bacillota; class Clostridia; order Peptostreptococcales; family Anaerovoracaceae; genus Crickella. Next base: position 41,535 of record JAZUDV010000046.1, read on the forward strand.
AAATCGAATCAAGTCCCATATATGAATTGTCGGCAATTGTAACCGCAAGGCCAAAATGATCATTACCTATATAGTAATAATCCCATTCCTTAAGCCTCATCAAACCGCCCTTCACCTTGCTTCTGTCATATACAGGCAGCAGTTTTCTTGCAAATCCGACTTGTGTCAAATCTCCATTTTCATCGAGCAGAGGTCTTGCTTCAGTGATTTCAACGTTGTTTCTCATATCAATTACCTCCGATTATTGTCAATCGTTCGTGTTTGCAGATAATTTTTTGTCGCAATTCCATCCATTTATATTGTACTACGATTCGTACACAACCGCAACACTTTGCAAATACAGCATTTAACGATATATAGTATTGTTTCTAAATAAACACACAATATTTGTGTTGATTTTTGCATTGCACAATTGTATATTTAGCGAGATAGGATTTTTTTAAAGCACGCAAATAATAAAGGAGGAGAAGAACATGTCAACGCCAAGACGAATCGTACAAGTTCAGGAACGTGTGCCTTTGAGCCAGGGAATTCCACTTTCCATTCAGCACACATTCGCAATGTTCAGTGCATCAGTATTAGTTCCATATATTTTAGGGGTAAGTCCTTCCATAGCGCTTCTTATGAACGGTATCGGAACACTTATCTTTATTTTTATTACAAAGGGAAAAGCTCCTGCTTATCTCGGATCATCCTTGGCATTCATCTCACCTGCTCTGCTGGTAATTGCGGATCCTGATCTCGGATATCAGTATGCACTCGGCGGCTTCGTAGTAGTAGGTCTGCTGATGTGTGCAATCGCTATCCTGATTAAGTTCGTAGGAACTAAGTGGATTGACTGTGTTCTTCCACCTGCAGCAATGGGTCCGGTAGTTGCACTTATCGGTCTTGAGCTCGCTAGCAATGCAGCTTCAACAGGCGGAGTTCTTCCTGGAGAAGACGTCAGCATTGATCCAAAGTTCGTAGTAGTATTCCTTGTAACTCTGCTGCTCGCAGTATTCGGACAGATCCTCTACAAAGGATTCGCAAGCGCAATTGCAATTCTGATTGCAATCGTTGCAGGATATGTTCTCGCACTTGTTATGGGACTGGTAGACTTCTCTGCAGTTAAGGAAGCCTCCGTTGTAGCTATGCCTGCATTCATGTTCCCTAAGTGGAGCTTCAAGGCTATCGCAACAATCATCCCTGCTATACTGGTAGTAGTAAATGAGCACATCGGACACCAGGTTGTTACTTCCGAAGTAATCGGAGCAGACCTCCTGAAGGATCCGGGCCTTCACAGATCAATGTTCTCCGATGGATTCTCAACAGCACTCTCCGGACTCTGCGGAGCATGCCCAACAACAACTTACGGTGAGAACATCGGAGTTATGGCTATCACTAAGGTTTACAGTGTATGGGTAATCGGTGGTGCAGCAGTATTCTCAATCCTGCTCTCATTCATCGGCAAGGCTAGTGCTCTTATCCAGACAATCCCTGGTCCTGTTATGGGCGGCGTATCATTCCTTCTCTATGGTATGATCGGTGCTTCCGGAATCAGACTGATGGTAGACTCCAAGATCGATTACTCCAAGCCTCGTAACCTGGCACTGACTTCAGTAGTATTCGTAGTAGGACTCTCCGGAATTACAGTTCAGCTCGGTGAAGCTTGCACTCTTACAGGAATGAGCCTGGCAGCTGTAACAGGAATGATTCTCGGACTGGTATTCTATCTCCTTGACAAGTTCGGAGTAACTAATGACCATGATGATATTGAAGACATCATCGAGTCAGATGTATAAACAACAATCTGATTATTACAACACATATAGGGGCAGATCTAACAGGGTCTGCCTTTTATTATGCCAGCATGGTATAATCTAGTAGTGAACTATTGCAAACAAGGTAATAAGGAGGTTCGTTTAATGAATTACCATCATGGTTTGTTTGTAGATATTGTTGAGCAGTCAGCAGCAAACTATCCAAACAACATTGCGTATTCTTTCATGAATAAGGAAGTCAGCTATCCTGCATTTGTTGCTCAGATTCAAAAAACTGCAAAATCACTATCAGCACTTGGCATTGGAGAAGATGATGTTGTCTCAATATGTATGCCAAATATGCCGCAGGCTATCATTATGTTCTACGCAGTTAACAAAATTGGCGCTGTCGTTAATATGATACATCCGCTTTCAACTGAGAATGAGATTATTGACGATATCAACAAGCTTCATTCCAAGGCTATTGTTATCCTTGATAGCCTGTATGCTAATGTCACCGGCATTGTCAATTGCAATGATCTCAAGCATATTATTATCTGTTCTGTCGGAGACGTACTGCCCCCTCTTCTCAAGCTGGGATACTGGGCAACTCAGGGAAGAAAAATCAGCAAGCCGGGATTCAACACTAAACATTTAACCTGGTCGGAGCTTCAGAAGAAATCTGTCTCAGTGCATACACTTCCTGAAACTACTGATAGGACTGACAAAGCAGCACTCATACTTTTCTCCGGTGGTACTACCGGCAAAACTAAAGCGGTGTGTCTTTCCAACTACAACATAAATGCATCAGCGGCACAGATGCTTGCTACTACTTCAGCCATGCATGAAGGTGACACCTTTCTTACAGTAATGCCGATATTCCATGGCAGTGGACTAATAATCGGTGTCCATGTTATTATGATGGCTGGTGCACGCAGCATCCTGATTCCAAGGTTTACTCCGGAGAGCTACGTTAAGGATATGCTCAAATACAGATGCAACTTCATGTCAGGTGCACCGACTCTATTCGAAAGAATGCTTGATGTCGAGGAATTGCAGAATGCGGATCTCTCATTTATTAAAGGAGTATTCTCCGGGGCTGATGCTTTATCAGCAGAACTCGAGCACAAAATCAATTCTTTTCTTGCCGCACGCGGATGCAAGATTCATGTAAGACAGGGTTATGGTATGACAGAGGGAGTTGTAGCTAGCTGTCTGGTTCCTGAAGGCGATTATAAAGAAGGTTCTATCGGCAAGCCTCTGAACGATGTTGTCATGAAGATTGTTGAACCCGGAACTGACATAGAACTGCCTACAGGTGAAGTTGGCGAAATAGTTTTTAGCTCAGTCACCAACATGCTTGGATACATTGATGATCCGGAAGAAACAGCTATAGCAATGCGAAAACATTCCGATGGACTAACCTATATTCACTCAGGTGACCTGGGATCTGTCGACGAGGAAGGTTTCTTCTACTTTAAAGGCCGCATCAAGAGAATGATTGTTACTAACGGCTACAACGTTTTTCCTCTTGAGTTAGAAAGCATTATTGAAAAGAACGAAATGGTCAAGAGATGCTGTGTTGTCGGGGTACCTGACCCTAAGAGAATTGAGCGAGTTAAGGCGTATATCGTCCTCAATCCAGGATATGATAAGAGTGATGCAATCAGAGAACAGCTTAATGACTATTTTGCTAAAAATATTGCAAGATATGCCAAGCCTAGAGAAATCGAATTTATAGATGAGCTACCTAGAACCAAGGTTGGAAAAGTAGACTTCACGGCACTTGTAAGATAACAAATCGGAATAAATGCTCTGCCTATTCTGTCCAGGCAGAGCATCTTCTTTTTATTCCCTATTTATATCAGCCAGCTCGAACTTATCTATCCGTCTTACCGCAATTAATACCATAATTGTCGTTAGTATCACTGTGACTATCGCAGCTATTAGGCAGGCCATAGCATCGGTAGTCTTAATCATTGCTGTTGCAGCATTCTCGAATGAACCAATAGTAGCTCTTCCTAACAGAGTTCCAACCACTGCACCAACGACAATACCAACAATTCCGATGAAAATAGTATCTCTATAGATATATGCTTTGGCGTCCTTGACATCAAATCCATTTATCATCATTACAATCAGTTCAATGCGCTTCTCTTCAACAAACATTACAAACAGGTTGAGTAGTACCAGCAAAGTCATGATAGTCGCCAACAACATGTAAACGGCAACCAACGCCCCTGACACCGAAGTAAATGCTTCAAAGAAATTCTCTGATTCTTTATAATAGTCATTAATATTGTAGAACCCATCAACTATTTTGAGTTGCTTATTAAGAGCTTTCTCTTGTGTTTTGTCAATATTAACAAGTGCTGCATTGTTTACAACATCAGCACCGAATTCTGCTCGATACACTTCAGGACTGAGCAGCACCAAGCCTCGTGTTAGATAACATTCCATAAACCCTGTCACTTTAAGCTTATGTATCTCTCTTTTGCTGTCTACCAATTCAATAGTATCGCCAGCCTTTGTTCCATATTCATTGGCATATGCGTGTGTCAACCACACGCCTTCCTGTCTTGTTCCTGCAGCGTCACCCATCTGATTAACCTTAACTAAATCATAGAATTCAGTGGCTTCAGATGTAAATATATCCAGTGATATCAGCTTTCCATCAGGTAATGTCATGGTAGCCATTTCCTTTTTTATGAAAGTATGACTCACTTCATTTTCACTCAGAATACTTGATATGCGCTCATCTGCCCCATCACTATTCTCATCAAACAAGACAATTTCATTGAATTTGAACAACTCATCATACTGTTTCTGGAAACCAAGGACAATATTGTCCTTCAGCATGATTGCACATACTATCATAGCAGTACAGCCTGCAATTCCAACTAATGTTGCAAAGACCCTTCTCTTATCATTGATAAAATTATTTACTATTGTTTTAGACAGAAGTGACCGTCTCTTCCACACGCCTAATTTTTCAAAGAATCTAGCCTTATTGTGTTGTGGTGTCTGCCCAGTCAGTAACACAACAGCATCCTGTCTGAGAATCTTATAGCAAGCAATCCACGTACACAAGAATGTCAATGCTATTTCTACAGCAGCAATTGCTGCAGCGGTGCTCCAGTTAATATACATCTTGGCAGAATACAGCAAGTACTCCTTGGCAATAGACGCTGTGACTACACGCTCTACGAATAAAGCGCCTATTACTATCCCTAACACAATTCCCGTAATTACAGCTATGCCTGAATAAGCAAAATAGAACGCATTTATTTCAGACTCCTTCATTCCAAAGGCCTTCTTGATTCCGATACGAGTATATTGGCTGTATATGATTCTTGATACAGCAGAATAGCACACCAGCAATCCAACGATAAGGAACAGCATTGCCATACTATATCTTATCTTATCTATACACTCGCACACTATCTCAAGAGATGTAATACCTACGTTGTATTCTCTTGTAGCTATCAGGCAATCATATTCAGTCAGCTCCTTCACTTCTTCCTTGAAGCTGCCAGCCTTCTCCTGACCGTCACTATACACATTTGCGAGCCTACTGATTTCACCTCTTCCCAGTTCAACTTTCTTTTTTAGAGAAGCAATAAGCTCGTCAAGTTGTTTTTTCGCGTCCTGACTTTTCTTCAATTCATCTTCCAATTTGGAAGCCAATATTACAGATGTAGGATCTTCTGTTTGATCTGGTGAAGAACTTGCACGAATACTCTTAAGCTGATTCTCTATCTCAGTAATAGTTTTTATCAGCTTATCTTTCTTCTTCTCCAATTGCTGCAACTGTGTCTCTGCGTCCTGCAAGGAATTCTTTCCTTTGTTTATTCTGCCAAGAGCGTCTTCCAACTCTCTATCTATGGCTTCAGTTGTTTCATCTGCCTTGTCTTTAATTGAATTAAATCTGGCGGATGCAATTTCGCCAATATCGTCCGTAAGAGAATCTTTAAGTTTAATGCATGCATTCTTATATTCGCTACTATATGTATTCATGCCGCGAAGCCGATTGCTTCGAATATAGATATTGGTATGTCCACTGTATGCATTCTCACGAAATGACTCTTTAGCCATATATAACAAGCCATCAACAGGTTGCGCGCCATTAAGTGTACTGCCATAGGTGTTCTGTATATCCATCACATATTGCATGCTTTCAACAGTCGCAGTAACAATGAACGTATCTGTAACCAGGTAGCCCGTATCTATGTCATAGACATCATTAGCTGTAATGCTATCGGCATTTAAGTCCATTAACTTATTGAGCTTACTGCCATCAACAATTTCATCATCTATTACTTTAATAGAATCTCCAACCGCAATATCTTGTCTGGACGCAAAATCTGATTCAAGCGCAACCTCGCCTACTTTATCCGGAAGACGACCTTCAATTACTATCGGCGTATTGATACTATTACAAAGCTCTTGTATTTTAACTTGATAATCAACCTTGTCCTTATTATAGACTCCGTATGCCAGCTTAATTGTCGCTAATTCATCCACTCCCTCCATATTCCCAATCTGTTTGACATCGCTGTCTGTAAAACCGTATGGGAATATTAATTCATAGTCATAATAGTGCGTATCTTCCATCTGTCGATCTATGGCAGCACGTGTTCCATCACCCGTCCAGGAAAGACCAACAAAAATAGCCACCGCCAGTGCAACGAAAAACACTATCGAAACGAATGACACTTTGGATGACTTAATCGTATTTAATAATTCTCTCCTGTGAGTTCTCTTCATCTATTGATATACTACCAGTTCAGTTCGATTGCCTTAGCTTTATTCTCATTAATAATGATATTATCAATTCTTCCATCTCTAATTCTTACTACGCGGTCAGCCATTCTGGTTATTTCCTCATTATGTGTTACCATCACCAACGTAGTTGCCTTGTTTGCCATTACACTCTCCAACACAGTAAGAACCTCTATGCTGGTTTCATAGTCCAGTGCTGCAGTTGGCTCGTCTGCCAATATTACTTTGGGATTCTTAACCAGAGCCCTTGCAATTGACAATCTCTGCTGCTGCCCACCCGAAAGTTGGGAAGGATAATTCTCTGCCTTAGTCTCAAGGCCTACCAGTTTCAGTACTTCGTCTGAGTCCATTGGATTATCAACCAATTCTGCTATTAGCTCCAGATTCTGTCTAGCGTTGAGATTATTCATCAAATTATAATTCTGAAAAACAAAGCCCGTGTTATTCCTTCTGTAGAAGGTAAGTTCCCTGCGTGATGCAGCGCTTATATCCTGTCCAAGGAATGTAATGGTTCCATTGCTCAAACTATCCAGCCCTCCTATCAGATTAAGCATGGTTGATTTACCACAACCCGATTCGCCAACAATGCACAAGAATTCCCCAACATAAATATCCAGATCAATATTCTTGAGTGCCCTTGTCACATTCTCACCATTAACATAATTCTTGGATACATTATTCAAAATAATCAGTTTTTCTCTATCCATACGATTCTCAGTATAATTCTATATCAAAGTAGATATAACAACCCCTACAAGTATTCCCAGTATGTTGCCTATGGACAGGCCTATTACACCACATAGCACTCCCGGTGTCATAAGCTTCTTGTCATCAAGAGTCTGTGCAATTGGTACGACAAAAGGCGGCCCGAATATTCCTGCAATACTGGTTACTATCGACACCTCTGCGTCAACGTGAAATAACTTGCAAAATAGCATATGTACTACAGCAACCCCCAGCTGTACAACCAGGCAAAAGATAAAGACCGGCTTTATCGCAGTACTTATACTACTAAAATCTATGCTCATGCCCAGTCCCATCGAGAACACGAGTATCATGTATTGACCCAATCCGTAACTCCCCGGCACCATTCGAATCGGTCTAATCATTCCCCCTACAATTCCCAGAACAGATACTGTAATAATAATGAACAAACTTCCATCAAGATTACCATTTACCAGTATTTCCAGTAACACTCCAATGCCAAAGCACAACACAGCTAGCATGAAAACTGCCACGAGCTTAATAATACCAGACCCTCCAATCGATAATAACCTTACGTTTTCATCTACATAGTCATTGTAAAGATCTGCGCATTCACTAATGCTTGAGTCTTCTCTGCTCATTACACGTCTTGAAGTACCCAGTGCATATTCATATATGTGCTTTCCGGTTGCAAGAATCAGCAAGAAGTACAAACTGCCTACTATTGTGTCTGACACAACGAGCGAACTAATTGCATTCATATCTCCATTCGTCAATGCATGCCCCACCGCAAGCAGGTTAGGAGTGCCTCCTATATACAAGCCCGTTGTCATTCCTGAATAAGCCCCTGCATTTTCCATTCCCATCTTCCCCGCTATCAAAGCTACGGAAGATGAGACAACAACAGTAGAAACAATTTGCAGGATAAAAGCCTTTACTACGCCTCCTGCAGCCTTACGAGTATCCAGGATATTGAATCCAAAGAGCATAATTGGTATGGCTATCGCGACAATAACAGATGACAGCGTTGATGCGAACGACTTATCATATTGAAACGGCAATACGTCAATTAGCAACCCCAAGGTGAAACAAAGTGTAATATTGCCCAGTTTCTTCAACTTTGGAATAGATTGTGTTAACCTAATAACCAATACAGGAATTAAGAATATCAATAAACATACAATAATATTACTCAGCATCATTTCCCTTTATTTTCTTATAATAGATTCTATATCTCCTACATATCTTTCCACCGGACTTCTCTACAGCCCTGCAGGATCTGACATTGTCTTCTACAATTGTACCCAATTCACAGTAATCATAATTGTGCTCAAGTGCCGAAGCCAGAGTAGCTGTGTACAAAGCATTCGTGATGCCTTTACCCTGATATTCAGGAATAACATATTGGAGCAATCCTCTGAACGAAGTAATCTTTCTGGATTCAACAAGATAAGAAATCAATCCCCTTATATCCATTCTTCCACGCATTTTTCTGAACACCTGGAAATAATCCGGTATAGACATGGTAAATCCTATTGGTTCGTCTGTCTCATCAGCACGCGCAATAAATATCAGGTTTGGATCCAAGAATTTCTTCCATCCCTTGAAAATCTTCAATATCATATCTCTGCTCGGTGCGTCCTGATAGATAACTTCATGATTAGCATGATTCATAATCTTGCATACATCATCCACTTCCTTCTCAACCTGAGAGAAATCCGCCTTGTCTATATGATACTTGAAGTCTTTCATAGACTGTGCCGTCTTCTCTTGCATTATCGGAAGCTGTCCTCTATCTACCGAAGATGAAAACTCTAGTGTATCAATTTGCTTTATAAACCCAGCATCAATCATCTGCTCGTTGTAATATGGAGGGTTATACGACGTGAGAATTAATGGTGGCCTATGGAATCCTTCAACCATTATTCCTCTTCTGTTATCCGGATCATGCGGAAAATATGTTCCTGATATATATTCAGCACCCAGTGATTGAAGTCTGGCACTCATCTCTCCGAGAAGCAATCTGGACACTTCGAGATTGTCTATACACTCATACAATGAGAAAAAGCCGCACTTGTCAGTCTTCAACTGCTTATCCTTGCCTATTGTAAACAACACTCGTCCCAGCACTTTATTATTATCATCTACAACAACAAGTGCCGTATACTTCTTTCTCTCTATTACCAATTTATTTAGTGTCTTCTTAAGGTCGCCCCTCATATACGGAACGTAATTGGAGTCTCCCGCGTATAGACGATCCGGAAAATCAATAAAATCCATTAATTTCTTCTTATTGACTTCAACAACTTTCATTTTGAATGTTACTCTCCTTCGATTATAGCCAGCATCAGAACTCCGGTAATAATCATTACCAGATACAGATACTGTTTCTTAGTCAATTTCTCCTTGAGCACTATTCTTGACAGCACCAGGGATACTACGCATACTGATGAAATGATTGGTGCCGCAATAGCTCCGTTACCGCTCATAGCATACACATAAGTAAACTGTCCCGCAGTTTCACACACAGCGGCGATAATTTTGTCTTTCTGATTAGGCAGATTACCAAATCTAACACCCTTGTATTTCAAGAATGCATATAACACAATTGCCGAAATCGCAAATGTCAATTCATATGAAGTGTTGGCAACATCTTCAATATTGGATTCCGTAATGCCAACAAGTGGACTGGTTGTAACCTCGAGATAATATATATCCAGGAAACTACCCAGGGCATCAAGAATCGCATAGCAGAACGGCATTGCAAAGGCTACAGCAGCAAGCTTCCTGCTTATTGTCTTATTCCTGCCATGTTCCTGACTGCGTTCAATATATCCAATACCTAGAATACCCACAACCATAATAGCAATAGCAATCATAGATGAGCGAGAAACACTGCTACCAAGTATTGTTACACACAGCAGTGTGCATATAGCACCGGAAGTATTCTCAATAGGATCCGATATTGACTCTTCTATGAATCTGCAACCGAAGAACGAGAGCGTCATTGAAAGGATATAACACAATGACACCGGTAAATACCTAATCAGATTGATTGGGTCATATGATATGTGCTGGGTTGCCAATGTGAATAACGCATGTATTCCCATTACCGTTCCCACGCATATACATATCTTCAAATGTGCGTAGCGCTCATCAGGTCTTGCACCCTTCTTATAGAACAGCTCCGCAAGACCCCATATTATTGTTGTCGTTATGGCAAATATCAACCACATAATTCCAAAAATGAAGGCACTGCCTATCAACAGCAGCGCCTTTAGTAACTAATCTCCTATACCGAATATCGTTTATTTGAATTCATCGAGACTGTTATCATCTTCTTCAGTAATGCCTGTTCCGACATAACCCATTTGGCTGGTTCTGAATTCATTAATAATCTCATCAAAATCATATTCGAGTGTTGATGTATTTGCGTTCTTAACCGGATCCGTAGTTGGAATCATTTCAAAGATGTCATCAAATGCCGGTGAAATAATGCCCTTGCTGTCAGCGTCAGTCAATCCTGTACTCTCAAAAAAGTCCTCAATAGTATTTGCCGGTTCAGGTTCAGGTTCTGATGCTGATTCTAATTCTGATTCAGGCTCGCTATCAACATCAAATCTGATATCACTGCCAAAATCAGCATCAAGGTCAAAGTTTAATCCAAGCTGGGATTCAACCTCTTCATCCGGAATTCCGAATTTGATTGTCTGGCTTTCTCTCTCTGCAATATCATTGTCAAGAGATGTAACAGTTTCCTTGAGCTCATCGACTATGCTGCTGATCTCATCTTCATGAGGAGTAAACATTTCCAGCCCGGTAAGGGTGCTATCGAATGTATCTTCCTTGTCATCTTTGAAATCAATATCATCCCAGTTAAATGAGATTTCGTTATATTTCCTGTCCAGATAGTCATCGACAATAGATAACTCTTCAGGTTCTGTCTCGAGCTCTGTTTCCGGCTCAAGCTCTGCCAATTCCTCAACAGCTTTCGCTTCTTCGTCCAGCGCTGGAATCTCAATTTCAGGTTTTGATAACGCCTCTTCAATAAAGTCATCGAACTCTAATGAACCGACAGTATCATCAATCTTTTCTGTTTCCGGCTCAATTGCCTCATAAACAGCCTCTTCATCTTCTAGACTGATTACAGCCGGTGCAGGCATTGCTCCCGGTGCTTCAGGGATTTCCAGTGGCTGAGGTGCAGCTGCTGCTGTAATCTTATATTCGAACACAGCTTCCTGTTTCATTCCACGATTGATGATACGGATTCTGTCAGCTTTGCCATCAATGCTGTTAGCCTTAACAAGAATGTCAGCTGTCTCACCTGCTGTAATATCTATGCTTGCAGTCTGATCGCCGGCAGGTGGCATATCCCAATTTCCTGTTTCAGGATTGTATGCAGTATGGAAGAATCTAATCTTACCTACAGTTACATCAAAGTGATAATTGCAATCAGCGTCAACGCTAGGCAGCAAGCATTCACTCTGCTTGTCACCAATCTGACCTCTCAGATTAACTGTAGCCTGTGCTTTCTTATAAATCAGTCCCTTGTATTCTCCGGAATTCATTCTATTCTCGGAAATAATCAGAACATTACAATATGCATTATTAAGTACATAGTCTGTTGTCTTTCCCACCATGCTCAGTGTGTCAGAACGAGCAGACTTTGTCATTACAATATAGTCAGCATTGTACTCACGTGCCACCTTGACAATGCAAGGACCGGCTTTGCCTACGAATGCCTTTGTTACTACCTGATAGCCATCAAGCACCTGCTTCATTACATCAAGCTTGCGTTCAACCAATGACAACGCAGCAGCTTCTTCTTCGCGAGTTGCCGAAATTCCGAGACTCTCATCAGACATCACAAGAATGATTTCTGCCTGTTCCTGAGTGAAATGCTTCTTAGCATATTGAAGAGCCAGCAAACTTCTGTCTGTCTCAACAAGAGGTAATACGATTTTTCTCATGTCTATCTCCCATTTCTTCTTATATTGCAGTACATTTTATTGTACCACTTATAAGCAGTAGTATTCAATCTTATTGTAAATTTGATTCGCCTTCGCTTCTGTCCCCCAGCTCACTGTAAGCTGTTGCGCCGAGAATCAGAACAGCACCCACAAGAACCCAGATTGACAAGTTTTCCTTAAGGAACAGCGCCGATAGCAGACACGCCTCAACAGGGTCAATATAGCTGAGAATTCCAACTGTTGATGCCGGCATCTTGTTGACTGAATCAAAGTAGAATACATAGGCTATTCCGGTGTGTACTATTCCCAGTGTCAGCAAACATATTATTCCTACAGTAGATATACTGATTGCTGAATAAGCATCAGTAGCCAGAGTATACGGAATCATGATTACCGTGACGATTGACATCTGCATCACCGTTGTGTCAATGGTTGAGATGTCCTTCATATACTTGTTAATCAGTACAACCACAGCATAGAAGAAACCGCCGGCTATTCCGTACAATGCGCCCTTGAGTTCAGACAGATTAAATCCTACCTGAAGAACTCCGCTGACCATTATCATTCCCGCAAAGGCAACCAGGACACACATCCATTTTCTGAATGCTACCTTCTCCTTGAGCACAATTGCACTCATGATGATGAAGAATATCGGTTGCATATAGTAACACAGTGTTCCGGTTGCAACAGTAGTATATTTGAATGCCTCAAACTGACATACCCAATTCACGCACATGGAGGCTGAGCTAAGTGCGAGCCAACCAATATTGCGCTTAATCGCGTCCTTATCCAGGTTGTTCTTACTCAGTCCCAGATATATAGCAAGGATAAGAGCTCCTACGAAAGCTCTACCCAAGCAAATAATGCTCGACGGCATGTCTATGAAACGCGAAAGCGTTCCAATAGTGCCGAAGAGCATCATCGTTATAATGTACTGTAATCTGCTTGATCTAGCCATTATCAAGTATTAGTCGTTAGTATAGTTATCGAAGTATCCCTGAATAAGAATTACAGGAGTACCCTTATCTCCGGAACCCGAAGTCAAATCGCAGAGAGATCCGATAAGGTCTGTCAGACGACGAGGTGTAGTTCCTTCGGAAGCCATATTTCCAACGAGGTCAGATTCCTTAGCCTTAATTGCTTCGGAAACAGCCTGCTTGAGAGCATCTCCTGAGAGATCTGCATAATCGTTATCAGCGAGATACTTGAGCTTGAGCTCATTAGGTGTTCCCTCGAGGCCCTTAGTGTATGCAGGTGATACTACAGGATCTGCAAGCTCCCAAATCTTTCCAACAGGATCCTTGAAAGCGCCATCTCCGTATACCATTACCTCAACGTTCTTACCTGTCTTAGCCTTGAGCTTAGCCTGAATATCCTCAACGAGTCCCTGGCAATCTCTTGGGAACAGCTTTACGGTATCCTCAGTTGCTTTGTTGGAACCTAGCAGTCCGTAGCTCTCATTGTATCCATTGCCATCAATGCTGGTATTCAGAATTTCATCCATTCCATATACATTAGCACCCTTAGCCTTAAGGATTCTCTTAGTTCTAACTCTTGTATGAATATCGCATGTAATTACGTTATTGGTATATTTCAGAATCTCTTCAGCATGGTTAGCGAAGATAATCTCAGCCTCTGCTCCCATTTCTCTGATAAGGTCGCCATAATACTTAACATAATCAACGCCTGTGAACTGATGCTTGTTCTCACCAAAGAGTTCTCTATATTTAGCCTCTGTAAGAACATCGCTGTATGGATTGATTCCGGCATCGTCAATCTGATCCATTGTAAGCAGTGCATTGCCTACCTCATCTGAAGGATAGCTGAGCATCAGAACAACCTTCTTAGCTCCCTTAGCCATTCCTCTCAGGCAGATTGCAAATCTGTTTCTGGACAGAATTGGCCAGATAATACCGATTGTCTCTCCACCGAGCTTATTCTTAACATCTTTAGCAATAGCATCAACGCTGGCATAGTTACCCTGGCATCTAGCTACGATGGATTCTGTCATTGCAACAACGTCCTTGTCACGCAGCTCAAACCCTTCTGACTCTGCGGCACCAAGTACGCTATCTACTACCATTGTTGCAAGATCATCACCTTCACGAAATATAGGGCATCTGATTCCTCTTGAAACAGTTCCTACTCTTCTCTCATTACTCATAATTGAGCCTCCCATGTATATATAAAACTTGTCGTTCTAATCATATTGATGTCGATAAATAGCACCGATATTTTTGACGTTTTATTGTATCATCTTTTCATTATGTATGCAAGAAAAGTAAGACTACTTTAGTATATCCTTCATAATGCCAAGCATAGCTGAACATCTCTCCTGTGCATCGTCGGCGGTTGAGCCCTTAGCAAGAATATAACACTTAACTCTTGGCTCAGTTCCCGAAGGTCTTACGATGCAAGTACATCCGTCTTCAAGAGTATATGCAAGAACGTTACTCTTGGTAAATCCCGGAATATCATCCAGATAGTCCACAGTATTTACAACTGCTGAGTTGATTGATTTGAGAGGGTTAGCTCTTAATTCAACCATAACATTGGACATCTTCTCCTGAGCATCATATCCCTCAAACCAGAGTGACTCTGTCTTCTCTAGGAAATAACCATATTTCTTATAGAGGTCCTGCAATCCTTCGTACACAGTCATACCCTTGGACTTGTAGTAACATCCTACTTCAGCCATCAGCATTGCAGCAACAACTGCGTCCTTATCTCTTGCATATGTTCCCGCCAGGAATCCGATAGCCTCTTCAAACCCGAAGAGGAATGTATAATTATTATTCTCTTCGAACTCCTTAATCTTCTCTCCAATGAACTTGAATCCTGTGAGCACCTGGAAGCACTTAATGTCATGTGCTTCGCAAATAGCATCAGCCATTGTTGTTGAAACGATGGATCTGCATACTGCAGAATTATCAGCAAGTATGCCCTGCTCCTTCTTTACATTGATAAGGTAATCGAGCATAAGACAAGCTTCCTGATTTCCGGAGAGAACAACGTAATTATCATCTCCATTGCCACCATCGCTACACTTTTTTACTACAGCACCGCATCTGTCTGAATCAGGGTCTGTACCGATAACAATATCAGCGCCGTTCTTCTTAGCGTATTCGATTGCCAATGCAAAGCCCTCTGTATTCTCAGGGTTAGGTGACTTTACTGTTGGGAAGTTGCCGTCCGGAATCATCTGTTCTTCAACAGGAATGATGTCAGCAATACCGATTCTTCTTAGCACTTCAGGAACCAGCTTGTATCCTGCGCCGTGGAATGGTGAGTAAACAATCTTGATATCCTTGGCTGCAGCATCGATATATTTCTTGCCTACAGACTGTTCCTGCACCTTGGCAAGATATTTCTCATCGATATCAGCGCCTATCATCTGAATAAGCCCTGTCGCCTTGGCCTCTTCCAATGGCATAGTCTTAACATCTTCAAAAATGTCGATATTCTTAATCTCATCGGCTACCTGGTCAGCCTTGTCAGGTGCCATCTGTGCGCCATCTGCCCAGTAAACCTTGTATCCGTTGTACTCCTTGGCATTGTGGCTGGCCGTAATATTAATACCGGCAATCGAACCTGTCTCTCTAACTGCAAATGACAGTTCAGGAGTAGGTCTCATCTCATCAAACAGATATGATTTGATACCGTTAGCAGCGAGCACCTGTGCAGCCTCGCTGGCAAAAAGAGGACTGTTGTTACGGCAATCGTATGCTATAGCAACCCCATGTCCTTCAGTAGAGCTGCCGCCCTCCTGTCCTCCATTACGAATAATTACATTAGCCATTGCCTGTGTTGCGTGGCGAACTGTGTAGATGTTCATATTATTCAGGCCGGCCTTCATAATGCCTCTTAATCCTGCAGTTCCGAAGGTCAGCAGTTGTCCAAATCTACCCTTCAGTTCTTCATCATCGTCCGCAATTGCCGCAAGGTTCTTCTTGCAAACATCGTCAACAACCGGAGAATTCATCCAATACTCATACTCTTCCTTGTAGCTTCTCATTTTAGCTTACCTCCTCAAACTGCGAGTTATACAGGTCTGCATAGAATCCGCCCTTGGCGAGCAGTTCTTCATGTGTACCCTGTTCCACAATGTCGCCATGATCCATTACCAGGATCAGGACAGCGTTTCTGATAGTTGATAATCTATGTGCAATAATAAAGCTTGTTCTTCCCTGTGTCAGGTTATCCATAGCTTTCTGAATTTCTTCTTCAGTTCTAGTATCTACTGACGATGTTGCCTCGTCAAGTATCAAGAGCTTCTTATCTGCAAGAATAGCCCTTGCTATTGTCATGAGCTGTCTCTGGCCTTCAGAAATATTGGTTGCATCTTCGTTCAGTACTGTCTTATATCCACCGGACAGAGTCCTGATGAAGTGATGCGCCTTGGCTGCCTTTGCTGCTTCGATGATTTCTTCATTAGTAGCACCGGCCCTACCAAATCTCAGGTTGGAATGGATAGTACCCTTGAACAGCCAAGTATCCTGAAGAACCATCGCATAGTTCTCACGATACTCCTTACGCTTGTACTCACGAATATCGTGGCCATCGACTTTAATCGATCCGCCGCTTACATCGTAGAATCTCATCAGCAACTTAACCATAGTTGTCTTGCCGGCACCGGTTGGACCAACAATGGCAATCTTCTGTCCCGGCTTAACCTTAGCACTGAAATCGTGAATTACAAGCTGCTCAGGATTATAACCGAATGAAACATGGTCAAATTCAACTTCGCCGGTCAGGTCATCCGCATCAAGAGCATTTGTTTCATCAACAGATTCTTCCTCTTCATTCAGGAATTCGAATACTCTCTCGGCAGCCGCAGCCATTGACTGGAGCTGATTCATTATCTGAGCAACTTCCTGAACAGGCTGACCCAGATTCTTTACATACTGAATGAATGCCTGAATATCTCCTACACCTATGCTACCTGCGGCACAGAGAATTCCTCCCGCAACTGCTACCGCTACATATCCGAGGTTGGTTACAACCCTTAGGAGCGGTCTCATCAATCCGGACAGGAATTGTGATTTCCAAGCGGATTCATACAATTTCTCATTAGCTTTGTTGAATTCTTCAGTGATGGCATCCTCTCTATTGAACGCTTTAATAACCAAATGTCCTGAGAAGTTCTCTTCAACCTGGCTGTCTATTACTCCAAGATATTCCTGCTGAGTCTGGAAATGCTTCTGAGATATCTTGATAAGCCCTGCCATAAGAACAGCCGACAGCGGCACAACCATAACAGCAATTATCGTCATCGTTGCATTCATGTACAGCATTACAGCTATAATGCCTACAACACTGATAATGGACCAGATTAGATTGGAAATACTCTGGTTCATTGACATACCGATAGTATCGATATCGTTGGTTATTCTTGAAAGGATCTCTCCTGTCGGAATCTTCTCAAAGTATGCAATAGGCATGCGATTAATCTTGGCTGCAACATCCCTTCTCATCTTGTAAACGACCTTCTGTGTAATATTAGTCATTATCCAAGCCTGGAGGAACTGGAAGAGCGCACCAATAATGTAGAGTCCTAATGTAATCACTAAGATCTTGCCGATTGCACCAAAGTCCAAGCCACCGGTTCCGTGTATCTTGGCCATAACGCCCTGGGCTATCAGGGTTGTTCCCTTACCCATTACCATAGGTCCCAGAGTTTCAAAAACAGTTGCGAGCGCAGCAACAAAGACAACGCCAACGATGGCTATCTTGTATCCTCCAAGATAAGCCAAGGTGTCCTTGATAGCTTTGCCGAAGTTCTTAGCCTTCTCGCCCGGTGCCATAGCTGCACTCGGGCCATGCTTTCTGGCATGCTTCTTGCGTCCGTATTCGTCTGTAGTTTTGTCTTTATTGTCTGCCATACTTATTATCCTAAAGTTATGTCATACATATTCGACCGCCTATTGAATAGATGCGGCAAGTTCTTTCTCGGATAGCTGGGATTCAGCTATTTCTCTATATATGCTGCAGTCCTTCATGAGTTCCTTGTGAGTTCCCTTTCCCACAATGCAGCCATCTTCCAGAACAATGATCTGCTCTGCGTTAAGTATTGTTCCAACTCTCTGGGCAACAATTATCTTAGCTGATGCAGCAAGTTCTTCGGCAAGTGCCTTGCGCAGCTTGGCATCAGTCTTCATATCCAAGGCTGAGAAAGAGTCGTCAAAGATAAGAACAGGTGGTTTCTTAATAAGTGCTCTGGCGATCGACAGTCTCTGTTTCTGTCCGCCGGATACATTGCTGCCGCCCTGTGCAATAAAGCTCTCATATCCCTCATCTTTATCAGTGATAAATTCAGTAGCCTGAGCAACAGTTGCTGCCTTGACCATGTCCTCCTGATCAGAATCCGGTCTACCAAATTTGATATTGCTCTCTATAGTTCCGCTGAACAGGATTCCCTTCTGTGGAATGAATCCGATCTTGTCTCTCAGGGAGTGGATGTCTACATCCCTGACATCGAGGCCGTCTATCGTAATGCTTCCCTCGGTGACATCATAGAATCTTGGGATAAGATTAATTACTGTTGATTTACCGCATCCTGTCGATCCGATAATAGCTGTAGTCTCGCCCGGGCGAGCCTCGAAGTCTATATCTGTAAGAACATTTTCCTCTGCATCAGGATACATGAATGAAACGTGATTGAACTTAATCACTCCCTTGGTATCATCCGGAAGAGTAATCGCCTTCTCGCTATTCTTGATACTTGTCTCGGTTTCAATTACTTCATAAACTCTGTCCGCTGCAACGCCGGCTCTTGGAATAAAGATGAACATACTTGAGATCATCAGGAATGAGAAAACAATCTCCATTGAGTACGAGATAAATGCTGTCATCGCACCAACCTGAATAACTCCCATATCGATTCTGTGTGCAGCCGTCCATGTGATCCATATAGTCAGTCCATACATTACTATCATCATGAATGGTGACATAAGAGTCATTGTACGGTTAACAAAGAGCTGATTTCTGTATACATCACCGTTAGCCTTGTCAAATCTCTGTTCTTCTGTCTTCTCTCGGCCAAATGCTCTTATTACCTGTATGCCGGTCAGCATCTCACGTGATACTGCATTTAGTCCATCGATAAGTGTCTGCATGATTTTGAACTTAGGCATAGCAACCGCCAGCAGTATTCCCATCAGTGCCAGAATAGCCAGCACGCCAACCACTATCACATAGTTCATCTGCGCGTGTGCCTGGTAAACTCTTATGATAGCCCATGTGCATACGCATGGTGCATATATCATCATACGCAGCATCATAGTACAGGTATTCTGCACCTGCTGTATATCGTTAGTCGCTCTTGTTATTAATGATGATGTCTGGAATTGTTCTATCTCAGCACTTGAAAAGCCGATAACGTTCTGGAACAGTTTTGATCTGAGGTTCTTACCGATACCTGCGCCAACTCTGGCCGCCAGGAAAGAAATACAAGCTATAAGCGCGAGTGAAGCAAGTGCCATCAGGAGCATTATGCCTCCGCATCTCCACATGTAATCATGCTGTAATTTCTCTACATCAACGCCCGCCTCTTCATCACACTGAACGGCATATGCAATTCCCATTCCGAGCAGTGTGTCATTATTTCCAAGTGCTGAGGCTGATTCGATACTTGTCTTGATATCCGCAATCTCATCAGCCTTCATAGTGGCTTCATTCTTACCGACATATCTCTTAAGAACAGCGCTAAGATATTTGGTGTCCAGAGCATCCATCTGTTCTCTATCCGCAGCGATCTCATTGTCAAGTGAATAAACAGCCTCTCCTGACTCAATATAAAGTCCGGTCAGTTCGGCAGCCTGTTCCTTGCTCATATTAGTTTTGAGCTCGTCAAGTTCGCCTGCTGTAATTGACACAGGAAGAATATGCTCAACACCATGATTCTGGATGCCTACGTCAATAAGATTCTGAGTGTACTGTGGAAGATTTAAGTCACAGAAAGCCTGTCCTATTGTAAGCAATAGGATAATAACCGCAATTTTCTTATAAGGTTTCAGGTTTCTTATCAGGTTCTTCATTATTACTCAGAATATAATTTAGTTCTTGTTGCGTCGTGTCTTCCTGCTGTTTCAAGTGCAGCGGCAATCTCTTCAAGATTGTTACATACGAAGACCTTGTCCCAGTCTTCCTTCTTGTACAATTCTTCGCCGACCATCACTTCAATCATTTTGACCAGATTGTCATAATAGCCGTCGACATTATAGAGAATAATTGGTCTGTCGATATCTCCGAAGAGTCCAAGCCTCTTGAGAGCCATACATTCAGATATTTCATCGATTGTTCCCATACCGCCTGGTAGAGCAATATACGCCTCTCCGTATTCAATCATTCTTGAACGTCTTGCCGACATGTTAGGAACAACCTCTAGAGTTGTACATTCTTCCAGTATCTCTTCTGCAGTAATAAAGAAGCCGGGTGTGATTCCGATTACTTCACCACCATTGTCAAGAACTGATCTGGCCACTTCTCCCATAAGGCCCACACTACCACCGCCATAAACGAGTCCATGGCCGTTCTTGGCCAGCCATACTCCCAGCTCATTTGCCGCTGTTCTAAAGTGAGGATTCTTGCCATAATGGGCGCCCATATATACTGCTACTCTCATATCAAAGCCTCTTTAAGACACGAAAAGGTGGCAAGGTATGCCACCCTTACTTGTTATTAATAAATAAGCAATAGAATTACTCGATTGTAAGAATATCAACGAATCCTGTAATCTCGAAGACTTCCATAACCTCATCATTAACGCCTACGAGCTTCATTGATCCCTGCTTGCTCATTGTCTTCTGTGCAGCAAGAACAACTCTCAGTCCTGCAGATGAGATGTACTCCAGTTTGTTGAAATCGAGAACCAGCTCAGTAACACCATCAAGTGAGCTCTTAAGCTCAGCTTCAAGGTTAGGTGCTGTACTTGTATCCAGTCTTCCTTCCAGTGCGATTGTCAGTTTGTTTCCATCAAGGTTCTTAATGATTTCCATTTATTGCCTCCTGAATAATAATACTCATAAACTATTTAAATTATACTATATTGCTGTTTATACATCAAGCGCAATGTCCAGTATGTTCATGCCTTGATTTCTTGTATATTTAATGTCCTCAGCCATCTGCTTAACCATAAAGATTCCCAGTCCGCCGATTTTTCTCTCTTCCGCTGAAAGAGTGATGTCCGGATCTTCCTTAGCAAGCGGATCGTATGCAATTCCATTATCCTGGAATGACATGATTATCTTACCAAGACCGTATTCAGCGGTAACGACAGCCATCGTTGCACCGCTGTAGTTAACGATGTTGGAGTATATCTC
The DNA here is from genome assembly GCA_045639825.1 of Anaerovoracaceae bacterium. GTDB lineage: Bacteria > Bacillota > Clostridia > Peptostreptococcales > Anaerovoracaceae > Crickella. The sequence goes on from JAZUDV010000046.1 coordinate 63,051, forward strand.
ATCTACCATTACCATAATCTTGGTAGCTGCCTTCATCGGGATATCATGGTCTTCAACGAATCTGTCGAAGAAGGCTGTTACTTCTTCAACCGACTCCCGTTGTGCGCTAAGAATAATCTTTCCCGCCCTGTCCTCGTCGGTCTTCCTCTTAATACCCAGCATTGTGATATCGTCGAATTGAGGAGCTTCACCTACAAAGGCATCGACCTTTTCCTTAACCAGCTTGCAAGTATATCTCATGTTCATATTGCCGGAATCCTTAATTGCCTCTATGAGTCTGTCCTCACCGAAGAGTTCATTGTCCAGATTCGTAGCCTCAGTAACTCCGTCAGTGTACAACATGATTGACTGACCTTCTGCAAGATCAAGTTCGAAATCCTGATACTGAATACCTTCCATTCCCGCAAGAACGAAACCCGGCTTGCTCCTAAGGTATTCAAGTGTTCCATCTTCATTCTTAACAACCGGAGGATTATGTCCTGCGTTAGCATATACGACATGTCCGGTGTTAAGATCCATAATTCCCAGCCATGCAGTGACAAACATCTCCGCACTGTTATCAGCACATAATCTCTCGTTGGCTCTGGTGAAGGCAACGCCAGGAGACGCTCCTGTCTCTACCATGCTCTTAATAACACTCTTGGCGCTCATCATAAACATTGCTGCCGGAATTCCCTTGCCGGATACATCTGCAACCAGGAATGCAATTTTGTCTTCGCCTCCGACATGATAGAAATCGTAAAAGTCTCCGCCTACATCCTTAGCCGCCAGCATATTAGCATATAGCTCATATCTGTTGTCCTCCGGGAAAACAGTCGGCAGAGCAGATCTCTGGATGTTCTTGGCTACCTTGAGTTCTTCATCAACCTTAGCTGCAGCCTGAGCGATATAATCCTTAAGCGTATCTACTGTTTCGTTGATATCGTCTGACAGACTGGCAAACTCACTACTTGCTCTTACCCTAACAACGGTCTCAAGGTTGCCGTTGGAAATTTTTGCAAGGTCCTCGTTAATCTTATCAAGATTTCTAACGATAATAATCTTGATAAGAATATATATCATCATGAATACTACTGCGAGTATTACTACTTCAAGCAGAGCTGTAAGCAGAGTTGTCAAGCTCATACTAAAATCGGCCTCAGCGCATGGATACATTGCAACAACGAAATAATCACCAAATCGGAAATACCCACAGTAGTAGCTGTAACCATCATAGGTCAACTTATGACATTGCTTGCTGCCGGAGTCATTCATAGTTCCTATAACGTCTGAGCAATCTCTCTCTTCTTCGAGCAATGCACCCTTAGTAAATGTAACTGCATATCCTTCCTTGTTGAGCAAAACAAGATAGCCCGTAGCACCGATATGCCAGTTGTACAAATCTTCTGCCATGAACTCTTCAAATTCCTCATTGCTCTTAATATCTGCCTGTCTGATGTCTTTCATTACATCATCAAGTGTCATGTTAATGGAATCACTCGCTGACTTAACGGCAATTGTATTCTGAATTGAATACTCCATTACATTAGTAACGAAGAATGCCAGAACAACGGCTATCAGCAGGCCAACCTCAATGTGCTGGGTTATTCTTTTCTCTTCGTCTCTCGGATGGAGATTTTCTTTATATATCAGAGTGATTACAAATCCCGGAACCGCTACGGCAATCGCAACCAGCGGAATCATAACCGGAGCACAGAGCGTTGTAACTGCATGAGCCTTAACAGGCTCCCCGGCATTGGTGTAGTAAACAAGCAGCATATGTACTACTTCAGTTACCAGTCCAATCATACCGCCATATATGAATCCGGGCTTACGATCTTCGAGTATATATTTCTTAACGAAGGCACCGAATAAACCTGCAAAGATAGTTCCGAGTGTACATGCAAGTCTGGTATATGTTCCGGCACCCCAATATACAGCAAACCATCTCTCAATGCCGCCAATCAGGCCGGCTATGATTCCGGCAGGCGCACCGAAGAACAGGCCTGCACTAAGTGGTGCAGCATCTCTGATGTTCATTACGGCACCTTCAATACTAACGCCGTATTCAGTTCCCACAACAGCAAGCGCACCAAAAATCAAGCCATAGATTATCTGTCTTAGCCAGTACTTCTTCTCTTTGTTTTCATATTTAAACCTATCCAGTGCGTATAACGATACCGTAACTATTGAGAACAGAATCGCTGCCAGAAATAATTTATCTACTCCTTCGGGCATGACTTCCTCCATATAATTTACGCCAAATATACAGATACTTAAATTATACGCTCAAACGCTTTGATTTTCCAGCAAAAACGGTTACAATGTGGTTATGGATAAGATATCAACAGTGAATAATAAAAAAGTAATCATAGGCATGAGCGGTGGTGTTGATTCCAGCGTCGCAGCATATCTGCTTAAGGAACAAGGCTATTCAGTAGTCGGACTTACTATGCGCCTATGCGAGGGCTTCACTCATAGCGAGGATACGCATAGTGTTCTTCTTGCCAAATCAGTAACCGAAAAGATTGGAGTAGATTTCATCACGATTGATTATCAGGATGAATTCCGCGACATGGTTATTAACCAGTTCATAGAATCCTATGAGCAAGGCATGACTCCAAATCCCTGCATTGAATGCAACAGATGCATCAAATTCGATATGCTGATGAACGACAGTGATGAAGGCTTTGAAGACAAGCCTGATCACGCTCCATTTGTAGCGACAGGTCACTATGTCAGACTTGAAGGACCTGATGTTCAGGTTAATCTTGCCGGTTCAGATGGCAGATACAAGCTCCGCAAAGCAGTTGATCTTGACAAGGATCAGTCGTATTTCCTATACACTCTTGGTCAGGACACTTTAGCACGTGTCATCTTCCCTCTCGGAGAGCTGGACAAATCCCAAGTAAGAGAAATCGCCGAAAAAAACGGGCTCAAGACGGCTCACAGAAAAGAAAGTCAGGATATCTGTTTCGTGCCTGATGGCGACTATGCTTCATTCATAACAGGCCTCACAGGAAAAGATTACCCTGCCGGCAATTTCGTGGATAAGGATGGCAACATTCTTGGACAACACGAAGGAATCATCAAATATACGCTGGGTCAGAGAAAAGGACTTGGCCTCGCGCTCAAGAAACCGATGTATGTTTACAAGTTGGACATTGAGAAGAACGAAGTCGTTCTCGCTGATGACGAAGATCTCTTCAGCACCGAGCTAACCGCCAATCGCGTTAACTGGGTTTCAATTGCTCCACCACACGAATCATTCCGTGCGCTCGGCCGCATTCGCTACAGACACAAAGAAGCGCCTTGCACCGTAACACCTAATACAGACGGAACTATCAGTGTTGTATTCGACGAACCGCAACGCGCAATCACAGCCGGCCAATCGCTGGTACTCTACGACATCGATACAGATCAATACGTACTAGGTGGAGGAATTATAATAACTAAATAAAAAGACTCCGGAGAGTCTTTTTTATTTAGTTTATAAATTGCTGAAGATAGTAGCGCCTTTAGTCTTGATCCATTTGTCGCAGTACATATATATACCGACGAGCAGGACAATCAGCGCCAGGATGAAGATGTGGGTAGGCACCATGTTTCTGGTTAAGAAACCCAATACTCCAATCAGTATACCGAACGCCCAGCCGCCAAAGATCACGAATGCAACAGGTGCGCCCTGCTTGACAGGTGTCTGCTCACTTGTCCACTCGAGATTAGGGTGCTTGAGGTTCAGAACTGTTCCGAGCGTTGAGCTGGTCCTTCCGAAGATTGCAGCAAACACGGTTATCAGTACTGCATTCGAATCATCAATGCCAAGAGCTAATGACAGCGCAACAGCGAGTAATGCACCGGGTATAGACTGCAAATATACCGAGAACTGTATCTTGGCATTAATTGCAGCTATCGGATCAACAGGCATGGACTGCAGCATCCAGATATTCTTACCTTCCAGTGATATAGCAGCAGCGGAAACTGTTGCAAGTGACTCCATCATACAGATTATAAACAGTATAGCCAATGGCAGTATCTGAGCCAACTCAGGAAGTACTTCTGCAAGAGGTGCAATCTTGTCCGCCAGCAGATTTCCCTTAATGAACAGGAATGCTGCTCCACCTACCATGAATATTACACCAAGTCCGGCGTTTAACATGCAAGTAACGCTATTGAAGAAATGTGTTGCTTCCTTCTTAAGAAGCGCCTTGTTTGCAGAACTTGTCTTAATCTGAGTTTCCTTGAATTTTGCAGCAGTTCCGGAATTCTTCTTGGTAGAGAATCCGATAAAAGTCTTAGTCACCAGCAGATATGCGGCAGCCATAATAACCGCAACAATTGCTGTAAAAATCAAGATTCCGGCAATATTGCCACAGCACGCATGTCCCAGCTGATAGAATGGATAAATAGATTGCTTTATTACTTCACCAGCTCTATCCATATTGCTTGCCAGCTTGTTCAGCAGAACATTTGTCTTGAACTGCAGTGCATATATACTAATCAACAATAGCAGACAAACTATAACAGTTACGAATTTCTGATTCTTCAGTTTAGTTGCCAAGAATGCAACAACCCATCCGAACAGGCAAGTCAGTGCCAGGATAAGAATTCCCGAGATAGCAAGCATCAACAACTGCGGAGCAATGGATATTGCAGGCATCTTACCTGAAGTGATTCCTACGACCATTGTCGGTAGCCATACCATTGCAGCATATACTATACCCATGATGTAAACGCTTACCATCCTGGACATTACAAGAGTGCCAGGTGGAATCGGCATTGCCAGCAGCATCTCGTTATCATGTGCCATATACAGCTGAACATAGCTGAGCATCGCATTGATAAGAGATGCAGTAACAACAGCCATGATGCCCATGATTGACCATACTATCCACCCCGCTTCTGCAGGAACCGAACCGAAGAAGAGCGCACTCATGCCGGCAAACGACAATGCCAGTGAGAAGAACACGATGATATACAGAATAATCATTCCTATCACGGCGTTACCCTGTCTCTGGCCACCCTTCTTATCCCTGAAGTATAGTGCTTTGACTTCCTGCAGATTCTTACGCAATAAAGTCTTTAACATTTTACTTTTCCTCCAGTTCCAGGAATACCTGTTCGAGTGACTCATCGCCCTTGACCTCTTCCATAGTACCGCACTTAATGAGCTTGCCCTGCTTGATGATGGCAACCATGTCGCAAAGCTTCTCAGCAACATCGAGTACATGAGTTGAGAAGAAGATAGCAGCACCGTTATCGCACATTTCCTTCATTACACCCTTCAGCAGGAAGGTTGCCTTCGGATCAAGTCCGACAAAAGGTTCATCCATGATAATCAGCTTAGGATTGTGCAGCAGAGCTCCGATGATGACCAGCTTCTGCTTCATACCGTGGGAATATGAGGAAATCGGCTGCGCCAATTTCTCCCTTATCTCGAACATCTCAGCGTATTTATTGATGCGCTCTGTTCTGACTTCTGCAGTCACCTCAAATATGTCTGCAATGAAGTTCAGGTACTGAATTGCTGTCATGAACTCATAGATATCCGGATTGTCCGGAATATATGCGAGTTCCCTCTTGCATGCGAGTGCTTCCTTCTTGATGTCCTTGCCATCAATTGTTATTGTTCCGTTATCAAAGTCAGAAATGCCAACAGCTCACTTGATTGCAGTTGTCTTTCCTGCTCCGTTGTGTCCGATAAAAGCATATATCTGACCGGCCTCCACAGTCAGCGACAGATCGTCAACCGCAGTGAAATTACCGAATTTCTTGGTTAAATGTTCTATCTTTAACATCTTGTATCTCCTATTTCAAGTTCTATGGGCAAGTCTATTTCCTCTCCGACATACGCCCCATTCTTCTTGCGCTGTTTAACGCATTCTGTCAGCAGATATTCAATCTGCCCGTTAACCGATCTGAAATCGTCCTCGGCCCACTGCATCAGCTGTGCATAGAGTTGAGCCGATAATCTCAGCGGTATCTGTTTTTTTTCATTTGCCATTGCGTACCTCTTAATACAAACTTCCGGAATTAACGACAGGCTGTGCATCGTGGTTGCCGCAGAGGACTACCAGCAGATTGCTGACCATTGCGGCTTTACGTTCTTCATCGAGCGTAACAATGTCGTTTTCGTTCAGTTTCTCGAGAGCCATTTCGACCATGCCAACGGCACCGTCAACTATCATCTTACGTGCATCAATGATTGCACTTGCCTGCTGTCTCTGAAGCATTACGCTTGCGATCTCAGGTGCATAAGCCAGATGTGTGATTCTTGCTTCGAGAATTTCGATGCCGGCACAAGAAACCTTGGACTGAATTTCTTCTTTAATTCTGTTGGCAACAACCTCGCTGGATCCTCTGAGTGATCCTTCATCAGCAATGCCGTCGCCTGTTGTGTCTACATTAGGTGCCACATCGTAAGGATAGAGGCGAACAATGTTACGGAGAGCACTGTCGCACTGAAGTGACAGGAACTCCTTGTAGTTGTCAACATCGAATACTGCCTTCGCAGTGTCTGTAACCTTCCAAATAACTGCAATACCAATCTCGATTGGGTTGCCCAGACAGTCATTAATCTTCTGGCGGCTGTTGTTAAGAGTCATAACCTTGAGTGAAACCTTCTTGTTAACGACCGGCTTCGTAGTATTCTTGCCACCGAAGAGAATGCTAGGCTTCTTCTCGCTCTCTACATCACCACTCTGATTGAGCTTGGTCTCAGCAGCCGGATTGACAGCGATGCAGAACGGATTCACGAAGTAGAATCCCTCCTCCTTGATGCTGCCGTAATACTTACCGAAAAGGGTCAGAACCAGAGCCTCCTGTGGGCCAACAACCTTAAGGCCGAGGAAAAGGATCCAGCCCAGGCAGAGGTAAATGACTCCCAGCACTGACACAACCGGCATACCTATAATTCCGCCCATCGGAGTCAGCAGTATTGCAACAATATATAATACGATAGACAGAATCATCATTCCGATTCCGTTCTTCTTTCCGTTTAATACTTTTTCTTCCATGACTATTTCCTTTCTTTCAGAGAAAAATGATATCATAATGATATCATTTTTATATTGCTTGTCAAGACCCTACTATTTTCTCTTTAAAGTATTCAGGTATTCTTTCTGTTTTTCAGAAATCCTGTAACTCTCTCTGGCCTTTTGAATGGTTTTATTATGCGTCCATGTCTCCAGGCGATTGCCCTCAATATAAGGAATTGTCGCATCCCACTGCTTGGCCAGCGCAGTCGCAAAGAACCAAGCCACCATCATTTTGGCATAGTAGTCTTCTAGCTTAACCGCCGCCGGAATCTCAAGATACTCACCCTTGAAATCCTCATCCAGATAGTGTGTCATCAGCATCTCCATGCCAAAGCGACTCGTATATGTTGCGTCACTTTTCGACCACTCGATTATTTTGTTAATCAGTTGCTCTTTGTTCTTCTTGAAACACTTCGGCGACATAATATCGCACACTGCCCAGTTGTCGACATAAGGCAGAAAGGCATCAACGGCCTCAATGCACTGATCGTAATCCTTAAACTCTGATACAATGAGTCCATGCAGCATATTCTCATCATAGTATTTATGTGGCATCTCACTCAGAAAGGCATCGTACTCGCCCGCTCTGAACAGCTCCTTCGCCAACTTTCTTACTGCAAGAACACGCACACCGATACATGTACTTCTGTCAACTGTCGGAGTCAGTCTGGACTGAAACTCCGCATACTTCTCATCAGCCAATTCAAATAAACGTGCCTTAATGTCCATCATCAGTTCTCCTTTTCGTCCCTATTCTTCCCAGAAGAGCTCGTCCAAAGTCATTCCCAATGTCTTGCATATCGATCTGCAAAGAGAAATGGTCGGATTATAATCACCCTTCTCTATTGCATTGATAGTCTGGCGGGATACTCCGACAATGCGAGCGAGTTCGTCCTGTGAGAGGTCTTTGCCAGCCCTCGCCGCTTTCATCTTAAGATTCTTCATAATTATCAATTTCCTCCTTGATGCTATTCATCTCCCTCTTCGCAGCCGCTGTTCCGCCAACTAATCATTATTTTCCTCATTATCTTCATCAGCATTTCTCTTGTCGCGCACCTCCTTAATACCTGCTGCTCCAAGAACAACAATCATCATAACTGCGCAGAGAAAATTAACAACTGTACCTGAGATAACGCCATCAACAATAAAATCGCCTCTAACTATAGATGCAATGGAGATAACCAGATTTAGTACGCCAATTCCTCCAATGACAATCACGTAGTTCCTCTTATTATTGTTCATCCCCCAATACGCACCCTTGAAGATACAGTACACACAGAAAATCATGATACTGATAATTATCATTCCGAATGCAATTACTCCAAAGTCAGTCTTAGCCAGATAATCCGTTCCAAAGCTTGCGGCAAGAGTTTTGTACATCTGAACAAGAACAAGTAAAGCTGCCAATGTCCAGTATGCAATTCTATATCCCTCTCCAATTACTATCTTCTGTCTCTCATCGTATTCAGTCCTAACCTTATTGTCCCTATTGGCATACTTGAGAAGAACAACTACTATTACTCCTACTACTACGATAGTAATCAAAACGCCTGCAATCACTCCAAGCTCATATGACATAATAAATACCCCCTTCTGAAAATACGCTTTTCAGCGCTTCCTTTCCTTTCGTTAGGGAGTATATACCTCGTGCGACAAAATGTCAAATATATATTACATTTTATCTATTATTTTTTTCATTATATCTTTTTCTCATGCTCTTATTCATAATTTGTAGTCCAAAGTCACATTTGGCGCATTTCATATGACGCGCCATATGCGGTTTTGGTCTACAATTTATGTATGAAGACAGTTTACTGATAAATCCTCACTGCCTCGCTGGTATTAAAGAGATAGAGGTAAGCTTCACCTACCGGTAGTCCTGTGCCTTCTGTGATTGCCTTGGAATACAGTTCTATCTGAGTCTTATATTCACGGCGTATGCGTTCAATCTCTTCTTCCTTAGGCTTTCTCGGATTGATGTAGTTCGACTTGTAGTCCACCAGAACCATGCACGGATTGCCATTGGTATCTGTCTCTTCCCAGCAGCAATCGATAACGCCCTGAACGAGGATATCTCTACCCTTCCACTCCGTTGACAGAGTGAATGCCTTCTCCTTCTTAAGCTTGCCTGAGATTGCGGCTCTGATCGCGCGCTGTCCCAGCGGTGTTCGGAAGAAATCTGCAATGCGTTCAAATTGCAGTGCCTTGAACACCTCCTCTTCTATCGCTCCGTTGTCACAGAGGAAGCGCGCGGATTCAAGAATATACCCCGGCTCAACGACTTTCGTAAAATCGATGTATTCCATTATCCTGTGATACGCGATCCCAAGGTCTGATGCGCTTGCCTTCTTCTTGTTGTCTGTAAGGTGCCAGAGGTTGACAACTTCATTATCGATTGTTGTTGCATCAGATGCTGGAGCGTCATCAGCATTTATGGCACCCGGCTGTGCCTCGCTTGCCAACTCATCGCGACGTATCGCACTTACGGAATACTTGCTAGGAGCCTCCAGCATCGCTGCATCAGGATATTCATAGCTGAGTCTGCGGTCAATCTCTTCATACATAGAGAGAGCTTCCGGTGTGAGCACCTTAGGACGTGATGCCAACAATGCCTGTACTCTTGACTCCTTAGTTATATCGCGTCTGAGTTCAAGATTGTTCACGTAATAATCGTTGTAAGGAGTATCGAGAACTTCCCTCATTACCTTGAGGAAGCAATTCGGATTTGCCGTGAATTTGTTGAGCTCCTCTTCATTTTTGACAGCTCCAACCATAAAGAGTTTGTTCCTTGCACGAGTCATAGCAACATAGAGAATTCTCAGTTCCTCTTTGTAGCTCTCGGCGTTGGACTTGGCATTGATAGCACGTTGCATAACTGTTGAACGCCAATAGCGTCTGTCCGCGCTGACGAATGGCAAAGCCACACCGAGCTCAGAGTCGAAGCTCAGTTTCATCTCGCTGTTATCTCTTCTGAACTGATGACCGAGTCCTCCAACTATTACAAACGGATACTCAAGTCCCTTGCTCTTATGAATCGTTGTAATCCTTACTACATCATCTTCCTTGCTGACCATAGAAGCCTGTCCGTTGGATATCTTCTTGGTCTTCATTATTTCGATGAATCTTAAGAAGGAACTCAGTGATGCAACGGTGCCCTCGCTGTATTGTCTTGCCCTATCCACCAGCACACGAAGATTGGCCTGTCTGCGATTGCCATCATACATAGCTCCGGCATACATATAATATCCGGAGTCGACCAAAACCTTCCACACGAAGTCGTCCAGCGGCATCATATTGGCAAGCTCACGCCACTCGTTAATCTTGCTGTGCGCGTATTGAACTTTGCTACGCAGCTGTTCATCTTTACCATTAACAGCATACCAATCAAGAGCCTCCCAGAATGAAGGTTTCCTGTTACCCTGATGTTCATCCTTGTGGTCTCTAAGGAATTGTCTGTGTGCAATTCGTATATTCGCCAATTCAGACGGCGTCCATCCGAAGACCTCAGAATGAAGTGTAGCAATGAGCTGAACATCGCGTTTGGAATTATCTATCGTTTGGAATAGCGACAATGCTATGCCTATTTCTACTGTATCGAAATAATTGTCATCTTCTTCGATGTGTGACTGAACCTCGACATTTCTCAAAGCCCTCGCCATAACCTCTCCGCGGACTTTGGTCGCACGGAGCAGAACTACTATATCCCTGGCTGTAGCCTTTCGAATCTCGCCGGTCTTGGTATCACAGAAAGTTGTTCCAATAGTATCACGAACGAGTTTGGCAATGTAAACTGCTTCAGCCTCTTCATTGCTGAGATTCTCTATCTCATCTCCTGCCGGGTCGTCTGCCTCGAACTCATCCTCCGCTATCTCTTTCAGGAGGACATGAACCTCAGGCTTGAAATCATATTCATCCTGATATCCTGCCCCACTGTCCAGTCCGGTATACAGTCGGGCACGGCTGTCGTATCCCTCCATGATGTTGCCGAATACAACATTGATGTAATTAATTGTTGCATCGTTACAGCGGAAGTTCTTATTCAGATCTATTGCCATTGAGAATGCATCCTGATCTGATGAATATTCCCTATATACCCTCTCGAAAATGGCCGGCTCAGCCTGTCTGAATCTGTAAATGCTCTGCTTGACATCACCAACTTTAAACACATTGTCTTCTCGCGCAAATCTGCCAATCAGGTACTCCTGAATATTGTTCGTATCCTGATACTCATCGATAAAAATGTATTTGAAACGCTTGCGCAGAGTTTCTGCAGGTACATCCTTCTCAAGTATCTGAACAGCAATGTGCTCCATATCTCCAAAGTCAAGAACGCCCGCATCTTTCTTCAGCTGAAGATACCTATCCTCGAAAGCCTTCATAAGGTTCAGATAGTAGATGGTATGCTCGTATGTAGCATTCATCTCAGATAATCTTGTGCCGAAGTCAGGCAGGAAGTATCTGTTAACAATATTGGCTACAGCATCCTTGCACAGATTGCGAAGCGGCGTGATTTCTGTTCTGAATCCTGCATAGATCTTCTTGAGATCATCCTCAGTTCCCTTCTCGAAGAATGCGGTGTAACTCTGAAGATTAGCCCAAGGAATATTTAAAATGAGGTCTGCAAAGTCATTATTCCAAGCACCCTTATCTGCAATACTCTTGAGCTTAGTTACAGCCTCATACTCCTTGCCAAGCATATCGTAGAACTTCTTCTCAATTCCGTTAAGGATATACAGCTCTCTAATCTCTTCAAAAGACTTCACTGCAGTACTCAGCTCAGATCTTGCATCCGCCATAATTGACTCAGCTAGACGGCTGTCAGCTATGTTCTCTTTATTCAGCTTGAGTTCTGCTGCTCTGTCATATGCCCAGTTCCAGTAATCAGGCATGGAACGAAGTGCTGCATAGGCAGCAAGCATGTCATCCTTAAAGCTCTGTTCGCTTCTCTCCTTGGAATAAAGGCGTAAGAAACTACGGAATGATCCGCCTGCGATGAGTTCGCCATTGACGAATGCCTCTTCAAAGAGGCTGTCCAGAGCCTCCCTCTGCATCAGCTCACTCTGGACCTCATCGCAAGCCTTGAAGTTAGGCTCTATATCTATTTCGTAGAAGAATTCTTTAATTACGCGAACAGCAAAACTATCAAACGTCGAAATGTATGATCTGTACAGCCTGTTAAGCTGATCTCTCAACTTAGCCTTGCTGGCAGGATCATCCTTCATTCTCTGTTTGATAGCTCGAGATAATTTGAGGCGCATCTCCGCTGCGGCAGCCTTGGTAAATGTCACAACAAGCATCTCATCAACATTCGCGTTACCGCTCAAGATGATGTTGATAATTCTCTGCACGAGAACCGCCGTCTTGCCCGAACCGGCAGCCGCACTGACAAGAATCGACTTGTCCAGCGTCTCAATAGCCTTATTCTGTTCTGTAGTAAATTTTACTCCCATGTGTTGTTAAACCAACACGTCACCTTCCATACCTTCAGGCACATCAACGCCCATAAGAGTCAGAAGTGTTGGTGCAATATCTGCAAGCTTGCCGTCATTAGCCTTGAATGGAACAGGCTCCTTGCAAATGTGGCAGAGAGGAACTCTTGATGTTGAATGCTTAGTTACAACATTGCCTGATTCGTCAACCATATAATCTGCATTACCGTGGTCGGCTGTGAGCAGTATCTGTCCATCCTTGGCAAGGATTGCTTCTTCAATCTGTCCAACAAGGCCATCGATTGTTTCGATTGCCTTAACCGCTGCATCAAACACACCTGTGTGTCCGACCATGTCCGGATTAGCGAAGTTCAGAATAATAACATCGTAAAGATCCTCGTTAATCTTCTCGATTACCGTCTTGGCAACCTCAGGTGCGCTCATCTCAGGCTGCAAGTCATAAGTCTCAACCTTAGGTGAAGCGATAAGAATATGATCCTCATTCTTATTAGGAGCTTCAACGCCACCGTTGAAGAAGAAAGTAACATGCGCGTACTTCTCTGTCTCTGCGATACGGAGCTGCTTGAGTCCGAGATCTGCAAGAGTCTTTCCAAGTGTCGGATCAACATCCTCAGGTGGGAATGCAACTGTTACATTAGGCATTGTTGCATCGTACTCAGCCATGCATACATAAGTGAGTCCGCTAACGCGCTTTTTCATCTCAAATTCATTGAAATCAGGATCAACGAGCGCTCTTGTAATCTCACGAGCTCTGTCAGGTCTGAAGTTAATGAATACAACTGAATCGTCGTCCTTAATAGGTACTGCATTAATGATAGTTGGCAGTACGAATTCATCCGTTTCATCCTTGGCATATGACTGATCGATTGCTTCCTGTGCATCCTTAGCAGTAATTCCCTCAGAGAGAGTAAGAGCATCGTAAGCCACAACGAGTCTTTCCCATCTCTTATCTCTATCCATCGCATAGAAACGTCCTGAGATAATTCCGATCTTGCCAAGACCGATTTCCTTCATATAGTCCTCGAGAGGTCCGAGATAATCCATAGCACTCTTAGGCGGAACATCTCTTCCGTCAAGATAGCAGTGAACGATTACTTCAGGGACATTGTTCTTCTTGGCCATATCAAGAACTGCCTTAAGATGGTCAAAGTGACTGTGAACTCCGCCATCAGAAACGAGTCCCATTACGTGAAGTGTACGGCCCGGCTTCTTGGCATTTTCCATTGCAGCCAGCAGTCTCTCATTCTCGAAGAAGGAGCCTGAACGAACCGCTCTCGTAATCTTAAGCAGATTCTGGTAAACAACGCTGCCTGCTCCTATGTTAAGGTGACCAACTTCGGAGTTTCCCATCTGTCCTGCAGGGAGTCCGACAGGTTCACCGCTTGCTTCGATTGTCATGAAAGGATAATTTGAGAAAATGAGATCGAGATTAGGCTTGTTTGCTGCAGCGATTGCATTTCCATCCTTAGTTTCTCTGATTCCGTATCCATCCAGAATCATTAACATTGTAGGTCTGTGTTTCATTGTTTCTCCTCTTGTTTTCGGCTCTACCGATTTATAAAAATTACCCAATTAGTATACCACAATATCATCAAATGGTAAAACAACCATCATTACAGGAAATGTGCTCCTATCTGCAAACTAAAACCTCCCGATAACTCGGGAGGTAAGCCCATTGCGTAATTACTGTATCCTCATTAAACGATTTGATTCAGTGGAACTATTTCAATATCTTCAGATGCTAAAGTATCTCGTATTTTCCTTACAAATTCAAGTGCTTTTTCTCCATCCCCGTGAACGCAGATAGAATCTGCCGTAATATCGATATCCTTACCGGTAATTGCTGTAACCTTGTGCTCTTTAATCATTCGCACAACTCTCTTAACAGCAAGATCTTCATCCGTAATCATTGCACCCGGCTTCTTACGATTGACAAGGCTGCCATCCTCTTCATAGGCGCGATCTGCAAAAACCTCGCTCGCAACCCTAAGTCCCATGTCATGGGCAGCTTTGACGAGCTCGCCTCCGGAAAGAGCCAGCACAATCAAATCGCTGTCATACTCTGCAACAGCCTCACATATAGCTTTGGCAAGAGTATAGTCCTTGCCAGCCATATTATAGAATGCGCCATGATGTTTAACATGCTGCATCTTAAGTCCATTGCTCTTGCAGAAAGCATCAAGCGCTCCAATCTGGTACAGCGCATATGCCTTAGCTTCTTCCGGAGAAATAATCATATTGCGTCTGCCGAATCCCATCAGATCCGGATATCCCGGATGAGCACCGACCTCTATACCGGCATCAGCCGCCATCTTAATTGTCTTAGCCATTACAACCGGATCAGATGCGTGAAACCCGCAAGCAACATTAGCTGAACTGATCAGAGGAATAACCTGATTATCACAGCCGATTCTGTATGCGCCGTAGCTCTCACCAAGATCCGAGTTAAGATCTACTTTATACATATTAAGCCCTCTCTATGCCTTCATAACCTTCTCGATAAAACCTGTATCAGCCTCTCCTGCGCAGAAGATAGGATTTCTGATTATCTGATACTGGAAATCAAGATTAGTCTCAACACCAACCACAACCATCTCGTCCAGTGCTGATTTCATCTTCATAAGTGCAGCCTCTCTATCAGGTGCGTGAACAATAACCTTAGCTATCATTGAATCATACTGCGAAGGAATTGTGTAGCCCTCATACAGAGCTGTATCCACACGAACACCATTGCCTGCAGGAAGATGTATGTGCTCAACCTTACCCGGACTAGGCATGAAGTTCTGTCCCGGACTTTCAGCATTAATTCTGCACTCAATAGCATGTCCTCTGATAACTATATCGTCCTGACTGAAGCTCAGTGGTTCGCCCATTGCAATTCTGATCTGTTCAATAATCAGATCAGTACCCGTTACCATCTCGGTAACTCCATGCTCAACCTGAATTCGAGTGTTCATTTCCATGAAATAGAATTCGCCTGATTGACTCACGATAAACTCAATAGTTCCGGCATTGGTATATCCCACTGTCTTGGCAGCCAGAACAGCATATTCGTTCATCTTGCGACGAGTCTCGTCATTTATAGCAGGAGATGGTGATTCTTCTATCATCTTCTGATGGTTACGCTGTACGGAGCAATCACGATCTCCAAGAGCTACCACATTACCGAAATTGTCAGCAATTATCTGTATTTCAACATGTCTTGGGTTCTCGATGAACTTCTCAATATACATAGTATCATCGCTGAATGCATTGACGGATTCACGCTGTGCAAGATTGAACTGATATTCAAAATCTTCAGCAGATTCAGAAACCCTCATTCCCTTGCCACCGCCGCCTGATGATGCCTTGATCATAACAGGATAGCCTATGTCATCAGCCATCTTCTTAGCCTGAGCAACATCATAAACAGCTTCCTTGGTGCCTGGAACAACAGGTACCTCAGCTCCCATCATGGTCGCACGGGCCTGGGATTTGTTACCCATAGCATCAATCACATCCGACTTAGGTCCAATGAATGTTATACCTGCCTCCTCGCAACGTCTGACGAACTCGCTGTTCTCAGACAGGAATCCGAATCCCGGATGGATTGCGTCTGCACCCATATTGATGGCTGCCTGAATAATTCGGTCCATGTTAAGATAGCTGCCCTTGGCAGGACCTTCTCCTATACATATTCTCTGATCCGCAAGCTTGACATGAAGACTCTCTGCGTCTTCCTTAGAATAAACTGCAACGCTTCTTATTCCCATATTTCTGCATGCACGAATAATACGCACTGCAATTTCTCCTCGATTTGCAATTAATACTTTATTAAACAAATCGGAACCTCCTATATACTAGAGTTTCTTAACACGGAACAGTGGCTGACCATACTCAACGCGCTGCTCATTGCTTACAAGAATTGCCTCAATCTCACAATCAAATTCTGCTGTAATCTCATTCATCAGCTTCATCGCCTCAAGAATACATACGGTCTCACCGGCCTTAACTCTGTCACCTACCTTAACAAAAGCAGGAACATCAGGTGCAGCTGCAGAATAGAATGTGGCTACGATTGGTGCAGTGATAAATTCTTCTGTTGTTTCTGCTACTTCTGCGGCAGGAGCAACAGGTGCTACAGCCGGTGCAGGAGCTGCTACAGCTGCCTGAGGAACAGGTGCTCCGGTGGCAATAACAGGAGGATTATCCAGTGTACTGATACAGATCTCAACCTCTTCATCCTTGTAGCTGAATTCCTTAACAGATGACTCCTCAATTATTTTAACAATGCGTTCAATTGCATTAATATCCATTTATTGTCTCCTTTCATTCAAACAGGCTTCTGACACGCTTTGCTGTCAACCTGCAATCAAGAACTTCCTTGCAAGGTTTGTGTATTTCGTTTCTCATCAGCTCCAGCTCCTTCTCCTCCTTAAGGAAAAGAGTCTGAGCCTGCTGAACACTAATCTTTTCAAAATGTATCTTACAGTCAGTCCTGCACTGTGCCAGTTTAGGAATATCCACAGATACCACAGTAGCTATCTTGGCATAACCACCTGTTGTCTGTCGATCTGACAGCAGAATAATCGGTTTGCCATGTGCAGGTACCTGTACAGATCCGAGAGCAATACCATCTGAGATAATATCCGACCCGCTCTTGGATGCAATATACGGGCCATCAAGTCTGCAGCCCATACGGTCAAACTCACTTGTCACCATGTACTCGCTCTCAAGGAACGTCTTGATACCATCCTTGGTGAAGACATCGTCCTGCGGTCCCATTACAACCCTTAAAGTAACATTTTCGGAACTGAAATCATCAGGATTCAGTTTGCGTGACAAGAAGTATGGCAGATAACGACGCTTGATTCTAAACAGAATAAAGTCATCAGCCTGCAGTTTTCTTCCCTTAAATCCGCCAACCGAACTCTTCATATTGGTAGAACGGCTGCCCATTACAACAGGAACACTCAGATAGCTGGAAAATGCGATATATCCTCTCGTTCCCGACATGGCAACGCCCATCTCCAGAATGTCTCCCTTGTGCATATACAGCGCAGTATACATTGGAACAGCTTTGCCATTAACCTTAGGTGCAAACTTAGCTCCCGTAATTGCAATGATTGTATCCGATGTAAACTCAAGAGTTGGGCCTATCATTGTACATTCCAGAACCGGTTCATTCTCAGGATTGTCCAGCAGCATGTTGGCAATCTTGAAGGATCTGACATCCATAACACCCGCAACACTGAAGCCCTGACTCTGATATCCTGTACGGCCAAGATCCTGAACGGTAGTCAGCATACCCGGTTTAATCACTCTAATACCCATGATTATGCCTCCTCCTTAACTACAACTTCATATTCGTTGTTCTCTACCAGTTCAGTTATTCTCCTATACTCGGCCTCATCGATAGGGACAAAGCGTATATAGTCTCCTGCCTCGACCAGTATCGGCGTTTCGCGATCAGGATCGTAGGTCTTCACCGGAGTCTTGCCCATGAGGTTCCATCCTCCCGGGGAATCCAGCGGATATATTCCCGTCTGTGAACCTCCGATTCCTACACTTCCAGCTTCAATTCTCAGTCTAGGATTAGGCAGTCTTGGAGTATGAATTCTCTCATCCAAGCCTCCGAGATAAGTAAATCCCGGCAGGAAACCAAGCATATATATCAGATAATCCTGTGAAGAATGTATCTGTATTACCTCTTCATTAGTAAGTCCTGCATGTTCTGCAATCAGATCAAGGTCAGGCCCATATTCACCGCCATAGCAAACAGGGATCTCGAAAACCCTCTTGCGGCGCGTTGCTGTAGACACTTCAATCTTGAGAAGATTTTGTATGCGATTCTTAATATCCTTGTACAGTACGATGCGAGGATCGTAATTGATAAGCAGAGAACAATAGGTCGGAATCATATCTACGATTCCTTCAATCTGCTGTTCTCTTATCAGCTGAACGAAAGATGCAATTCTTCCGTTAATTTCAGGATTGATTTCATTTCCGAATTCGACAAGCAGTGACGAATCACCCGCAGTACGAATGTGAATATCCTGCATATGCAATCTCTCCTTTCCATATACTACTAAACGGGGACGGGAATCATCCGAACTCAAGTCACGGAGACCCATCCCCTTTTGATTATACAGTTTGAACTACGGTCTGTATACTCAGTTGTATACGACCTCAATTAGAGCAGGCTGCCCAGGTTGGAAATAAATGTAGTGATACCGAGGTATGCGGAAATAGCTACAACGATCCATCCGAGAACCCACAGAACCATAGGGTGATTGTAATCTTCACCCATGATCTTCTTGGATTTGGCTGCAATCAGGCATACTGCCAGAGTTATAGGCAGGATCAGTCCATTGAATGCACCTGCAAATACCAGCATTACAGCAGGAGTAGTCTTAACTATCAGCATGATTAATGTTGATACGGCAATGAATCCAATAATAATCTTATTCTCATTCTTCTCCAGTACAGGGTGGAATGTCTTAAAGAATGAAACTGATGTATAAGCCGCACCGATAATTGATGTCAGAGCTGCGCACAGCAGTACCAGTCCTGCAAAACGATATCCGATCTGTCCTGCACCTGCAAGGAATGAATCTGCAGCAGGGTTAGCGGATTCTGCAAGAGCATCGCTACCGATAAGTCCACTTGCTACTACACCGAGTACAGCCAGGAAGAGGAAGATACGTACAATGGTTGCAATTCCGATTCCCATAACTGAACTCTTAGTAATCTGAGGCATGTTATCCTTACCAACAATTCCTGCGTCAATCAGTCTGTGAGCGCCGGAGAAAGTGATGTATCCTCCAACTGTTCCACCGAGCAATGTGATGATTGCAGGTGACAGTGCGCCGTAGCCTGTCTCTGGTACAAATGTATTCTTCAGAGCCTCTCCCATAGGTGGCTTAACAACAATAATGATTACGAAGATTACAACGATCATTATTCCGCCCAGCACCTTGGTTGCGGTATCCATTGCAGCCTTGGCATTCTTTAGAACGAAAATTGCAATTGCAAGTCCACCTGAGAGAACGATTCCCAGCCATAGTGGCATATTCATAAGTGTTGTGAATCCCAGTGCACCGCCGCCAACGTTACCGATATTGAAAACAAGTCCTCCGACAACAACCATGAAGGATACTACATATCCCAGTCCCGGAAGGATCTTGTTAGCGACTTCCTGTCCACGGAGTCCTGAGTTACACAGAACTCTCCAGATGTTAAGCTGTGCAATAGCAGCAAGAATAATCGATGCAAGGATTACGAATGCAAAGCTTGCACCAAACTGACCGGTAAACTTTGATGTCTGTGTCAGGAATCCCGGTCCGATAGCAGACGTACCCATCAAGAATGCTGCACCAAGAATGGCACCTGCACCCTTTTTCTTAGTCTTGTCGTCCATAGTTTTTCTCCTTTAATATATCTTTAAAATTTTCTATATAGCTTTCTATTTGTTCTTCTTAGCTTCAAGATAGTCATTGAGCTCAGAATTAATAATATCTGTAATGAACATATGTCCCGGCGCGTGAGTAATAGCAATTGGTGGTTTTGCATTCTCAACAACCGACTGAGGTGTTACTCCGCATGGCCAGAATACAGGAATCTCTCCTTCATAGAAGTCTACAGCTTCACCATAATCAGGCTTCATAACATCCTTAACGCCAACCTCTTCAGGATTGCCGATTTGAACAGGTGCTCCGTGTACATTAGGCATCTTAACAGTAATGTCATATGCCTTCTGGGCATTCTCAGGAGTCATAGGTCTCATTGAGCAAACCATCGGTCCATAAAACGGTCCTGCAGGAACAGTCTGAATGCTTGTCTTGAACATAGGAACATTTCTGCCCTGTGTAATATGTCGTACATCAATTCCTTCATTGATCAGAGTCTCCTCAAATGAGAATGAACATCCAATCAGGAATCCTACATATCCTTCCTTCCAATACTCGGAAGCATCAGTAATCTCTTTGGTAAATACACCATTCTCATAGATACGATATTTAGGAATATCCGTGCAGATATTTCCACCCTCTCCCATGTCATGAGTTTCAGGAGTTCCCTTAATGATTTCCAGAACAGGACAAGGGAATGGGTTTTTCTTGCAGAACTCTTCAAAATCTGCAGCATATTCAGGTGGAAGAATAATTAGATTAGCCTGCGCATAGCCACCGCACATGCCTGCAGTAGGATAATCAATGACACCTTCTCTGATGAGCTTTCGTACTTCGGAAGGCTTCATATTCTTGTATTTAGCAGTTTCGTATGCCATCGAATCTTCTCCTTTCAAGTCCTTAATAACAATTCTGTATACAATTATACAATTATACAAAATTCATTGCAACAAAAAAATGCGACTGTTAAGTCGTTCCTAACTGTCGCATTTTTGTTACTTTGATTATTACTAAAGCTTATCTATTGCTTCTATATAACCCTCGAATCCGTGTCCAGATACCGTAGCCTTGGCAACCTCTCTGACGTAGGAAATCTTCCTGTAGTCTTCTCTTTCGTCCGGATTGCTAATGTGTACTTCAACGGTCGGAATTCCAACTGCCCTGATAGCATCGGCTATTGCTATGCTGGTATGGGTGTAGGCTGCGGGATTGATTACTATTCCGTCCACTTTATCGGAGTATGCCTGCTGAATTGCATCCACAATCTCACCCTCATGGTTGGACTGGAAAAATGACAGTTCATTCTCTCCTCCTCGTTCAGCCTTAATATAATCTACAAGATCATCATATGTTCTCTTGCCGTAGATGTCGGGCTCTCTGATCCCAAGCATATTCATATTAGGTCCGTTAATAACCAGTATTTTCATGCTATTCTATACCCACTTATTTCCTGCAATATCAAATATGTATTTCTCAATGATTGCTTTGGCGCGAAATACGAACACCTTCATATCATAACCATATGAATTCTTGTTGCCGTTCTTGTCCAAACTGTCGCCAAAATTCTTGTTGTTAGGCAGCGATATGTCAGCGACCTTTCTGTATATCTTGTCGCGCTCCTCGTATAACTGATCAACGCCCTTCTCCTGGCTTATAGGTCTTCCATAGGTCGACAGCATCTCGAGTGGTCTCTTCACATATATAACTATACTATTTGCCTTAAGAAGATCTCTGTTGATAGGATTCAGAATTGCACCACCACCGGTGGCAATAACTGCACGGCTATTTCGACTCGCTTCGAGCACTGCCCGGCTCTCCATTTCGCGGAAGTACTCCTCACCCTTGCCGCCTTCACCAAGAACATTCTCAATAGTATCATTCATCAGTTCTTCAGTCTTCTTATCGAGATCTATGAACTCGAGCTTCATCTCACTGGCATATTTTCTGAATATTGAAGTTTTGCCGCAGCCGGGCATACCGATTGCAACGATATTCAGTTGTCTTGTCAGCAGCTTTCTCTTTATAGCACTTGTTGTTACTCTCTCAAATAGCGGTATGTTTGTTGCACTCTTCCATATGTTTCTTGCTGCAATCGCCTGGTGAATCAGCATCTCAAGCCCGGATGCTGTCTTGCAACCGGTAAGTCTTCTCGCATCCTGCAGAAATTTGGTCCTATAAGGACAGTACACAAGATCCATAGCGAGTTCAAGTGATGCGAAATTCCTTGCGGAATTACCACTCTCACTGAATACGGACTTGTCGATAGTATCCATATGACCAACAGGTGTCGCATTGACGATAACCTGCACATCAGTATGCTTAGACACATCTTCATATGAGATAAGCTGTGCTCCGTCAGGAAGCCTGTCTCTTGCCGTCTCAGGATTGCGAGAAACATATATAATCTCTGCAGCTCCCGCAATTTCGAGACCAACTCCAACTGCTCTTGCTGCGCCACCCGTTCCGAATACCATGCACTTGCGTCCACGTGCTCTATCGCCTACGGATTCCTTGAATCCATGTACATCAGTGTTATAGCCGGCTAGCTTGCCATCAGGCATACGCTTAATGGTATTAACAGCATTAGTGCTCTTAGCGCGATTGCACAGAGAATCCATATACTTAACGACACTTTCCTTGTATGGCATGGTAACATTAAAACCATCATAAGAAGTATCATTCAGAATACTCTCAAGTTCTGATTCATCCTGAACTTCTATCAATTCATATTCATAATCGCCAATAATCTGGTGTAGGAAAGTGGATTGACTATGTGCAATATTCTTTCCAATAAGACCATATTTAGCCATTAATTCGCCTCGTTCACAATAATATTTTCAATCTTTATCTATGTCGAAGAGTTTACTCTGATATTCCTTGGACAGATCTGCAAGTGTCAGATACAGTTTGCTGGTATATGCCGCTAAATCATCTTCGACATTCTTGGCAATCTTGTCCAATTTGTCCTTTTCACGTTCAATGTCCAGAATGGCCAAGCCGTTAGCTTTCTTCACTTTGCCAATCTCTGCCGAAAGTGCCATCCTGTCTCTAAAAAGTTCCATAATACTTCTATCTACGGAATCTATCTCTTTTCTCAGGTCTTCAAGATTCATTCCTTCATATTTATTCTCGGCCATGCATGCCTCCTATTCTGCAATAAGTCTGTCATAGAGTACCAATGCCGCCATCGCCTCAACTACCGGCAGAACTCTTGGTACTATGCATACATCGTGTCTTCCCTCTGTGCAAACTGCAGTTTCTGTCATTGTAGCTATGTCTACGGTTTTCTGTTCAATCGCTATTGATGGAACCGGCTTGAATGCGACATTAAGTGTAATATTCATGCCTGTACTGATGCCGCCACTAATGCCACCCTGCTTGTTGGTTCTGCTGACGATCCTTCCATCCTGCAGGAAGTACTCATCGTTATTTGTGGAAGCTCTCCAATAGGTTCCTTCAAAACCGCTGCCAAATTCAATGCCCTTAGCTGATGGGATTGCGAGCATTGCTCGTGCGAGGTCACCCTCGAGACCCTCCATACCCGGTCCGCCAATTCCACCGGGATAATTCTTAATAACGCAGCCTACGATACCACCGCAGGAATCTCCATCGGCTGCGATTTCCTCTATTCTGCTGACAAACTCCACCTCATCTTCTTCATCGAGAAAAGCTGTTGTCATACCGCCCATTTGAAGGATATATGAGTTTATCTCAATGCCTTGTTTCTCCAGCTGCTGCTTGGCAATTCCACCTGCAATGCACATTGCCGCAGTCATTCTTCCCGAGAATTCACCTCCACCCGGCAGAAGTCCCTCAGGACCATACTTAAGATATGCTCCCAGATCAGCATGACCGGGTCTGAGCACGGTACGCAGCTTGTCATAGTCCTGACTTCTGACGTCCTTGTTGTCAATGTGAGCTTTGATGACTTCACCCTCTTCATCGAAGATTACTGTGTCCGGCTCATGTCTTCCTGTTCCGACCAGTTCAGCAAGGTAGCTGCCATCTCCATGTCTTCTATCCAAGAAGTTCTGCAGCTCTGCCTTGTCAAATACCACATCGTATGGCAAGCCCTTCATTTCAACGTCAATCCTCTTGGAATGCGAAGCGCCTTCAATATTTACATGTATGTTGTTAAAATCCAGTTTCATCCTATTCTACTATTCCACCAAGAGTTCCAACATCCTCAAAGAATTCCGGATATGACTTGCTTACAGATTCTATCCCGCCAACCTTGACAGGCTTGTCTGTAATAATCGACGCCATTACTGCCAGCATCACCATTCGGTGATCTCCGAATGTTTCGATTAGTGTATCATTGCCGGGAAGTTTATTACCTGATGTGCCCCTAATAATCAGGCTGCTACCATCATCGCCTATACAGATATCGGCTCCCAGAGTAGCCAAAATCTTCTGTATAGCAATCAGCCTGTTACTCTCCTTGTATCTAAGGCGTCCGGCATTCGTGATAGTCGTTACCATAGGCGATGTAACAGCTCTTAATGCTATAGCAGGAACCAGGTCAGGACAATCCGAAACGTCGATTGCTATAGTATCCGACATCAGTTCATCTATTGCGAAGTCATTCAGTATACTGATAATCTGTCTGTCCCCCTGAATGGATTCAGCAGACAGGCCATTTACCTTAAGTTTACCGCCAAGAAGGTCATTTGCTACAACCCACATCGCTCCGTTAGACCAGTCTCCTTCAATCAGCTTGTCCTGGCCGCCCTTGCTATATGCCTTAATCACTTCGCCTGTCATCTCAACATAAGATGAGGACTGAAGCTCATCCTCAGTGCATATCCATAGGTCACCATCAACAAGATCTGATGCCAGCATCAGGCCGCTGACAAACTGTGAACTGATATTGCCGGGTAGCTTGTAATCGCCCGCTTCAAGCTCGCCTGACACCTTGTACACCTCAGTATCAGTTACGATTTCCATCTCTATGTCAGCACCGTGTCTATTGAGCTCATCGATAAATGGCTTCATAGGCCTGCCAACCAGACTGCCCTCAGCAGTGACGTTAGCACGTACTCCCATTGCTGCTACAAGTGGTATCATGAAGCGAAGCGTCGTTCCGCTCTCATGGCAGCATAGTTCGACTGCCTCATCTGAGCCCGGCATAGCACCCATTAGTTTTTCAAGGCAGGACTTAGTTGCAAGAACATCGTCCGAAAGGCGTCCAACCCGGGACTCAATATTCCTTATGGTATCATAGTCCCCCTGAACATATGCGCAGAGCAAATAGCGATGCAGTATCGACTTGGATACCGGCACCCGTACTTCGCCTTTTAATTTCTTACAATCAACTGTAATGCTACTCACTTTATTTAACTGCGGCTTCAACCTTCTTAATCTTAATCATTAGTTCTCGGAATTGTTCCGGTGTAATGGACTGTCTGCCATCACTCAAGGCATTCGCAGGGTCATTATGAACCTCTATCATGAGGCCATCTGCACCCGCAGCTACCGCTGCGAGGGCCAGCGAGCCTACGAGCTCGCTACGACCGGAGCCATGGCTCGGATCAACGACGGTCGGCAGATGGCTCAGCTCCTTAAGAACAGGAACCGCCGCTACATCAAGCGTATTACGTGTATATGTTTCAAATGTTCTTATTCCCCTCTCACAGAGGATAACATTAGGATTGCCTTCAGAAAGAATATATTCTGCTGCAGTAAGGAGTTCCATATAAGTAGCCGATATTCCCCTCTTAAGAAGGATCGGCTTGTTGCTCTTACCAAGAGCCTTGAGTAATGCATAGTTCTGCATATTTCTTGCTCCAACCTGCAATACGTCAACCTCGCTGAAGAGATCAAGATTGCTCGGATCCATTATTTCTGTAATAATTGGGAGTTCCGTCTCCTCTTTAGCCTTAAGAAGCATCTTGATTCCTGCAGCTTCCAGCCCCTGAAAATCATACGGTGAAGTACGCGGTTTGAATGCTCCGCCACGTAGCATATCTGCACCGGCTTCCTTAACCGCCTGAGCAATGCCGACAATCTGTTCTTCTGTCTCAACGGAACAAGGACCTGCGATAACCACCAACTTATCTCCGCCAAATTGAACATCACCACCCACCATAACATGGGTATCCTCAGGCTTGCTGCTCCTCATGCATAATAATTGTTCTTTATATCTTAAGTCTTCCATACTCATATATGAAACGGGGCTAACAACACCCAAGGTGTAACGCCGCCCCGTAACCATTCATCCTTATTCCAATCCTTCAGGTCTGGTATATGAAACCAGATCCTCTGAGATTTCCTTAGCAGCTTGGCTAACAGGTCTCTCGCACTCTTCGTCTGTAAGAACAGGCTTACCGTCGATAATATCTCTTGCTCTCTTAGCAGTCAGAATAGCAAGTGAATACTTGCTGTCAGTCTTTTCTGATAATTCGTTGATTGATGGATACAGTAACATAAATCGGCCTCCTTATTTATTCGTACTTACTGATTATTGGTTTAACATGTTCCGGTAAACGACACGACTCGGCACTGATAATACTCTTAGCCTGAGCAATGGCCGTTTCCAAATCGTCATTTACTATGTAATAGTCATACTCGCCAATTAGCTTGATTTCATTCAGCGCCTCGCCGAGTCTCTTCTCTATAACTTCATCAGACTCAGTTTGTCTTCCGACAAGTCTCTTGTGCAATTCTTCCATGTTCGGTGGTAACACGAAAACCATTACCGCCTCAGGCATTGCCTTCTTAACCTGCAATCCACCCTGAACATCTATATCCAGGATAACATTGCGTCCTCTTTCCAGTTTCTTCAGAACAGCATCCTTGGGTGTACCATACATATTGTTGAACACAATTGCATGCTCCAAGAAGTTATCTTTGTCGATGTTTTCCTGAAAAACTTCTTTGCTGACGAAGAAGTAGTGTTTGCCTTCCTCCTCACCAACTCGTGGAGCTCTTGTTGTCATAGACACCGAAAACTCATTATTATAGTCCTTGAGGAGTTCAGTGCAAATCGTTCCCTTGCCTGTTCCGGATGGTCCGCTGATAACAAACAGCTTTCCCATAGTACTACTCATTTCACTACCTCGTCTATCTTAACTCAAATCTAAATATGGCAGAAACAGTCTTAGTGCCATCTTCATTATCATGAACATCATAGCTGCCATTCATTGCATCGATTGGACCTCTATGAACAGTTGCAGTATCACCAACGTATGTGCATGAATATTCGTAATCGCTTCTTCCATACTTGGATGCACCGAGCTGCTTAACCATCATTACAATAGTTGAATTCCTAAATGCTGACTCGGCAACATCGTAAACCAAGCTTACTACCATCTTGTTGATGGCTTCGGAATTAGCATACACGATGGTATCCGGCATATCTCCGAACTGGAGAGAAATACCTACGCCATACTTGCGAACAATAGCCTCGAGTTTCTTAACGGAATCCTTCATTACCAGCTTGAGGTTAACTACTCCGTCTTCAGCAAAGATTAGCTTGGCAACTTCTTTCTTAGGTTCAGTAGCTACTGCCACATCCTCTTTCTTCCTGTATGGTGGAACCTCAGGCTCAGCATAAGCAGCAATTGTAACCTCAGGGTCAACCTCAACAGGTTCCGGTGCAGGTGAAATGCTGTCCATTCCACTAATTTCTTCTATGTTATGAGCTACTGTAGCCACAAGCTTGGCATTGCTGATTCTCTCAGCTTTGAGCTTGGCCTCAAAGCTCTTTCTTGCATCATAAAGTTTCTGGGCATATGACAATCTCTCTTCGTCCAGCTGTTTCTCAAGTGCTGTATTCTCCTCATTGAGGTCAGCCAGCATCTTTCTGTAAGCGCCCTTCTCAGTATTATTCCTCTGAGCCATTTCAAGACGCTCGATTTCCTGCTTCTGAATCAGTTCCAGACGCTCATGTTCAACCAGCTTCTCGACTTCTTCATAGGTGCTGTCGAGCTGCTGTGCTACAACAGACTTGCTATCTTCAAGTCTCTTAGCAAATGCCCTTCTTCTCGTCTCGATATCCATCTGAGCAGTGTCACTAAGGTTGTTGGCAACCGCATACTGCTTGGCAAGAGCTTGCTTCTCTTTCTCAATAGTCTCAGCAAACTGCTTCTTCTCAGTTTCAAGCTCAGTAGAGAAATCGTTTCTCAGCTTGCTTATCTGTTCCTTAAGAGACTTGTTCTGTTCAGCCAGAGCAATTGCTCTCTGCATATGTTTCATGTCCAGCTGTTTAGTGTACTTTGCAGACTCCTCCAGCTGTCTCTTGAGTTCTTCATTTTCCTCGTTCAGCCTTCTCGCCTCATCAGCATATCTTGCCTGCTCCTCACGAAGTGTATCTTCAATCTCCTTCTGTCTGTCAGCATCAACAGTAGATACGTCTGCTTCACCGGCAGGATTCTCATTCTTCTCTCTGATTTCATCAAGCAGGGCATCCAAAATATTCCTGTCTTCAGACTCAACATCATCATGACGTTTAACATCCTTGACAAACACAGCAGCTATTACAATAACCGCCAGCACGATAATCGCCAAAACGATGCATATAATTGCAAAACTGAGTTCCACGATTGTTCTCCCCCTGAAATTGCATAATACACTAACATAATTATACATAATAAATATACCACAAATCTCCAAATATACCAACACATTGAGCCCACTTCGTGATAAACTATTTATATCCGAAAGATCAGATGATTATTATATGCACAAGGAGGCTTTCGTATGATTAGGAGCATGACAGGATATGGTCGTGGTGAGTACCAGGATGACATCAAAAACATCACCGTTGAGATCAAAGCAGTCAATCACAGATACTGCGATATATTTGTAAAAATGCCAAGGCGCTACTCATTCGCTGAGGAGAAGATCAAAGCAGCCATCAAGAACGGCCTTTCCAGAGGCAAGATTGAAGTCAGTGTCACAGTCGACAACTTCGGCACCAGCGATACAGACATCAGACTCGATGCCCCACTCGCTAAGCGCTACTATGATGTGCTTCACGAACTCTCAGACACATTAGATTTCGGTCTCTTCGAAGATCAGATATCTCTGGGACTTATTGCCAAAATGCCGGATGTAATTAAGGGTGTGGCAGCAGAAGAAGATGAAGAAGCGATGCTCGCTGCTCTTCTCGACGCAACAAACAAAGCGATTGAGAACATCACAACGATGCGCGAAACCGAGGGACAGAAACTCGTTGCCGACATCTCAATGAGAGCAGACCTCATCTCAGACATCCGCAGCAAGATTGAAACAAGGGCTCCGGAAATTCAGCAAGAATATGCAGCAAAGTTCAAGGCAAGAATCGAAGAACTCCTGGACGGAGCTGCTGAGGTGCCGGAAGAAAGAATCGCCCTCGAAGCAGCAATCTTCGCAGACAAGGCCAATATAACAGAGGAGCTCGTACGACTGGATTCACATATCAATCAGCTAAGAGAATTCCTTAAGGGCAGCGATGAATCCATCGGAAAAAAGATTGACTTTCTTATTCAGGAAATGAACCGTGAGGCCAACACCATCGGTTCCAAGTCCAACGACAAGGAAATCACGGCTATGATGCTCGACCTCAAAGCCGAAATCGAGAAGATTAGAGAACAAGTGCAGAATATTGAATAATAAAAGAGACTGTATGTCATTAAGGTGCAGAGTACGGCTCTCGCCTCGCTGCGGCTATACGTAGCGGTACTAAGCTCTGACTTCGCTATCGCTCGTCAATCGCTAAGTACCGACTACCGCAGAGCCTCTGCACCTTTAATGCATACAGTCTCTTTTGATTTAATACCTGGTGTTACATACACTGTTCTGTTGTTAGTAAAAATTACGTATCCAGGCTTGGCTCCTGCCGGTTTCTTAACATATCTGACAGGCACGTAATCTACAGGAACATTCTCGCCGGTCTTGTACTTACTGTGATATGCGGCTATTGATGCGGCTTCGTATATCAGTTCTGCCGGAAGATCATCTACATTACGCCCGTCCTCAAGCCTGATAATAACATGAGAACCCGGAATGTCCTTGGTGTGCAGCCACACGTCGGTCTTAGCTGCAAGCTTCATTGTAAGATAATCATTCTCAATATTGTTGCGCCCTACCAGCACTGTCGTGCCATCTGATAATGTATATCTGATTGGATCAACTTTACTCTTCTTCTTGCGCTGCGCCACCTTAGCTCTACGCTTAACATATCCTGTCTCCTGCAGCTCGTCTCTGATTGCATCCAGTTCTTCTTCAGTTCCGGCCGCTTCAATATTCTGAACTACCGATTCAAGATATATAATGTCCATTTCGTTATCGGCAAGCTGCGACTGCTTCTCGTGAATAGCAGTCTTGGCCTTGGAATACTTCTTGAAATACTTCTGAGCATTCTTAGCAGCACTTATCTTCTCGTCAAGTGGAACTTCGATTTCCTTGCCATCATAATAGTTTATCAGCTTAACGCTCCTAGCTCCCGGTTTAACAAGATGAATATTAGCAGTCAGTAGTTCTCCGAACAGCTTGTACTGCTCTGAATTCTCAGCCTTAAGAAGATCCTCTGAAAGTCTCTTCTTCTTGAGTCTTGCCTTATCAAGAGCCGCCTGTGCCGTCTTAAGCATAGGAACACTCTTCTGGCGAACCATATTGCTGCTGTCTCTATTGGCGTAATAATACTCAACGCACTCATTGATGGTTTCAAAAGCCTTAGTCTCAACACCATCGAGTTCATGAAGCTCTGCAAGATGAAACTCCCTCGGTGCACCATCTTCATCCAGGTATATTCTAGGCTGATAACTTCCTTCATCAACAGCCTTAACAATTTCGGCCAACCTGTACGCCGGTCGTGTCGAAACAATACTCGCATCTCGTTGTGCAACACAATCCGAAAGCATCTCTCTGGCAATAGCCGGAGAAATACCGCCTATTCTTCCCATGAGCGCCTTGTCATCATGAGGCAGATTGGTATCCTCACTCACCTGATGAAATCCCATTTTATCCTGGTCAGGCGGATACTGATAAACTACCCCCGGCAGCAACTGACGATATCTGTTAACATCAATACTGATGCGCTTGATGCTATCGATAACCTTGCCGGATTCAATATCTACAAGAACGATATTGCTGTGCTTGGCCATAATCTCAATAATAAGCCTCTTGCACACATTGAACCCCAGCTCATTCTGGGCCTCTATATCTATTTCTATAATACGCTCCGAATCCTTCTGTCTTACCGCAGTGATGCGACCACCTTGGATATGCTTTCTCATCAGCATACAGAACGTAGGCGGCTGATCCGGATTAGCGTACTTGTTCTCAGTCAGGCACACTCTGGCGGACATACTGTTACAAGACATGAAAAGACGCACATTCCCGGTCTTAGTGTGAATGTGTATCAGTAACTCTTCCGGTCCCGGCTGATATACCTTCTCTATCTTGCCAAGAACTATTCTTTCTTCGAGTTCCTTCGCTATTGCATATGTAACGATTCCATCGTATGCCATCTATTCTATCGCTTCCAATTTATCAATTATTGTCTGTAAACTCTCAGGCATCTCTCTGCTGAATTCCATGTACTCACCCGTTCTCGGATGCTTGAATCCCAGCACACCCGCATGCAAGAACTGACCCTTAAGTTCAATTCCCATCAATTTGTCAGCCTGATTCTTCGGTCCATATAGCTCGTCACCCACCAAGGGATGCTTGATATACGACATGTGCACTCTGATCTGGTGTGTTCTTCCGGTCTCGAGTCTCGCTTTGACCAAAGTATACTTGCCATACCTCGCAGCCACGCGAATATGCGTTACCGCCTCCTTGTGCGCCGATCCCCAGACTGCACGTCTTAATCTATTTCTCTCATCTCTGCCAATAGGTTCATTGATAGTGAGCTCATCTTCTTTGATATTATCGAACACCAGCGCTGTGTACTCTCTTGTAACAGTATGTTCCTTGAGTTGCTCAGCGAGTGATTCGTGTGCCATATCATTCTTGGCAATCATCAGCAGACCCGAGGTGTCCTTATCAATCCTATGAACTATTCCCGGTCTTACCACGCCGTTAATCGAGGACAATGAATTTCCGCAGTGGAACATGATAGCGTTGACAAGAGTACCACTCCAGTTGCCGGGTCCGGGATGAACCACCAGACCTCTTGGCTTGTTGACAACAATTACATCATCGTCTTCATAAACGACATCCAGAGCTATATCCTCTGCTGTGATATTCAGTTCTGTCGGCTCCGGCAACTCAATCATCAACTCATCACCGGCTGACATTTTCTTCTTCTTGCTGGTTACAACAGCAAACACAGCCGACTTCTCTCTATCGGCTGCAGTTCTGTAAGATACACAACCCTTCTCAATCAGCTGAGTTGCATAACTTCTGGATATATCTTCCATATTCCTGCCAATGATGGCATCAAGTCTGCTGCCGTCATCATCAAGAGGCACCACAAGCCTGATTGCATCTTCTTCGGATTCAGGGTTGATGCCGCAACGGAATTTGCTCATCTCTTCGCTACTCATCCCTTAACTCCTCTCCGGAAGATGAGCTGTCTTTAATCTCATCCTTGTATGTCAACAAAACATACAGGATGGCAATAATGCATCCACAGGTTACGAACATATCTGCGACGTTAAATATAGCAAAACTTCCGCAGCTGATCATGTCGGTAACATATCCGAAATGCAGTCTGTCATACATATTGCTAAGTCCACCGCCTAGAACACAGGTGAGACAAATTGCCATAATCTTGTCGTTTGCTTTGATCTCATGAACAATAATAACAGTACACAGAACCAGCAGTACACCGGTCAGAACAACTGTAACGAGAATGTTGCCGCTGAACATACTGAAGGCCGCTCCTTCATTACGAATATAGGTGATATTCATCCAGTCACCGATAACCGGAATTCTTTCGCCTAGTGCAATGTTGCTACGAACAAGAATCTTCGTAATCTGGTCCGCCGCAATTATTAATAATACAATAGCAGGATATATCATCATATGTGTAGTATACCAAAAAAGTGGTCGCTTGCGCGACCACTCATAATTCAAAGCGACTTAATTATTTAAGAATAATTGTGTCATTCAGTGACGCAGGCTGCTCAGCCATTCTCTTCAAGCTCTCTGAGAGGTCTGAAATAGTTGCATGCTCAAGGTCAGTTACAGGAGGAACTGTGAAGTCTGCAACATCTTCTTCAAGACCTACAGAAGGCTGCTCCGGTTTCTCCATCTCATCAAAAAGATCCTCGAGAAGAGTTTCATCGCCCTTAACGCTCTCTTCAACTACTGTTTCATTAATAACGATAGTCTTAGTTGGAGCCGGTACCGGTTCTTCCTTAGGCTGATTAATATCGCTGAGATCGACATCCGGCAGCAGGTCATACTGGTCGCTGTCAAGTTCAGCAAGCTCTGTCTCCAGCATTCTCTTGAGGTTCTTTCTCAGTCTTGCAACCTTTGTTGAGAGAATTGAATGCTCATCATGAAGCTTCTTAACGTTTACCTTGGCATCCATAAGGATGTTCTCAGCCTCGAGTTCTGCATCCCTCATCATCAGTTCAGCTCTTCTCTCAGCACTTGCAGAGATATCAGCCATAAGCTTCTTAGCTGTCTGCAGTGTATCGATCATAGCGGTGTCAGACTTTTGGGATTCTTCCAGTTGCTTCTCAAGAGCCTTGATCTTGTGAGCCATGGATCTGTTGTCATTCAGAACCTTCTCATAATCTACAACGATAAGATCCAGGAATTCATCTACCTCTCTGGAATTGTAGCCTCTCTTGTCGCGTGAAAATTCTTTCTTATCGATATCAATTGGCATTATCATAGTAATTTACCTTACCTTTCCTTATTTCCATGGGCTAGATGAATCGGACGGACTAGCCTCTGTCGTTCTATCTAACTTCGCATTAATATTAACATTATTTGGAGCAAAAATGAAGATATTCTGTGTTACTCTCTGAATATTACCCGAGAGTGCATATGTTGCTCCGCCAAGGAAGTCGAACATTTTGCGTGCCAGGTCAGTTTCAACTCTCTCAAGATTGATGATAACCGGCTTGCGAGCTTTCAGATTATCTACCAGTCGCCTGCACTCGTCCAGGCTCTTAGGCTCAATTACAACCATCTTAAACTGTCCTGACTGATTCATTGAAACCCTTCTCTCAGCAATTGGCTCGTTGCGGCTGAAATCCATCGGAGGAACTACCTCGTTGTAAGCATTACGGCTAATTCCTGTCGAACTGCTCTCCATAGGTTCCGCAGTGCTTCCTGCTCTTGATGCAGCCATTCTCTCCCTCTCTCTATCGATTTCTTCCTGAGTGATTTCAATATCATCAAGATCGTCTTCGATTCCTATCAGTTTGTTGAAAATATCTTTAGCACCCATAGTGACTCCTTCCTATCTATAATTACGCGGTCCGAATATCGAACTGCCTACTCTAACTATTGTTGCACCTTCCTCGATTGCTACCTCAAAGTCGCCTGACATACCCATAGACAATTCTGTCGGCAGGCAGCTTTCCGTCGGAAGCCCCCAGGTCTTCATTTCTTCAAACAGAGCCTTGGCTTCCCTAAAGTATGGCCTGTTGTCTTCCGGTGTTGCAGCTATTGGTGGTATGCACATCAGTCCGCATATGCGAACGTTCGAACACTCTCTGCATATATCTTCACACAGAGATTTGAGCTCTGCAGATGAAATGCCGGATTTGGTCTCTTCCATGGCTGAGTTAATCTGAATAAGTATATCCATCTTCTTGCCGATGGTAGCGGACCTCTTATCTATTTCCTTCGCAAGGTGAAGTGAATCAACCGAATGAATCATCACTACCTTGTCGACAATACTCTTAACCTTGTTAGTCTGAAGATGTCCGATAAGGTGCCAGCGTACCGGCTTGACATCTTCATACTTCTCCAGAACTTCCTGGACTTTGTTCTCTCCAATATCAGTTGCGCCGGCATCAATTACTTCGTTGAGTTCATTGTACGGATGTGTCTTGGTAACAGCGACCAGCGTAACTTCCTCCGGTGCACGGCCACTGCGAATTGCCGCCGCATCCTTGCGCTGAACTATTTCATTGTATCTTTCATTAATGCTCATTATTCGGCTTCCTTAACGTCCTTCTTGCTTGGTGATGCAACTATCTCGTCATATATTGAAACGGTTTCAACAAAGTTGCTGTTCTCATCCATGTATATATCCTGATATATAACGCAATATTCACCGTCGTCCGCCTTGATGCATATTGGTTTGAAAACATAGTTACCCAGCTTGTTCTTAACCAGAACGCCCGTCTGCTTATCCTTGGTTACTATGCTCCTGTCCTCAATCTTAAGGCCCTTGGCGCTCGATGTTGTAACGACTACATTTACTTTGCGATCCAGCAGGCATCCGTCGTACATCATTCCGCATTTCAGAACGACTTTAGTCTCGGTTTTGCCCTTCTTGACAGACCAAACTCTGGCTGTTATATCAGTGTTCTTGACTGTAACGGTTACGGTGTCGCCCTCATAATAGCGTTCTCCGTCCTCCGGACTAATATATATAACCAAGTAATACTTGCCGTTCTTTACAACCTTAAATATCGGGTCACCGGCAGCGCACTGTCCCTTGGCTGTCGACTTCTGATCCAGCGATGCATAAGTATCAAAGTCGTCATGTTTGAGTTTGTCCACAGATGATGGTTTTAGAGCTTTCTCTGCTCCGTCAACCTTGTACTCTATATATCCGGCATCCTTCGTCTCACCGGTATCAGTCTTTCTGGTCTTCTTACCCAGACGACTGAGTAGCTGTGTATATGTATCACCACTCGAAGGAATTCCTTCTCCGGACATTTCGACAATCTTGCAGCCGGCTTTGTAGAGCTTGCCTGTCTCGGCAATTCTCTTAATTGTTGCAGCCTTCTCGCTGACGTAGACTTTCTCATTTCTGACTACATAAGCCTGTACCTCGTTAGTCAACTTGATCTCGCCCTGTTCTGCCAGGTATGTACTGACAAGCATTCCGCGAACCGACGGAATAACATATACAATCAGCACACAGATTAGTATCAGTGCTACATATGCAATTACTCCGCCTATAAGTTTCTTGTTCTTCATCAATCATCTCTATTCGAGGTTACATAACAACCCAATATACATAGTATATTGTACAATAAAACGCCTTTCGGTACAATATGTATTTACCGAAAGGCGTTAATATTACCATATTTTGTGCTATTCGCGTTATTTGTATTTGTCCAGAATTTTCTGTTCCCTCTTATTGAGCTTTCCCAGCCCCTCAACATACTTTCTGAACAAATCCGGTCTCCTCTCCTTGGTGAGAGCGAGCGACTGTTCCCATCTCCAGAGATCTATTTCCTGGTGATTGCCTGACAGCAGGATCTCCGGCACCTCCATTCCCTGTATTTCTCTTGGTTTGGAATAGTGTGGATATTCCAGTAATCCTGAGTATATAGACTCATCGATAACCGACTCCTCACTGGCTAGGACTCCGTCAATGAATCTTGCTACAGTATCTACAAGTACCATTGCCGGCAGTTCTCCACCAGTCAGTACGTAATCTCCGATTGAAACTTCCTCTGCTGACAATACATCGAGAGCTCTCTGATCGACGCCTTCATAATGTCCGCATAGAATAGTAATCTCATCAAGAGTTGCCATTTCCTGAGCCATATCCGCATCAAGCATTCTGCCTCTTGGAGACATATACAGAACCCTACCGCTGCATTCATTCGACTTGAACGCATCGAGTATTGGTTGTACCTGCATTACCATGCCTGCACCACCACCGTATGGAGTGTCATCAACTCGGTTATGCTTGTCCTCAGTATAATTTCTGATATCTATCAGATTGAGTTCTATTATTCCGTTGTCAATTGCTCTTCCCAGCATGCTCATCTTGAGAGTCTCGAACATTTCGGGGAAGATAGTAAGAATATTAATCTTCATCAATAAAGCCGGGTATCAATTCAACCTTAATAGTTTCGTTATCGTCATCAATGCCTCTCATGAAAGCATCAACAGCAGGAATAAGGATCTGTTTGCCGCCCGTTCCTTCTATATCCAGCACGTTCTGTGCAGTGTTCTGGATTACATCACGAAGTATGCCGATTGTTCTGTCAGCTGCAATATCATGCACCTTGTATCCAACAATGTCCATTACGTAATGCTGACCCTCTGGCAGCTCATCAAGGTCCGCTGTTCTAATGTAAACCTCGTAGCCACGGAGTTCTTCTGCTGCATTTCTATCGCTTACTCCATCAATACGGATAACGGGGCTGTTCTTCTGGTATCTTACCGAAGCACATTTAGACTCGATTTCCTGTTTGCCACGACGAAGAAGGAGGACCTTGCCCTCCCTCAAATTCTCAGAATCTCCCGTAACTCTGACCTCTCCACGGAGGCCAACTGCAGAGGTTATTCTGCCAATATTTACTAGCTCTGATTGGTCCCTAGTCTTCAACAATTTCTACCGTGACTCTCAGATTCTGTTTAATTGCGGCAGCCTTGACTACTGTACGCAAAGCTTTTGCGATACGTCCGGATTTACCGATAATCTTACCGATATCTTCATCCGCGACACGCAATTTAACAACTATATTCTTGCCGTCAATTTCTTCGGTAACATTGACCTCGTCAGGCTTGGACACCAACGCTCTAGCAATTATCTCTACTAGACTAGCCATTGTTACGTCCTTTCTTATTTGATAGCGCCTGCCTTCTTCAGAAGAGCTCTAACTGTATCAGTTGGCTGTGCACCTGTGTTCAGCCACTTCTGAGCAGCTTCTACGTCGATCTTGATCTCAGCAGGATCCTTCAGTGGATCAAAAGTTCCGATTTCCTCGATGAACTTACCATTTCTAGGTGTTCTTGAATCTGCTACTACTACTCTGTAGAAAGGCTTCTTGTGTGCTCCCATTCTCTTAAGTCTGATCTTTACCATTGTTATTTCTCCTTTTTTATATTATTAGTTGTTAATTAATATTGAATTAAGTTGTTATCATTATCACGCTACTATCCACAATGCAATGAAAATTCCATCGAAGGAGCGTAGCCGACGAAGATCAATCTTCTCATCCTTGCGGCAACGCCGAATTACAATCGATGAGAAGATTATAAGCCGAGATTGCGCATCATTCCCTTTGCTTTCTTAGGATTAGCCAACATTTTGGTCATCTTCTTCATATCTTCGTACTTCTTAATCAGCTGGTTAACAGACTGCACATCTGTGCCGCTGCCTGCTGCGATTCTCTTACGTCTTGAAGCATTGAGAACTGAAGGATCCTGGCGTTCTTTCTTGGTCATCGATGTGATGATTGCTTCCATCTTCTTGAGCTCTTTCTTACCGGCTTCGATGTCTACACTCTTCTTATCCTCAGCTGAAATGCCGGGAATCATATCGATGATTTTGGCCAAACCGCCAAATTTATTAATCTGCTTCATCTGTCCGAGGAAGTCATCAAGGTCGAATCTGTTCTTTCTGATCTTCTCCTCGAGCTTTCTAGCCTCTTCTTCATCATAGGCATTCTCTGCCTGTTCGATAAGCGACATAACATCGCCCATTCCGAGGATTCTTGAAGCGATGCGGTCAGGATGGAAAGGTTCAAGCGCATCGTACTTCTCGCCGGTTCCCATGAACTTGATAGGCTTGCCGGTTACTGCCTTTACAGACAGTGCAGCTCCGCCTCTTGAGTCACCATCCATCTTGGTCATGATAATGCCGTCAACGCCGAGTGCATCATTGAATCCCTGTGCAGTATTAACCGCATCCTGACCCATAAGTGCATCGATTACCAGCAATATCTCATGTGGATGTATTGACTTCTTCAGCACCTTGAGCTCATCCATAAGAGCTTCGTCAATCTGAAGACGTCCGGCTGTATCGACAATCAGTACATTGCAGCCCTTTCTCTGAGCTTCCTTAACAGCCTCGTTCGCTATCTTCTCAGGATCCTTAGAGCCTTCGATAGTGAATACCGGAGTATTAACTGCCTTGCCGACAACCTGCAACTGATCAATGGCAGCCGGTCTGTAAACGTCGCATGCAGCCAGCATTGGATGCTTGCCACACTGCTTGAGGTAGCTTGCCAGCTTACCTGCCGTGGTTGTCTTACCTGTTCCCTGAAGTCCTACCAGCATCAGCACAGTAAAACCGCTTGGTGAATAGGTCAGCTTGCTACCGGAACCGCCCATCATGTCGACAAGCTCGTCCTTAACAATCTTGATAACCATCTGGTCAGGTGACAGGCTTGTCATAACGCCCTGGCCGATTGCCTTATCTTTGATTGTTGCAACAAAGTCCTTAACAACCTTGAAGTTAACGTCCGCCTCAAGAAGTGCCATCTTGACAGCACGCATTGCGTCATCAAAATCCTTCTCAGAAATCGTTCCCTGTCCCTTCAGGTCCTTGAATGCGGATTGTAATTTTTCAGATAAACCTTCAAATGCCATTATTCAGCTAATTCCTCTATCATCTTAATTATCGGCTCGAGTTCGTTGTCTTCTACGGGCAAATCGCGAAGCGCCTTAACAATCTGTTCTGCGCGTTCCTGATTCCTGCGATAGCTCTCGACGAGTCCCAGCTTGCTCTCATATTCTTCAAGCTTGGCCTCAGCCTTCTTAAGTGTATAATGCACAGCCTGTCTGGTCATACCAAGCTCATCCGCAATCTCGGAAAGGCTCAGATTGTCCTCATGATACATGGTCATAACCTCTAACTGGTTCTCGCTAAGCAGCGCACCATAGAAGTCGTACAACATGCTCGCATATTGAACTGTGCCAATGTTCTCTTTCATACCGCAATATAATACCATAACAAAATGAAGCTGTCAAACATTTTATTTGACAGCTTCAATCTTTTATATTTCAATACTTAGAATAATTTTATTGCATCATTTGTTGTCTATGTCAGCCATTAGCTAACAATCTTGCCTGCGTCAGCTCTAGCCTGCTCTTCAGGAGTCATCTTAGTAACAGTCATTCCCATGTATGCCATTACGAATGTAACGATTGGCATGAGATAGTTAAATACTGCCCATGGTGCATACTGAAGAGTTGAAACTCCGAGCGTTGCCATAATGAACATTCCGCAAGTGTTCCAAGGTACGAGACAGGATGTAACTGTTCCTGCTGACTCAAGTGCATTGGATAAACACTTAGGGTGGAGTCCTGCCTTACGATAAGCAGGTGCATACATTCTACCAGGTACCAGGATTGAGATGTACTGCTCAGGCATTACAACGTTGGAAAGAACGCATGTAACCTCGGTTGCTCCGATAAGTCCTGCATCGCTCTTAATGCGCTTGGTAAGTGCATCGATAATAACTGCGAGCTGACCTGTATCCTCCATAATGCCACCGAACATCATTGCGATTACTGTCATCAGGATTGAACTGGACATGTTCATAAGACCACCTGTTGTGAGCAGATCGTTCAGTGATGGAATATCAGTCTCGCATACGAAACCATTCAGTGAGCACTCCAGGATGGCTCCAAAATTGGCACCTGTCTGGAAGATTGGTGCAAGGATTGCTCCCGTGATAAGTCCGAGTACGATACCCGGTATTGCAGGGATTTTCAAAGCGATAGCTGCAATTACTACAAGTGGTGGTAACAGGAGGAGCGGATTAATATTGAAGGTATCAGCGATACCATCCATCAGTACCTGTGCCTGGGATGTATCAACATTACCGGTTGCAGCATGCATAAATCCGTATACTCCGAAGAAAATCAGAGATATCAGATAAGTAACGGTTGTTGACTTGAGCATGTACTTAACATGTGAGAATACATCAGTTCCTGCCATAGCCGGTGCCAGGTTGGTTGTATCTGACAGAGGTGACATCTTGTCTCCAAAGTAAGCACCTGCAAGAACTGCGCCCGCAGTTGGTCCGATAGGCATTCCGAGTCCATTACCTATTCCGATCAGTGCCAGTCCCATAGTTCCCATAGTTCCCCAGGAAGTACCTGTTGCCAGTGAAGTAATAGAACAAATCAGCACTGCTGCAACAAGGAAAATCTTAGGTGACAGCAACTTGAGTCCGTAATAAATCATTGTAGGGATTGTTCCTGACAGCAGCCATACACCTACCATCATACCAACGATTGCTAGAATCAGAATGGACTGCATAGCCTTGCTGATTCCATCTACCATCATCTTTTCGATATTGTCCCACTTGAATCCGAGGCTCATTGCAACGATAGCAGCAATGATAACCCCTACGAACATAGGAATATGGGGATCTACCTTGAAGATGATGATGCCAACTGCCATAACAGCAATCAGAGCAAGAAAAGAAAAAATAGCCTGACCTAATTTAGGTTCCTTAATTGGTCTTTCATCAATAAAAATATTCTTCATAATAAACACCTTTTCAAAGTAATAATTATTAAGGACATTCTATCATAATTATCAGTTCAGTTACTACCTTTTTCTTAATATATATGCCACTTTTTGTTCACCGCTAACACAATATGTGGTACAATGTAATAACAATAAATTAAGCACATAGGAGATGTAATGATAAGATTCTTTATTGCCCTGTGGGCAGCCAAGCTATTTGATTTTATTAATATCAAGATTAAGCATGAAGGACGCGATGATCGTCCCGGACTTCTTGCATTCAAACTGTGCCCTGATTTTCTTGCGCGCGTCAAGAAGCCGCCTCTGGTTATCACAGTAACCGGTACCAACGGCAAGACCACAACTTCTGCTCTTATCACCAACAAGCTGAGAGCAATGGGCTACACAGTTAGTTTTAATGATTGGGGAGCTAATCTCAGCGCAGGTTACTGCCTTAATATGATGAG
The DNA here is from genome assembly GCA_045639825.1 of Anaerovoracaceae bacterium. GTDB lineage: Bacteria > Bacillota > Clostridia > Peptostreptococcales > Anaerovoracaceae > Crickella. Next base: position 104,664 of record JAZUDV010000046.1, read on the forward strand.
ATCTGTCAATATCTTCAACAAAAGTATTGCAGATGCTTCTATTCTGGAGGCTGACGAAAAGACTCTTGCTCCTGCAATGAGCAAGATTGAACCTAACTACATTCTCGTTACTAACATCTGCAAAGACTCATTGAGAAGAAACGGCCATCCGGAATTCATCTTTGACTGCATCGAGAAGACGTTCCAGGCTCTTGGAGATAAAACTGTTGCCATTCTGAACGCTAATGATCCTATCAGTTGTGAACTTGCAGCTACAACAGGAACAAGAAGAATATTCTATGGAATGGCCGATCCACACACGGATCCTTTTGTTAACAGAGTTAAGGATATATGGGTGTGTCCAAGATGTGGAGCAGATATTCAGTACAAATACAGATCATATAGACACATCGGTGATTTCTACTGTCCTGATTGTGATTTCAAGACTCCGGAATGCAAATATTATGCCAACAATGTAGACTTGGAAGGTAGAACGATCAGTATTGACGAGGGTGGTGTTACGACAACCTATCCACTCATCTCTGAGACAATTTTCAATGCATTCAACGTTCTTTCTGCAGTTGCTGTTCTTCGTGAAGCAGGCATTGGTTCCGGAGAGATTGCAGAATTCCTTGAATCCCAGAAAGTAACCAAGATTCGTGAAACTTGCATCAAGTACAACGGAATTGAGTATCACACATATGGAACCAAGAGCCAGAATGTCAGTGCGGCTTCAACAGTGTTCGAATATATGGCCAAGGAGCCTTCAATTAAGGAGGTTGTCTTCTGTCTCGATGAGGTTCAGGACAAGAACCATCCTACCGAAACAATAACTTGGATATATGAAACCGACTACGAATTCTTGAATAGTCCTAATATTAAGAAGATTGTATGTGCCGGCCATATGTATCTCAATCACAAGCTCAGACTCCTTCTTGCAGGTGTTCCTGAAGAGAAGATTGTCTGCGTTGAGGACGATGACCTTGTTCCTCAGTTCATTGATACCGAAGGAATTGACAAAGTATTCGTTCTCTTCGAGATTGACTATGTACGCAAAGGCGGAAGATGGAGAGATGCGATTGTGGCAAGAGCTATGGAACTTAACGGTGATGACCCAAGCAAGGTTGTCGGCAGCATCAACTACTTCGAGCAAGACGGCAACAATACCGTAGATGCAAAGGAGGCACAGTAATGAAGAGAATTGAATTCCTTTATCCTGAATACTGCAACATCTACGCAGAGAGCTATAATATGGAATATCTCGGACGATGCAATAATGAGATTGAAATCATCGGCACCAGACACACCGAGATTCCTGCATTCGTTAATGAAGATGTGGATATGATTTATCTGGGATGCATGTCAGAACGCAAGCAGGAACAGGTTATTGAGCTCCTCATGCCTTACAAGGACAGACTTGAGGAATTAATCAACAACGGCACTCTTTTCCTTGTAACCGGTAATTCCGTTGAAATATTCGGCAAAGAAATACGTGACGAAGACCGTATCATTCCTGCTCTCGGATTATTCGACTTCCACTCTGTCCGTTATATGAACAGCCCTGAAAGGCACAATTCTCAGTATGTTGGAACATTTAAGGATGCTGATGGATCAGAGCTTACTATGCTGGGACACAGAAGTCAGTTCTCTTTCGCATACGGAGAATTCTTCGAAGACAACAAATTCATTGATATTTCAATTGGTATAGGCATGAATCCTGATACCAAGGCTGAGGGTATTCATATCAATAACTTCTTCGCAACTTACTCATTAGGACCATATCTTATTATGAACCCGCTGTTTGCTAAATATCTGCTTGGCAAGCTGGGACTATCAGATGAAATAGTCTTCGAGAAAGAGGCAATCGAAGCATACGAGTATCGTAAGAAAGAACTGATTTCCAATCTTGGCTAACAATACAGATTCACATATAATTAAAACAGCTTCCAATCGGAAGCTGTTTTTCTTTATACTATGACTTAGTCCATGATTGCTTCAAATTTACTTCTCTGCCCTTTGCCATCAGGATGATGTTGCGGGAAGTTGAAGAATACATGTCCCGGATATTCATTTCCTTCGATGAAACATGGTCCCTTCTTGGAAACTGAAACATCCCATCCAACATAACGCACCTGCGGTACCAGCAGCGCAGCTTCAAGAACCATCTTCTTAATCTCTTCAAACTGCGGAATCCGGAATCCTACCAGTGGCTTACCCGTAAGAGGATGGTTATAGAATACATTGTTATCGATATCAACACCGGGTCCGAAAACGACTCCTGTATCAAGATCTATTGCTGTAAGCATACCGCCACTGCAGAAGTTATCAACAACACCACCCTGTCCTACTCTAAGATAAGCTGCCAAGATAACAGGTGTTCCATCCTTCTTAAGGAAAGATACAACCCTGATAGAATTAACACTTGATGGATTGAGCTCTGCCAAGCTTTCTTCCTGCTGAATTACTTCCTCAACAAGAACCGGAAGCATTGATCTGACCTGATCCCAGCTCTCAGGAACAGCCTTAACCTTAGTAACACCGGTACCACCCATCTCATCAAGTGGTTTAACAATTACATCGCCCTTGTCTTCAATTATCTTAAGGAACTTATCTTTATCTGACTCTGTATCTATCTCAATCCATTCGCGCTTGAGATACTTGTTGAATTTGTTATTAAAATCGGCCTTGTTCAGGAAGAAATGCGTATAATCGAAATCATTATATTTAATAACATATTCGTTGTTGATTCCTCTTGTAATAACGTCATTCTTCTGTTCAGGCGTCATTGTCCACATCTCTGCATTGAGATAGTCAACATAACCCGCCTGATACTTAAGGCCGGTCTTAATTGTATCAACTAACAAGAAGGCTCTGCTCTTGCCAGACTTCTTGTGCATCTTTTCAATTGTCTCGAAGAACTGCTTGTAATGCATATCTTTAATACGTCCAAGCAGGAATTTAGCCTTACCCATACTCTTACCTCTCTAAAATATACTACTAGATATAATATCACGCACATTGTGATTCAGCAACAATCTGGGAGATAGGTAAAATATAAACAATAAAAAACCGGCGACGTCCTAATTTCCCAGGGGGTCACCCCCCAAGTATCTTCAGCGCTAAAGAGCTTAACTACTGTGTTCGGGATGGGAACAGGTGTATCCTCTTCGCTATAGTCACCGGATTTCTTATGTAGTTGAGGTTTG
>JAZUDV010000047.1:0-2644 GCA_045639825.1 Anaerovoracaceae bacterium
TTCAGGTTAAAGATATTAGAAATACGATCCCAGTTCACGTAATCCATCTTCTCATAATATGGTGCACCAGCATTGGCAATAACCAGATCAACCTTGCTGAACATTGAGTCCGCCTTGTCAAAGAGTCTGTCAATACCCTCCTTGGTGCTGAGATCACTGTTGAACAGGGTAACATTATCACCATAACCTGACAGCTTCTCAATGCTACGGCTGGAAGCGAGTATTGTATTAGTCTTATCTACCGACAGCTTGTCAAGCAAGCACTTTCCTATTCCGCTAGATGCTCCTGTTATTACGATTCTCTTGCCTGTTATTGTTGTAGTCTTTCCGCATTTCTTCATACCGTCATCACCCTTAATCTGCATTACTGTATCGTATGCACTGTGGCATGCGTGTGCAATAGTTCCGCTCTTGTCAGCATCACCTACGCGGTATACATTCTGAACTCCAAGTTCTTCCAGACGGTCAGCAACCGCCTTTTCAGGTCTTACACCCATGGCAAGTACTACATAGTCAGCAGGGAGCATGGTCTGTCTGCCACTTGCGATATCTTCAACAAGCACTCCGTCCTTGTCTATTGAACACAGCTTGGTCGAAACGAGGAACTTAGTATCGAATTTATTGATACGGCTCAGTTCATCATCGATGTGTTGGAACCATGCTCCAGGTGCGATTTCACCCGCCATTTCAACAACAGTTACATGATTGCCGTCCTCATTGAGGAAGTCTGTTGTTTCGAGTCCTGTCATTCCTGAGCCGATAACAACAACCTTGCTATTCTTGATTTCCTTCTTGCCGAGCAGAATATCAGGAGCAGTGATAACATTCTTATTATTAATTCCAGGAATAGAACCAGGTCTGAGCGGATTACCTCCGGTTGCTATTATTACTGCATAAGGATTCATTTCCTTAATCTCTTCAGCAGTTACCGCCTTGCCGAGGATAACTTCAACACCCTCCTTCTTAACGGCAGTCATAAGATCCTCGATTGCCCAGTATAGTTTTTCCTTGAGATGTCCTGAGGCTGCTGCGATAACTTGACCGCCTGCCTTCTCATTCTTCTCGAACAGAGTTACATCGAACCCTCTCATAGCCATTGTCTTAGCTGCAGTCAGTCCGGATGGACCTGCACCTACTACAACAATCTTGCGACCTGCGCCATCCTTGTCCATGTCGTAGTATTTGCGCTCGTTGGCAATACTCATATTGAGGGCGCATTCGCCAGGAGTTCCATGGCCGGCATTTGTCATGAATGAACGGATACAGTTCAGGCAGCCAATGCAGCGCTGAATATCCTCAGGATGTCCTTCCTGAGCTTTTCTTGCCCAATGAGGATCGCAGATGAAGGTACGACCGGAACCGATGAAGTCCTGATAGCCCTCCTTAATCTGCTGCTCAGCCTGTTCAGGAGTTCTGATTACATTAGCTGCGATAACCGGAATGCTTACGGTTTCCTTAATTGCCTTGGCAAGGTATTTTCTCCAGCCCGGTTCATACGTTGTTGGCTCAAGCCAGCCATTATATACATCGTATCCCGCACTTGAAACATTGATTGCATCGACGCCAAGTTCTTCCAGACGCTTTGCTATCTTCTTGCCTGTCTTCAGAGTGTATCCTGTACCGGCTCTTCCAATCCTTGCATACATCTCGTCAACAGTAAGTCTTACGATTAGCGGATAGTCCTTGCCGCAACGTTCCTTGATACCAATTACGATTTCCTCAAGAAAACGCATACGGTTCTCAAAACTTCCACCATATTCATCTGTTCTAAAATTAGTATATGGAGACAGGAACTGTTGAATCAGATATCCATGTGCTCCGTGTAATTCAACTGCATCGACGCCTGCCTTCTTGCATCTCTCAGCTGCGTCAATATAGTCCTGAATAGTCTTCTTAACCTGTTTGTTGCTCATGGCATGGAGTCTTGGAGATCCATGAGGTGCCTTCGCACAGTCAGATGGTGCTTCTACCGAGAAGCAGATACCCTTATCCTCTAGATTCAACAGAACCGGCGTGCATTTATAAACCAGATCTGCTGCCTTAGGAATTGCCTCAACACATGGTATAACCGCAGGAAGTGAATTAATAGCACTTGCTACGCCCTGCCTGCCCGGATGATGTAGCTGAATTGCCAGCTTGGCCCCATGCTTGTGAATCCTTCTTACCATCTCTTTCATTGGCTCGATATGGTAATCATGGCTCATCGCGAGCTGAGTATATGTAGATGCAGCTGCCATATCGTTAACACGACAGATACCCGGAATAATCAGTCCTACACCGCCCTTAGCTCTCTCTTCATAATAATCAATCAGTCTTTCGGTTGCTTTGCCGCTAGGTTCGCCCAAGCTGAACTCTGCGGCAGTCATTACTATACGATTTTTAACGGTCATTGTTCCGATATTCATCGGAGAAAAAAGCGTCTCATATTTCATGGCTTCGTCCTTTCACAGACTAAGTGGAAATAACTTCTATACTGGCTTCATTTTAGCATTAACTTATTATGGAAGTAAAACTAATAATTCTATTGTTGCAAGAAAAAACAGCCCATATTTGAGCTGTTATCGTATGAATTCAATTTTGTTAACCATTCTTGTCCAATACGCCGAATCCGACTCCGGAATAATGATTCTACAAGGCGCACTTT
>JAZUDV010000048.1:0-37199 GCA_045639825.1 Anaerovoracaceae bacterium
AGCCTGAAATCGTGACGGTTCCTAAGGCAAACTATATTGCTGTTCGTGGCAAAGGTGATCCGAACGAAGAAGGCGGTGCATATCAGCAGGCTATAGGTGTGCTGTATGCAGTTGCATATACACTTAAGATGAGCTATAAGAGCGATTACAAGATCGAGGGATTCTTTGAATATGTTGTACCACCATTAGAAGGTTTCTGGTGGCAAGAAGGCGTTGATGGTATCGATTATAACGATAAATCTACATTCTGCTGGATTTCTGTGATTCGTCTTCCGGACTTCATTAGTAAAGAGGATTTTGATTGGGCGGTTGAGACGGCTGCGAAAAAGAAAAAACTTGATTGTAGTGCGGCAGAGTTTCTTGCCATCGATGAAGGCCTGTGCGTTCAGATTATGCATTTGGGACCATTCGATGATGAGCCAGCAACCGTTGAGATAATGAATAGATATCTTGATGAAAACGGATATGGAAATGATTTCTCTGATTCCAGAATTCATCACGAAATTTATCTCTCTGATGCTAGGAAGGTTGCACCAGATAAATGGAAAACGGTAATCAGACATCCAATAAAAATTAAATAATCAAGGGCAACTCAGCTGGGTTTCGCGCAGACAGTAAATGTGCAGAGAACTTGCTGGCTATCGAGGGATAGCCAGTAGGGACTCTGCATTTTGTTTATCAAAAAGTTGGATAATGTAGCAATTTGCGTATTTTTCAAATTGCAAATATTGTTTCTCAAAACATGCGCTTGACAATAAGGCTGTTATAATTATAAGATAATTATGGAAAAACTAAGATTTGAATGGGATCCGAACAAGGCAAAAACGAATATTGAAAAGCATGGTATAGGCTTTGAAGAAGCAGCCACAGTATTTGCAGATGAACAGGCAGTTTTGTTTGATGATCCAGATCATTCCGAAGATGAAAATCGTTCAATCCTTTTAGGATTTAGTGCAATGGCGAAGATGCTGATTGTATGTCATTGACTTAGAGGGGAAGACAATGTAATTCGCATTATTTCCGCCAGAAAAGCGACTAAAACAGAAGCAAAACAATATACTGAGATAAATCATGGATGGTGAATAAAAATGAGAGACGAATATGATATCAAGAATCTTAATCCTCGTAGGAATCCATATACCAAAAAGATGAAACAGCAGGTTACCATGAATATGAATACTACCACTGTTGATTATTTCAAGTCGATGTCATCTGAATCCGGAATTCCATACCAGACATTAATAAATCTATATTTGGATGAATGTGTTAAGGAAAGGAAGACAATTAAATTTGCATAAAGAACTGAATCTAACGTTATGATAGGACAGAGAGTTGATACCTAAGGTATAAAAACACACAATTATCACGAAAATATGATATATTACGTATGGGCTGTACAAGAGGTGCAGCCCATATATCTTTTATGAGGTGACGTGTAATTATGAACTATGACGTTATTATAATTGGCGCAGGTCCGGGTGGAATCTTCTCAGCCTATGAGCTCGTTAAGAATAATCCTGAGATGAAGATCGCTGTGTTCGAGTATGGAAATACACTTGAGAAACGTAAGTGCCCAATCGATGGCATTAAAATAAAGAAATGTATTAATTGTCAGACCTGTTCCATTATGAATGGATTTGGTGGTGCCGGTGCTTTCTCCGATGGAAAGTACAATATCACTAATGAATTCGGTGGAACTCTGCATGAATATATAGGCAAAGATAAGGCTTTGGAATTGATGAATTATGTTGATGAGATTAATCTCTCGCATGGCGGAGAGGGCACCAAGCTCTACTCAACAGCTAACAGCGAATTCAAGACCAAATGCCTGCAGAATCAGTTGCATCTTCTCGATGCTTCGGTTCGTCATCTTGGAACAGATATCAACTACAAGGTGCTGGGCAATATCTATAACGAGCTGAGTACTAAGGTCGAGTTCTTCTTTAACACTCCTGTTGATAGAGTTGCGAAAATCTCAGGCGGATACTCGATTACTACTGACAAGGGTGAGTTTACATCCAGGTATTGTATCATTTCAGTTGGACGTAGCGGAAGCAAGTGGATGGAATCAGTGTGTGAAGATCTCAGTATTCCGACTCATTCCAACCGTGTAGATATCGGCGTTCGTGTAGAGATTCCGGCAGATGTATTCAAGCATATTACAGATGATCTGTATGAGAGTAAAATTGTTTATCAGACAGAGAAGTATCAGGATCTTGTCAGGACATTTTGCATGAACCCTAAGGGAGCGGTTGTTTCTGAGAACACTAATGGTATCATAACGGTGAACGGACACAGCTATGAGGATCCGGAACTCCAGACAGAGAATACTAATTTTGCACTCCTGGTTTCCAAGCATTTCACTGAGCCTTTCAATGACTCCAATAGTTATGGTGAATCAATCGCCAGACTGTCTAATATGCTCGGCGGAGGAGTAATGGTTCAGAGATTCGGAGATCTTATTAGAGGACGTCGCTCATCTGAGAGCAGAATGAAGAAGGGCTTCCTTGAACCGACACTTAAGGCAACTCCGGGAGATTTGTCATTGGTTATGCCTAAGAGAATCCTGGACGGCATCGTTGAGATGATATATGCGCTCGACAAGATTGCACCGGGAACGGCTAATGACGACACACTTCTATATGGAGTTGAGGTCAAGTTCTACAACATGGAAGTAGAGATTGATAACAACCTCGAGACACTCCACAAGAATCTTTTCGTAATCGGAGATGGAAGTGGAGTAACACATTCACTTTCACATGCAAGTGCGAGTGGTGTCTATGTAGCGAGATATATAACGGAACAGCAAAATGCTTGATTTGAAATGTTTCGTTAGATTATCATAATAAAAATACTATTTTAAGGAGAGTGCTTTTTGATTAAAAGGACAAGAATGGATGTGGTTTGCTAGCCAAGGGAGGCTGGCAAGCTAATTCGCCTCCCACGTTTATGTCTAATTTCAAGGAGGAAAATAAAATGAAAAATGACTTCATAATTCGTTTAGAGAAGAAAGAAGACTACCGCGAGGTAGAGAATCTTGTCAGAGAAAGCTTCTGGAATGTATATCGCCCGGGATGCCTTGAACACTATGTTCTGAAGTGCCTGAGAGATGACGAAGATTTTGTGCCGGAGCTTGATTTTGTGATGGAAAAGGACGGCAGAATCATCGGTCAAAATGTCTTTGTCCGAACTGCAATCACATCTGATGATTCGAGAAAAATACCAATCATGACGATGGGTCCAATCTGCATCACACCGGAACTGAAAAGACAGGGATATGGTAAAGCTTTGCTCGACTATTCGCTTGAGAAAGCCGGAGAACTCGGTTGTGGTGCAGTTTGCTTTGAGGGAAACATAGACTTTTATGGCAAGAGCGGTTTTACCTACGCAAGCAACTATGGTATCCGTTATCACGGACTTCCTGAAGGGGAGGATTCATCATTCTTTCTCTGTAAGGAACTGATACCGGGCTACCTTGATGGAATCACCGGAGAATACACAACACCGCAGGGTTATTGTGTATGCAATGAAGATCCGGCTGGTTTTGCAGCCTATGAAGAAACATTTCCGTATAAGGAAAAGCTAAAACTTCCGGGTCAATTGTTCTAAACGATAAAAGATACTCACGGCTCTATCACAGGGCCGTGAGTACTAAGAGAATTGATATAATGCAATGGAGGTGTTATCGTGGAGAATAAGAAGTTTTCATGTATAGATTGTGCAGTAACTAACTGCAATTTGATGGATGGCAAGTATCCTGACTTCTGTCTCACAACGCATATGGATGAAGCTGTTCTTGCAGATGCAATGAACTGCTATAAGGACGGTATCGATAGACAGATGGCTCAGGTGGCTGCAAGTGTTGAACACGATGGATACCTGCATTGGACAAGACTGGAAGAAATAATTGTTTTCGCAAGAAGAATGGGATTCAAGAAGCTGGGCATTGCAACTTGCGTCGGACTTATCAGTGAGAGCCGCAAACTTGCACAGATACTGAGAGCGCATGGATTCGAGGTATTTGGAGTTGCTTGCAAGTGTGGAACACAGCGCAAGGACAGTGTGGGTTGTGCGCCTGAGTGTAATAATCTGGGCGTAAATATGTGCAATCCTGTTTTTCAGGCCAAGAGACTTAACGCAGAGAAGACAGATTTCAATATTACCATGGGTCTGTGCGTAGGTCATGACTCCATGTTTTACAAGTATTCAGAAGCACCTGTAACAACACTGGTTGCCAAGGATAGAGTGCTGGGTCATAATCCGATTGCGGCAATTTACCAGGCCGACTTCTATTACAAGAAACTCAAGGAAGATGATGATACATTGAAATAATACTATGATTTACTGTGTTGAAGATGATAATAGCATAAGAGAACTAGTCGTATATACATTGAATTCTACCGGATACAAGGGCAAAGGCTTTTCGAATGCGGAAGAATTCTGGGATGCAATGAAGGAAAAGCTGCCGGAGCTTATTATTCTGGATATTATGCTACCGGGAGAAGATGGCATTTCCATTCTTAAGAAGCTGAAATCATCCCCGACTACAGAGAATATTCCTGTTATGATGGCTACTGCCAAGGACAGCGAGTATGACAAGGTGGTGGGTCTTGATCTTGGAGCAGATGATTATCTTGCCAAGCCTTTTGGCATGATGGAAATGATATCAAGAGTAAAGGCTATCCTTCGTCGGTCCAATCCTAAGAGCAAGGCGACATTAGTATCTGTAGGCAAGATATCAATCGATACATCTAAGCACAAAGTTACTGTGGATGGCCGAGAAATAATTCTGACACTCAAAGAGTATGATTTGCTCTTGCTGCTTGCTGAAAACCCGGAAAGGGTGTTTACAAGAGAACAATTGTTAGCGAGTGTATGGCAGTCTGATGCTTTCGTTGAGACAAGAACGGTTGATGTTCATGTCGGTACATTAAGAACCAAACTGGGTCAGGAAGGTTCCCTGATTAAAACGGTCAGAGGTGTTGGCTACCGCATGGAGGCCATAGATGAGTAACAGGATCTTCAGAGCAATCAGCCTGGTCACATTGTTTGTGTTGGTTGCTTCCCTGGTTTTTATCATGGGAAGTACGTACGACTATTTTTCCGATGTGCAGGAAGAACAACTCAAGAATCAGGTTAAGCTGGCAGCCAATGGAGCGGAGCAATCCGGAATGGATTACTTCGACTCAATGGACATAGATGGTGTAAGAGTAACCTGGATATCTTCGGATGGTACAGTTCTGTACGATAACGAGAAAGCTGCATCTGAGATGGAGAACCACCTGGCAAGACCGGAGGTTAAGGATGCCATCGAAACAGGATATGGTGAGAGCAGCAGATATTCGTCAACTCTACTCGAGAAACAACTGTATTGTGCACAGAGGTTAAGCGATGGCGGTGTAGTAAGAATGTCAGACAGCCACAGCACGGTGCTGACATTATTGCTGGGATTTGCACAACCGATATGCCTGATTATACTGGTAGTACTGATTATTGCTTTCGTGGTAGCCTCCAAGGTTTCCAAGAGAATTGTTGAGCCTATCAACGGAATAGATCTGGATAATCCTCTGTCGGCTGATACATACAGTGAGCTTAATCCGCTCTTGTCAAGGCTGGCAACTCAACAGAACCAGATCAGGAGAAATAAGGCTGAGCTGGAGAAGACCGAGCAAATACGTCAGGAATTCACTTCCAATGTCTCTCATGAGATGAAGACTCCGTTACACGCAATTTCGGGATATGCGGAATTAATCAAGAATGATCTGGTTGCAGAAGGTGATATTAAACCATTTGCGACCAAGATCTACGATGAATCTGTGCGCATGACACAGCTTGTTGAGGATGTAATAGATCTGTCCAAGCTGGATGCCGGTATAATCACTCAAGAGCGCGAGCAAACGGATCTGTATCGTATTGCCGAGAACGCAGTTGAGAGCCTTGAAGATTTTGGCAGGAACAATGGTGTGGAACTTAAGCTGGAAGGTGAAACAGCAATTATGGAAGGGGTTCCGCAGTTGTTGCACTCTATTGTTTACAATCTTTGCGATAATGCCATCAAATACAATCATGAAGGCGGCAGCGTGGTTGTTAGGGTAGATGAACAGCCTGAAAAAGTTGTTCTGACCGTCTCGGATACAGGAATCGGTATTCCGGAAGAACATATCGATAGGATATTTGAGAGATTCTACAGGGTTGACAAGAGCCATTCCAAGGAGGTCGGCGGAACGGGCTTGGGACTGTCGATCGTTAAGCACGCCGCGGCAATTCATAATGCGGAGATGAGCATTGACAGCAAGCTTGATAAGGGGACAACCATTACAGTTGTTTTCCCGAAGAAATAGTTTACATAGATTTTACTTTAATAAAAGAATAGATATTACATTGATGCCCTATGATTAATCTGAGGAAAATTCGATTGATTGAAAGGGCATTTTAATTATGAGTATTTCAAATATATTAGCATTGCTTGGTGGGGTGGCACTTTTCCTGTTCGGCATGAACCTGATGGGGGATGGCCTCAAGAAGGTTGCCGGCAGCAGACTTGAAGTAATACTGTACAAGCTGACAAGCAATTCTATTAAGGGAATATTGCTGGGAACCGGTGTTACTGCCGTTATTCAGAGTTCATCTGCAACCTCGGTAATGGTTGTCGGATTCGTTAACTCAGGAATGATGAAGGTAAAACAAGCCATCGGCATTATCATGGGTGCGATTATCGGAACCAGTATTACAGGTTGGGTCATCTGTCTGTCGTCGGTTAACGGCAGCGGCATTTTTGAAATACTTTCTACTGATACATTGACTACAATACTCGCGGTTGCGGGAATAATACTGCTGATGTTTACTGACAAGGAGCAGAATCATCATCTGGCTTTCGTTTTCCTAGGCTTTGCAGTGCTGATGTTCGGTATCGGGGCAATGACTGACGCAGTATATCCTCTTCGTGAGAGTGAAACGTTCATCAATATGCTGACGACCTTCTCCAATCCGATTATCGGAGTTCTTATCGGACTTGTGTTTACCAGCATTATACAGAGTGCCTCCGCTGCGGTAGGTATTCTCCAGGCACTGGCCGTTACAGGAGCGATTGACTTCGAGCTTGCTTTGCCTGTAATAATGGGAATTGCAATAGGTGCATCGGTACCGGTTCTGCTGTCAGCACTTGGAGCTAATACCAACGGTAAGAGAACAGCGCTGATATACCTGATGGTAGACACCTTCGGTGCGATTCTGTTCAGTATTGTGTTCTACAGCATCAACGCTTTTGTACATTTCGGCTTCATGGATATGAGCATGACTATGATGAGCGTAGCGTTACTTAATACGGTTTTCAGAGCAATCATCGTGCTGATGTTGACACCTATGATTGGTATGATGGAGCGCATAGTAAACCGCGTTATTCCGGAGAAGAAAGAGGATAGAGAGGAACTCAGAGACGTTGACAGACTTGAAGAAAGATTCCTTGACCATCCTAGTCTTGCAATAGAGCAGGCACGTATTGTCATCAACACAATGGCCAAGCTGGCAATGGATGACCTCGAGGTTGCTATGAACCTGATTGAGAACTTCACAACAAACGGATTTAAGAAAGCCGTTGAGTTGGAAGACGTTGTGGACAAGTATGAGGACAAGCTCGGCACTTACATTGTCAAGGTAATGAAAAACGAGCTCAATGATGAGCAAAACCAGATACTCAGCATGTTTCTGCACTCAATCACCGACTACGAGAGAATCAGTGATCATGCGGTAAATATCGCTGAAACAGCTAAGGAAATACATGAAAAGAAGATTCAGTTCTCGGATGCTGCTGTTAAGGAAATTAGGAATCTTGTGGCGGTAATCAGAGAAATATCGAGAGTTACAGTCAATGCCTTTTCGCAGGATAATATAGAAGAATCCTACAGAATTGCACCTCTTGAGGAACTGATAGATAACATTTGTGATGAATACAAGCTCAATCACATCGAAAGAATCCAGAAGGGTAATTGTCAATATGAACACGGATTTGTATTTAACGATATGCTAACGGATCTTGAGAGGGTGAGCGATCATTGTTCCAATATAGGCATTGCAATGAGAATGGAACATGAAGAGATTCACAACAAGCATAGCGTAGTATCCAAGATGGAAATCGAAAAACAACACAACTTTGAGGAATACTACAAAGAATATATGGAGCGTTTTTCATAAGGAAATAGAACTGAAATATCAGAGCTGACACAAATCGTATCAGCTCTTTTTCTTTTTGTGATATACTGATTTCATAGATTGTAAGCGGCGTTGCCGTAAGGTTGAGACGCAGAAAGGTGTGAGAGTAATGTCAGCACTGGCGATTGGAAATGTTTTATGCTTTATCGCAGCAGCAATAATGATGCTGATGGGCATGATTAAGGATCGTATTAGGTTCATTCAGGCACAAAGCTTGATGAATGTCATTTTTGTTATGGGATATGCATTTCTACGTGGTACCTCGGGTGTCATAGTCAACATTGTCACTCTGACACGTAATATTGTGTGCCTGAAGTGGAAGATGACAATGCCACTCAAGCTTCTGTTTATCTTCGTGCAGATTGTCATAGGGTTAATCTTCGGTACTACCGGATTGATTGCTTGGTTCCCTGTAATCGCATGTAGTCTCTTTACACTGTACATGGATTGTGAGGATGCGGTAAAACTCAGATGCATTATTGTAGGAACGCAGATGATGTTTATGATATATGACTGGTCTGTAAAGGCATATACAGCTTTTGCCTTCGATATTCTTGCTACAATTACCAACACTATTTCGCTGTTTGCACTCATTAAAGAAAGAAAAAGAGTTGAGAATTAATTCCATTAAGATGGGTAGTATACTAAAGTGAAAATGACAAAAAACAAGAACGAACTTAATGAACAATACCATATGAGCAAATGCCTGGCTGCGGTAATGATTATTGCTGTCTTCGTATACATTCTGACCTCTTCGTTTGCATTTCCGATCTTATGCAAACATTTTTATTATGCGCAGATAGATAATCTCAAGTTAGAACAGGTGTCGGGTCTTGGCAGGGAACAGATTGAAACTGCGTATTCTGAAGTGGTTGATTATTGCATCGGTGCGAGGGATGACTTCGCAGTGGGCGGACTAAAGTACTCAGATGCAGGCAAGGATCACTTTGCCGATTGCCGCAAATTGTTTATATTGGATCTGGGATTGCTGGCAGGCTCGCTTCTGCTATTGCTTGCATGGTTCCTTATTCACAAATTCACAAGGCTGCGATGCGCCGACTTGAGGGGTCATGGCGCAGGATTTTGGGGCGCATTGATTGAATTGATCGCATTTGCTGTCATTGGAGGTCTGGGTGCCATCGATTTTGACAGGACTTTCGTGATTTTTCACAGCCTGTTCTTCCCGGGCAAGTCGAATTGGATATTTAATCCTGCTATAGATGAGGTGATAAACATACTTCCTGAGACATTCTTTATGCGCTGTGCCATAGTCATTGTGGGGCTGATCATAGCTCAAAGTGTAATCGTAATAATTGCATCATTTAAGTCGGTTAAGAATGAATGATATACTCGTTAATTATATAACACACACGTGATATAAAGGCGTTTGGGTGTATAATTACTCTGTACGTAATTATTGTTTCATTTATCAAAGGAGTACGACATGAATAAAATGAAAACAAAGAAAATGTTGGCAACAATGCTGTCATTGGTATTGTGCTTCACTATGATTGTTCCTGTTCCTGTTTTCGCAGCAAACGGAAATGGAAAAGGAAATGGAAATGGCAACGGCAAATCGGGCAAACATGAGATTTATGCCGAGAATGAGGCTATTGTTTGCTATGTTGATTCTGCAGATGTTGACCAAGAAGCTCTCGAAGAAGAGATTATCACATCGAATTCCGATGAAGACCTCGAATCGGTTGAGTCTGTTGAGCCTGAAATAAGTGAAGAAGCAAGCGAACAACTTGAACTGGTTGAAATGGTTGACTCAGCCGATGAATTGGCAGATCTTGGCGATAAGTCAATCAAGAAGATGAAAGGCATTAAGAAGGGTATTCATAAGGCAAAGAAAGCTAAGGAAGGCAAGGCGGGAAGAAAGATTGGTCTCCTTAAGTCCAAGAAGTATTCAACAGAAGAACTTGTAGAGATACTTAATGAACTGCCTAACGTTGAATATGCTGAGCCTAACTATTATGAAACACCAACAGCTGACTATACAGGTAATCAGTGGGCGTATAAAGCATCTTTATCAAACTACGGCATGAAAGTTCCTCATTGGAACGAGAATAATTTTGTTAATGCCGAAGGCGTTGTAGTCGCAGTTCTTGATACAGGAATTGATTATAACAATGAGGACCTTAGGGATGTAATTTGGTCCGGTGGTAATATACCTGAACTCACAAGCCTCGGTGGTGGCGAACATGGTATCAACACATCAGCAAGCACTTCATCTGCTATGAAGAATCCTATGGATGAGCATGGACACGGAACACACTGTGCCGGAATTATCGGAGCAGCTTGGAATGGATTCGGAGTTAGCGGCGCCGCCAATGGAGTTAAGATTATGGCTGTTAAGGCCGGTAAATCCGGATTCTATACAAGCGACCTTGTTGAGGGAATGGAGTACATTCTTGCTGCTAAGAAGGCGGGCGTTAATGTTGTAGCAGTCAATAACTCCTGGGGTGGAGATCCTAGATCTTCAGCTGAGAGTTATGTAGATTGCATGAAGGAACTTGGAAAAGCTGGTGTTATCTCAGTATTTGCAGCAGGTAATGAATCCGATGACTGTGATGCTAACTACGGCAGCAGACTTTTCCCTAAATACTATCAGGCATATTTCTTCAAGGACCTTGATTGCAAGATAGTTGTTAATAGTAGTGACAAATATGGTGCAGCATCTTCGTTCAGTAACTATGGTAAAACAACTACTGACGTGTATGCACCGGGCTCATCGATTTACTCAACATACCTTTCAAACGACGGAAGCTATGCCTCGATGAGTGGAACTTCCATGGCTACACCTGCTGTTGTAGGTGAAGTTGCAATTCTTGCAGCGAATAATCCTAAAGCTTCAATACAGGATATTATTTCAGCTGTTAAGAAGAACGTTACACCTGGAACCAAGAATATAAAGGCATGCACATCCGGCGGATATGCTAACGTTGAAGCTGCATTGAATGCTCTTGGTGGCACAGGCGGCGGTACTGTTGAACCTGCAGAGGAGTATGATGTTACATATAGCTTGGAAGAGGGTACAACAGGAACTTGTCCTGACGGCCAGAAGAAGACTGAGAACGTTGCGCTTACACTAAGACCTAATCCGGGCGATTTAGCAAAGCCAAGCACAACGGCAACAGGAACATCTTATGTAACTGTTACTCTTAATGCTAATGGCGGATCCCAGAGTGCATCAAGAACATCATATTCAACTACTACAACCAAGTACACTGCAAGCGGATGGGTTACAACTGACGGAAGAACCAACTACAGCTTTGGCGGTACATATACAACCAATGCTCCTTTGGCACTTAAGCCTAGATGGAGTACAAGCACATCTACATCCTACGCAGCAGTAACACTTCCTACTGCTGAGGAGATGACAAGAAGTGGATATACATTAAGTGGTTTTGCAACAAAATCCAGCGGTTCTGTAGCATACAAGCCTGGAGCAAGCTATACTCCGACGAAGTCCGTTACTTTATATGCTAAGTGGACTCAGGTTAAGAAAACAAACCCAACAGTAACTGTTAAGCCAACAATTGTCACTAGTGCATCGTATAACGGAGAACCGGTTAAGCTGATAAACAATCCGGGTAGCGTTAGCGGAGGAACCTTATCTTATGCTAAGGGAACCAGCAGCTACACAGCTCCATCGTCTGGATGGGATACCAACCCGGATAATATCACTGCAACTGCATCAGGAACATATTATGTATGGTACAAGGTTACAGGGGATGCAACACATAATAATATCAATGCAACTAAGATTGGATCTGTAAGGGTCACTAAGCAGGCGGCAAGATATACTGTTACATATTACAAGGGCGATGCAACTAGCGGAACCGTTCCTGATCCTCAGATTAAGACTGAAGGTGTTACTCTGACACTCAGCCCGAATCCGGGCAATTTCGCTAAGAATGATACCAAGTCTGAAGGAACCCAAGTGGATGTATCGGTACGCTGGAATAATGGCACGACTCAAGCCTTCACATATCAATCAACGCCTACAACTACTACAAAGTACAGTGCGAGTGGATGGGCTACGATAGAAGGCGGTTCCAAGGCGTATAGCTGGAGTGGAAGTTACACCGGCAATGCGAACTTGGATTTGTATCCGGCATGGGATAAGACTACATTAACAACATACTCGTCAGTAACATTGCCGACAGCTACTGCTTTGACGAGAAATGGATATACTTTGCTGGGATTCTCGACTTCGTCAACAGCTACAACTGCTACATATCAGCCGGGAGCATCATACACTCCGACCGGTGCAGTTACTCTCTACGCTGTATGGAAGTCCAATAGCACACCTGCTCCATCACCAACAGCTCCTAAGGCTACATCAATCAGTAGGATTAGTACTACTAGGAGTAATGTTACGGTAACTTGGGCTAGAGTGACAGGAATTACAGGATATGAGGTGCAGTACGCAACGAGCTCCAGCTTCTCAGGTTCAACTACATACAAAGCTAGTTCAAGCTCAACGTCATATTCTTTCAAGAGCACTAAGAATAAGACATATTATGTAAGAATCAGAACTTATCTTACATCTTCAGGAAATACGGCTTATTCTAACTGGAGTAGCACAAAGTCAATTAAAAGCAAATAATACATGCTGTATAGCTAAATAATTGATATAAGCACGGGTGCCACGCAAGTGGCACCCGTGTTTTTTGTTGCGTGAAAATTGTGTGAAAGTGAGCCTTATAATGGTTCAAGCTGACGCGTTGCTGTGCTATAATTATCATGTATATTTGCGTGTAAATTGGAGGTATATATGCTGTTCAATAACAAGAGTAGTTTTAAGAATAATTATCTTGTTGTTTACGTCAGTTCGTATGCCAACAAGCTGTACAAGGACTACGAATATGAGATTTATGATGAGATTAACCAGCTCCACCAAGAGAAAGGCAGTATAACTGAGAATGATGTTAAGAATTCAATCAGGAATCTTCGCGAAATGGTTTGTGAGAAGATGATTGAGTATGTTGGCAAGGAATACAAAGAGTTCATTCCTAATGCTGAAGAATTCTTGGCAAATATGCGTGAGAAGAATTATGAGAACATCAACGAGGATGGCCCATCTATAGCCCTGGTTTACTCTATAGCTGCCAAAATGATATTCGGTGAAGACTATGAATTCCGTCTGTTGGAGGCGGGCGAGGAGAATCCTGAGAATCCGGAGGGATTAGAACCTATCGAATTAGCAGGAGTGATGATTGCCAGGCTTGAGAGAGTAGAGAGACAGGCTATTGATACATCGTTAGATCTATTAAGAGAAGATAGAATTGTAAAGTAGACTTTACGTTTAGAAAATGCAGTATGTAAAGAATTCTTTACATACTATAACAGGTAATTATTGCGATTGGAGGCGATAATATGAAGCTTACATTTATCGGAGCTACTCATGAAGTAACCGGTTCATGCTCATTGCTTGAGGCATGTGGTAAGAAAATTTTAATTGATTGCGGAATGGAGCAGGGCGCAGATATGTTCGAGAATATTGAGATTCCTGTTTCACCTGAGAGCATAGATGCGATTTGCGTTACTCATGCGCATATCGACCATACAGGCAAACTGCCATTTCTTGTTGCTCACGGATTTGACGGGCCAATCTATTCCACCGAGGCAACTCACAAGCTTTGCGATATTATGCTGAGAGACTCGGCTCACATTCAGGAGCAGGAGGCAGAGTGGCGCAATCGTAAGGGTAAGAGAGCAGGACACGAAGAATATGTTCCTCTCTATACAATGGATGATGCTGTTAATACCATTAATCTCTTCCAGGGACAGGGATATGGCAAGAAACTTGAGATTGCTGATGGTATAACTATCAGCTTCACTGATGCAGGACATCTGATGGGCTCATCCAATATTCTGTTTGAAATTGAAGAGGATGGCGTTAAGAAGACACTGCTCTTCTCAGGTGACCTTGGTAACTTCAACAAGCCTCTGATTAGAGATCCTCAGGATCCACCTCAGGCTGATTATGTTGTTTGTGAGTCGACTTATGGTGACAGAGAACATGAACCTTCGCCTGATTATGTTGGAGAGTTAACTGAGATTATTCAGGACACACTGGATAGAGGCGGTAATGTAGTAATCCCTTCATTTGCTGTAGGAAGAACTCAGGAACTGCTGTACTTTATCAGGGAGATTAAGAATAAGGGGCTTATCAAGAACCATGCCGACTTCCCTGTATTTGTAGACAGCCCACTCGCAGTTGAGGCTACAAATATCTACAGCTCTGTTGGCTCGGAATACTACGATGAAGAGGCTGATACTTTGCTCGGCAAGGGAATCAACCCGGTTACTTTCCCGGACCTCAAGATTTCGGTTTCAACAGACGAATCCAAGGCAATCAATGCGGATCTCACACCTAAGATTATTATTTCAGCTTCCGGTATGTGTGAGGCAGGTCGTATCAGACATCACCTCAAGCACAATCTCTGGAGACCGGAGTGCACAATTCTCTTCGTAGGCTATCAGAGTCCGGGCACTGTCGGCGCGAAGCTGCTCGAAGGCGCAGAGATGGTTAAGCTCTTCGGAGAGGAAATTCAGGTTGCTGCTAAGATTAAGAGAATTGAAGCATTCAGCAGCCATGCAGATAAGAATATGCTGCTGGATTGGGTTAAGAAGGCGAGCCCTGCCGAGAGACTTTTCATCAATCATGGTGAAGACAAGGTTGCAGAGGCCTTTGCTGAACTGGCAGGTAAGACAATTGACAAGCCATACTATGCTCCATACAGCGGCGACGTATGGGATCTTGCTACCAATACTCAGCTGACCAAGGCGGCAGTTGTTCCAATTATTAAGAAAACTGCTGCAGCAGGACTTGAGGCCAAGCTCCTTAACGAGTACCAGGATACTGCTAAGGGCAAGGAGAAGACCGGAAAAAGATACTACAAGATTACCAATGCAACAGGTAAGTATGTTAACGTTTACCAGGATCTTCTTACAGCCGGAAAGAACCTCTGGGAACTGGTTAAGGTCAGCCAGGGTCTTTCCAACAAGGAGACAGAGTCATTCACTAAGGAAATCAACGCACTTATCGAGCGTCACAAGAGATAAGAGAGGTACTGACTTATGGACAATCGTCCAATTGGATTCTTCGATTCGGGACTTGGCGGCCTGACTTCGGTGCACGAATTGCACGCCAAGTTGCCTGATGAGAAGGTAATATATTACGGAGATACGGCTCGTACACCGTACGGATCCAAGTCTCCGGACACAATTAGAGAATTTGCAACACAGATAGTTGATTATCTCGTAGAGAACGATTGCAAGATGATAATCATTGCCTGCAACACTGCAACCGCAATGGCTCTGGATTCGTTAAGGGATAGATATCCTAGGATTCCTATTCTCGGAGTAATAGAGCCTACTGTTAAGAAGGTTGTTGCTGACGGTGTCAAGAAGGTTGGCGTCATTGCGACCAAGGCAACCATTGGCAGTGATGTATACGGCAAGAGCATCAAGGCGATGAATCCGGATATCGAGGTTGCAAGTCTTGCTTGTCCTGCAATTGTTCCACTGGTTGAAGAGGGCATTATCGATAATGAGATAATGGATCTAACCATCAAGCATTACATGGACCGGTGGGTTAAGGATAATGATTTTGACAATCTCATTCTTGGCTGCACGCACTATCCGCTGGTAGCTAAGAGCATCAAGAAGCTTTATCCTGACCTCAAGCTATACAATTCATCAGCGGAGGTAATCAGCGAGGCAGCAGATATTTTGAGTAAAAATGACATGCTTGCTGCACCAAACAGCCTAAGCGACAAGTATTATGCGAGCGATGTTTCAGATAATTTCATCGCAATGACAGATTTGCTCTGTCAGGATCGTGATTCTCGTATAAAACTTGTAAAAATGGTCTAATTTTAATATAATTACAAGGTCATGCAGCAATTACGGGCTGTATATTTTCGAAATTAGGAGCAATTATGGAAAAAGAATACAAATATCGTGTACAAGACGAGAAAATATTCGACAAAATCGTTGATGAATGTGAGTTTATCAAGGATGGATATAGCTCAGTCGAGAGTATCGATATGAAGGCTGTGTATTTCGACACGGATGAGCGCGATTTCATCAACAAGGGTGTCGCATACAGAATAAGACATGAGAACGACAGAATAACAGCCACGATTAAGTGGGACAAGGATGTCAGAGACGGTTATCACATCAGAGAGGAGTTCAACCTCGTTGTTAATGATGAGAGATATGCTGAGCATCCGGATATAGAGATGTTCAGATCGAGCGATGCATACGATGTACTGCATGAGGCATCAGGCGAGAAGACTCTCAGTCCGATGATAGGCATGGAGTATAACAGACGTCAGATCAAAGTTGACACCGGTAAGTCCATCAGCTGCATCTCTATAGACAAAGGCGTTATCCATCACATAGATGGTCACGATATACCGGTACTGGAACTTGAAATTGAATGGTTCTATGGCGATGAGAATGATTTCATGAAGCTGGCCGGAACAATACAACAGAAATATTCGCTCCAAGCTGAGAACATCAGCAAACTGCAGCGAGCATTTATATAAGCTAATAAATAACAATTATTATAAACGGAGGATTTATCAATGAAAGCAACACAGGTTTCTAAGGAGAATGGAGTAGTTAAGTTTAAGGTTGAATTCACTGTAGAAGAGTTCAACGAGGCACTGAACAAGGCTTATCTGGACAACAGAGGTCAGTTCACTATCGATGGTTTCCGTAAGGGCAAGGCACCAAGAAAGATCATCGAGAGCCACTATGGTGAGGATATTTTCTACAATGAGGCACTTAACAATCTGCTCGAGGAACACTACCCTGCAGTAATCGATTCACTGGGCATCGAGGTTATTTCACAGCCTGTAATCGTTCCTGCTGAGGTTAAGAAGGGCGAAGCTGTTCTTATTGAGGGTTCTGTTCAGACATTCCCTGAAATCGAAGTTAAGAATTATAAGGGCCTCGAGATTGAGAAGTTCGAGACTAAGATCGGCGCTGCTGAGGTTAAGGAAGAACTCGAGAAGATTCAGAAGAGCCAGGCAAGAATGGAAACAGTTGAAGGAAGAAAGTCAGAGAAGGACGATACAGTTATCCTTGACTTCGTTGGTTCAGTAGATGGCGAAGAATTCCAGGGCGGCAAGGGCGAGAACTTTGAGCTCAAGCTGGGAAGCGGACAGTTCATCCCTGGATTTGAAGAGCAGCTGATCGGCAAGAACGCTGATGAAGATGTTGATGTTAACGTTACTTTCCCTAAGGAGTATCACGTTGAGGAGCTGGCAGGTAAGGATGCACTCTTCAAGTGCCATATTCACGAGATTAAGAAGGAAATCCTCCCTGAGATTAACGATGAGCTGGCTAGCGACGTAAGTGAATTCGAGACTCTTGCTGATTTCAAGAAGGACCTCAAGAAGAAGCTCCAGGCAGACGCTGACGCAAGAGATGATGCTTATATGAAGGACAGATGCCTTCTGAAGCTCTATGAAGAGAACCCAATCGAAGCTCCTGCAACTATGGTTCAGAACGAACTCGAGAATATGGTTTACGATATGCAGCAGAACCTCATGCAGCAGGGAATCTCCCTTGACGATTACATCAAGTGGACGGGCAAGTCACTCGATGAAGTAAAGGCTGAGGCTAAGCCTGAGGCAGAGAAGAGAATTAAGACAAGAATCCTTCTGAAGAACATCATCAGAATGGAGAATATCAAGGTAACTGCTAAGGAAGTTGAAGAGCTCATGGCAGAGTTCGGTGCACAGTACGGCATGACAGCAGATCAGGTTAAGGAGATGGCCGGTCCTGACACTGAGAAGTACTTCACTGAGGATGCTGAGACTAAGCAGGCAATCGAGCTTCTCTTCAAGAATGCAAAGTTCTCAGAGGTTGAGGTTATCAAGGAGAAGTAGTCTCCGGATTAAGGAGTAATCATGAACTACGTACCTTATGTAGTTGAGCAGACAGGTCAGGGCGAGAGAACTTATGACATCTACTCAAGATTATTAATAGATAGAATTATCTTCATCGACGAGGAAATTACAGAGCATACTGCCAGCGTTATCGTTGCGCAGTTGCTCTTCCTTGAAGCACAGGATCCTGACAAGGATATCAATATCTATATCAATTCACCGGGTGGAATGGTAACCGCAGGTCTCGCTATTTTCGACACTATGAGATATATCAAGCCTGACATTTGCACCATCTGTGTTGGTATGGCTGCCAGCATGGCAGCAGTTCTGCTCTCAGCAGGAACCAAGGGCAAGAGATATGTTCTTCCTAATGCGGAAGTGATGATTCATCAGCCACTTGGAGGAGCTCAGGGACAGGCAACAGATATTAAGATTACAGCAGATCACATCATCGAGATTAGAGAGAGACTGAACAAGATTCTCGCAGAGAATACAGGTCAGCCACTCGACGTAGTTGAGAAGGACACAGATAGAGATAACTATCTCTCTGCAACAGCTGCTGTTGAATACGGCCTTGTAGATAAGGTTCTGGAGAAGCACTAAGGAGTACTAATGGCGAAAGACAACGAACTTGTATGTTCATTCTGTGGCAAAACAAGCTCTCAGGTAAGAAAAATAATAGTTGGCGAAGACGCGTACATTTGTAATGAGTGTGTTGCTCTGTGCGAGTCAATCCTCCAAGAGGAAGCAGGCCCTGTAAGACAGAGCCATGGTTCTAGATTGCCAAAACCTGCAGAAATCAAGGAGACTCTTGATGATTATGTTATCGAGCAGGATGCTGCCAAGAAGAGCCTTGCTGTTGCAGTATACAACCATTACAAGAGAATCAAGCACCTTGAGAAGAATAGAGCTGCAAGGGAGATTGATGAAATAGAACTGCAGAAGAGTAATATTCTGATGCTCGGACCAACCGGAAGCGGCAAGACTTTGCTGGCTCAGACCTTGGCCCGCGTTCTTAACGTTCCGTTCGCTATTGTTGATGCTACTTCACTGACCGAAGCCGGCTATGTAGGAGAGGATGTTGAAAACATCCTGCTGAGACTGTATCAGGCTGCGGATGGCGACCTGCAGAGAGCTCAGAGAGGTATTATCTACATCGATGAGATCGACAAGATTGCACGCAAATCCGAGAACATGTCAATTACACGTGATGTTTCCGGTGAAGGTGTTCAGCAGGCTCTCTTGAAGATTATCGAGGGCACTGTAGCAAACGTTCCACCACAAGGTGGCCGTAAGCATCCTAACCAGGAGTTTATTCACTTTGACACTAAGGAAGTTCTCTTCATCTGCGGAGGTGCTTTCGCAGGACTTGATAAAATCATTAAGACAAGACTTGGCAGCAAGGTAATCGGATTCAATCAGGAAGACGAGAGCAAGGATCTTGATAACGATGATATACTGCTCAAGGTTGAGCCTTGCGATCTGTTGAAATTCGGTCTTATTCCTGAGCTGATAGGAAGACTGCCGCTTATCGTATCGCTGCAGGATCTCTCAGAAGAGGCATTGGTCAGAATTATCAAGGAGCCTAAGAATTCAATTATCAAGCAGTACAAGACACTGTTCGAAATGGACGGAGTTAAGCTCGAGGTTCAGGAAGATGCAATTCAAGCGGTTGCTAACAAGGCTCTGGAACTGCAGACCGGTGCGAGAGGCTTGAGAGGAATCTTTGAGAAGACCATGACTGAGATAATGTATGAGCTTCCTTCGAGAGATGACATTGCCAAGTGCATTATTACTAAGGATGTTATTGAGAATGGCGCTGAGCCAATCTATGAGAAGAAAGAAATAAATGAGTGATATTATGACTAATTGCGTCCCATATATTCCTCTTAGAGGACAGGTATTCTTTCCGGATACTGTTGTGGGATTTGATATTGGAAGAGATAAGTCAATTGCCGCCGTTGATCTTGCGATGAACGGCGACAAGTATTTTGTTGTTTCTGCACAGAAGGATACCAATGTAGCAGATCCTGCACAGTCAGACTGTTATATGACAGGTGTACTGCTGCGTATCCAGTCTGTTGTTAAGAAGAACGAGGAATTCGAGAGAGTTCTTGTTACTGTCGGTCAGAGAGTAAGAATCAGTGATATATATGAAGAGGGCGGATGCCTGAGATGCGACTTTACATTCGCTGATGATACCGACAATGACAGAGACGATGTTGTAATGATTGCGAATGTCAGAGTGATGTTCCAGCAGTTCTACAAGTATCTCGAAATGAATGGAATAAATGATGCTGCTATCAGATCTCTTACGGATGGAATTGAAGATAGCGCTATCATCGCTAACATTGTTGCGAATGAGCTGGATGTTGACTATAGCGTTAAGCAGACACTGCTCGAGATCGACAGCGTTAAGGCAAGAATAGAGCATCTCATCGATATTATCGGCAAGGAAGTTCAGATTCTTGCTATTGCCAAACGTATTAACAACCGCGTTGTTAAGAATATGAACCGCGGACAGAGGGAATACTATCTGAGAGAACAACTTCAGGTTATCAAGGACGAACTCGGAGAAGAGGAAGACCTTGATGATGAGGCTAAGACTTGGAAGGATAGGCTTGATGAGCTCAAGCTGCCTGAAAAGGTTGACACCAAGGTTCGTAAGGAAATCGAGAAGTTCACTAAGATGAACGCTATGAGTCCTGATGCCAATGTCAGCAGAACTTATATTGAAACAATTCTCGAGTTGCCATGGCATAGTGCATCCAAGACCAACCTCAATATTAAGAAGGCTGAGAAGGTTCTGAATGAGGATCATTACGGACTTGAGAAGGTCAAGGAGAGAATCCTTGAGAACCTCGCTGTTATGCATCTCACCAAGGATAACAAAGCACCTATTCTCTGTCTCGTAGGCCCTCCGGGTGTTGGTAAGACTTCGATTGCTCGTTCAGTAGCAAGAGCAACAGGAAGAGAATTTGTCCGCATGTCCCTGGGCGGAGTCAGAGATGAAGCTGAGATCAGAGGACATCGCCGTACATATATCGGAGCAATTCCGGGTAGAGTTATCAATAGCTTGATTGAGTGCGGAACTAACAATCCGCTCTTCCTCTTCGATGAGGTAGACAAGATTGGTAGCGACTTCAGAGGTGACCCTGCCAGCGCATTGCTGGAGGTGCTCGACCCTGAACAGAACAGCACTTTCACAGATCATTATCTGGAGATCCCGTTCGATCTGTCCAATGTAATGTTTATCACTACTGCCAATACGACTGAAACAATTCCGACTCCGCTGCTGGATAGAATGGAGATTATCGAGCTCTCCAGCTACACTGAAGAGGAGAAGGTTCAGATTGCTATGCAGTATCTGATTCCTAAGAAACTCAAGGAGAACGGCATCAAGAAGAGCCAGCTCTCAATTGCTGAGTCTGCCGTTAGAGATATAATCGAGTACTACACCAGAGAGGCCGGTGTTCGTAATCTCGAAAGAGAAATCGGAAATGCATGCCGTAAGGTTGCCAAGAATATAGTCAGCGGTAAGGGTAAGAAGAATGCTATTACAGCCAAGACTCTTGAGAAGTTCATTGGCAAGAGAAAATACATCGAAGATATCGACAGCAAGGAGCCGGCTGTTGGAACAGCTACAGGCCTTGCATGGACTGCTGTCGGCGGAGTAACACTGACTGTTGAGACCTGCGTGATGCCGGGTAAGGGCAATCTGATTCTTACAGGCTCCCTTGGAGATGTAATGAAGGAATCTGCGCAGATTGCAATCGGATATATCAGATCCAAGTCAGTTGAATATGGTATCAAGGATGACTATTTCAAAGACTACGATATCCAGATTCACTTCCCTGATGGTGCAACTCCTAAGGATGGACCATCGGCAGGTATTACAATGACCAGCGCGCTGTATTCACTGTTGACAGGCAAGCCTCTTGATCGTACATATGCCATGACAGGAGAGATCACCCTTCGTGGCAACGTGACAAGAATCGGAGGGCTTAAGGAGAAGTCACTGGCAGCATACAGACAGGGAATCAAGAAGGTGCTCATTCCTAAGGAGAACGTACCGGATCTTGAAGATATCCCGGCAAGCGTACGCAAGAAGATGGAATTCATTCCGGTTGAACACTTCGAAGACGTAATTCCGTTATTATTCAAATAAGCGAGAGCCGTACCCTCAGAATGAGTTACTGCTGACTCGCCAAATAATATAGTTATGAAGATTAATAAATCAGAATTAGAATGCGTGGCTGTTAAGCCGGCGCAGTATCCGGATACAGATAAGAAGGAAATAGCTTTTGCCGGTCGCTCCAACGTCGGTAAGAGCTCACTCCTCAATATGATTACGGGTAGAAAGAGTCTGGCAAGAGTTTCGGGTAATCCGGGCAAGACGAGAACCATCAATTTCTATCTCTGTAACGATGATTTCAGAATAGTTGACCTCCCGGGATATGGCTATGCCAAGGTTAGCAGAGCCGAATCCGAGAAATGGGGAGAGATGATGGAGGCCTACCTTGAGAAGAGAGACAACCTCGTCAAGGTAATTCAGCTTGTTGACATAAGACACAAACCCAGCGCACAGGACGTTCAGATGTACGATTATCTCAAGTACTATAATTTGGACGGCATCGTAGTTGCAACCAAGGCTGACAAGGTAAGTAACAACGAGCGACAGAAGTGTCTCAAAGAGATAAGGACTACTTTGGGCATGGGCAAGGAAGACGTAATTATTCCTTGTTCAGCGCTGAAGAAGACGGGATATGATCAGCTCCTTGACATTGTCGAGGGACTGTTAGCAGATGTAAATGCCGAGGAACAATAAGGAGGATAACCATGGCTAAAAAGAATGCAGAGAATGTCGGAAAGGTTCTGTTCACTCAGCAGCAGATTGAGAAGAGAGCCAAGGAACTTGGCGCACAGATCGACAAGGACTACGCAGGCGAGGACGTTCTGTTACTTGGAACACTTAAGGGCTCTATCATGTGGATGGCTGATATGATGAAGGCTATTACACTGGATACACCGATTGACTTTATTACTGCCAGCAGCTACGGTTCATCAACTATGAGCTCCGGCGTTGTTAAGATTACATACGAGCCAACAAGCAATCTGTATGGCAAGAACGTACTGATTATTGAGGATATCGTTGATACAGGCAATACTCTGACATATCTTATCGAGAAATTGAAAGAGCATGGACCAAAGTCAGTTAAGGTTTGCACATTGCTGAATAAGCAGGCAAGAAGAACAACTGATTTTGAGCCTGACTATATTGGATTTGAGGTAGATGACCTGTTCATCATCGGATATGGCCTTGACTATGACCAGCATTACAGAGGTCTTCCATATGTTGGTTATCTGACAGCAGAAGACGTAGAGACCATTACTGCCAAGTAAAGCAAGAATTGTAATAGACCGGGTAGATGACTAAGAACGAAGTTATATCATTAATCAAGCAGGACTGCGATAAAGACTTGCACATCCATACTGTTTTCTCCGATGGAGTGTTAACACCTGAACAGGTTGTGGACAGATGGCAGGATGAAGGTAAGAAGGTTATTGCAATTACGGATCACGATGGCATAGGCGGTTCAATTGTGGCTGTAGACTATGCCAAGGACAAGGCGATCAAGGTGATTTCGGGTATTGAATTTGACTCGGAGAATGAACTTGGTAAGGATCTTCATATTCTTGGTTATGGTATAGACTTTGAAGATGACAATCTTCAGGCTGAGCTCAAGAAGATTCTTGAGTGGAGAGATGAGAGGAATAATACTATTCTTCGTGCGCTTAAGGACAGGGGAATAGAAATCTCAGACGAAGAAATATATGCCGTTAATGATGGCAGATATGTAGGAAAACCTACATATGCACGCATACTCGTCGGAAGAGGTATGTTCCCTGATCTTGCTGCTGTTTTCAACGAATTCTACAACAAGATTCCGGAGATAAAGGCAATCAGAAAGAAGGCACTACCTTCACATGAGGTTGTTGATGTTATTCACAGAGCCGGTGGCATCGTTGTGCTCGCACATCCGATGGAACAGATGAAGACGGGCGAGTCCTGGGAACAATTCGAGCCAAGACTTATTGAGATTCTGGACACATTTGTCGGATACGGAATCGATGGAATTGAATGCTATCATCCATCTGCAAGCGAGGAGAACGCCGAATATCTCAGAAAGTATGCTGAAGCACATAATCTCCTGATCACAAGGGGCTCAGATTTCCACTTTGATGGAATGAATCGTAGATATACAAGAGATTAATGGATAAGTATAGCGTTAATGGCAATAATAATAGGACAATGCCCAAAGCCGTAAGATTTCAGTGCGAATGGATACTGAAGGACTTTGATCGCTTGAAGGGGCTGGCAACTAATGCATCCCTGGTTAATGAAACTGAGGATGCTGTTGTTTTCTATGCGGATGATTGTCAGGGACTAACGCCCGAGGCTGTGGCTTTGGAGGCCAAGTTCAAGGTTGAAGCCGTCATGCGTTCTCTCGAAGCTATTCCGGAAGAATATCGCAAAGGTATACTCGACTACTATGCGCATGGCAAGGAGTTGTCTGATTTTGCGTCATATAATACATGGAAGAAGTGGAAGAACGAGTACCTGAAAACCCTGGCTAGAGAGCTTAAGATTTTTTAATTCAGTTGGAATGTCGATACCAATCTGTGAGGACACATTATGAACGATTTTATTGAATACCTGAAGAAGAATAAGAGTGCATCCGAGAATACTCTCATTGCCTACAAACGCGATATTGCAGCGTTTGATTCTTTTATTAAGAGTGCACGCAGCAAGTCAATCGATGAATGTTCAGAGAGTGATGCTGTAGCCTATGTTATGGATCTTGACAAATCTCGTAAATCCAAATCAACCATCAATCGCAAGGTATCGGCTCTTCGTACATATTACGATTATCTGATTGGCGAGGGTAGAGCGAACGATAATCCGTTCAGCAAGATCAAGACTGCCAAGAATGAAAACCGTCAAATTGAGTATCTCAGCCTGGAAGAAGTTGAAAAACTACTGGAGCTGCCTGATGGCAGTAACAAGGGCAGGAGAGACAGGGCTCTGCTCGAGTTCATGTATGGAACCGGGGCGAGAGTAACAGAGGTAGTAAGACTGAAAATGTCTGATATCAACCTCAAAATGGGTTTTGCAACTCTTAAGGATGCCGGTGAGGCCGGCCGTATTGTTCCTCTTGGACGCTATTTAAGAGCTGCCCTTGAGAACTATATGAACGGAGCATATCAGGAAATGCTGGGACATGAACCGGACGATGATGACTACGTATTCGTTAATCTGAGAGGCGAAGTCCTTACAAGACAGGGCATCTGGAAGCTTCTCAAGGATTACGGTGAGATGATAGGTGTTGCCGACAGAATGACACCGCAAATCCTTCGTGATACCTATGCGGTTCATATTCTTATGAACGGTGGAGACCTGAAAACTCTCCAGGAACTTATGGGATTTGACGATATGTCGGTGGGTATCGCATACCTCGCAGTGACAGAAATTCACGTACGTGAAGTTTTTGCCCGCTGCCACCCAAGAGCTTGATTCTAATTGGGGTCAACCCATTTTAGCCAAATGGCGAATGGGGGACAGGCTAGATAATTTAATGATAAAAAATGCTTGATTTTCCAATGCGTATACGATATACTAATCAGGCTGTTATTACGGGTGTTCCTCTGGGGATAAGCGTAGACAGAGCTTAAATGAACCAAGAACATCTAGAGAGGGAGGAGGAATAACAAGAATGAACATTTTAGATCAGGTAACAATGGATTACAAGAAGGAGAACATTCCTTCGTTCAACGTTGGAGATACACTGAAGGTTTATGTTAAGATCATCGAGGGTTCAAGAGAAAGAATCCAGATTTTCGAAGGCTATGTGCTCAAGAAGCAGCATGGTGGAATCAACGAGACTTTCACTGTAAGAAAACTGTCAAATGGTATCGGAGTAGAGAAGACTTTCCCACTGCACTCACCTAAGATTGAGAAGATCGAGGTTGTTAAGGAAGGTAAAGTTAGAAGAGCTAAGCTTAACTACATGCGTGAAAGAACCGGTAAGGCAGCAAGAATTAAGAGCGCTGAATAATAATCATAAAGTTGAAGACGGTCGTAAGACCGTCTTTTTTCGTGCTTCTATTGACAAGACAGCTAATTCACACTAAAATGGTAGGAAATTAGAAAAAAGTAATGTTCAGTTGCTGAACACGTTTCATAACGGAGAACTATTATGATATACGAAAATATTCTGGATGCCGTTGGTCACACCCCGATGGTTAGATTAAATAAGATTGTTCCTGATAATTGTGCAGAGGTCCTTGTTAAGGTTGAGAGCCTTAATGTCGGCGGATCTATAAAGACAAGAACAGCTCTCGAGATGATACAGCGTGCTGAAGCTGAAGGCCGTCTCACTCCTGAGAGTATCATTGTTGAGCCGACATCCGGCAATCAGGGAATAGGCTTGTCTCTGGTTGGAGCAGTCAGAGGATATAAGACAATAATCATCATGCCTGACTCTGTCAGTGAAGAGAAACGCCGCCTGTGCGAGCAATATGGAGCGCAGGTTGTCCTTATTCACGACAAGGGAAATATCGGAGAGTGCATTTCCGAGTGTGCCTACGCAGCAATCAGAATGGCGCAGATGAATTCACATGTTTTCGTGCCGCAGCAGTTCATCAATAGAAATAACATCCAGGCTCATTATCTGAGAACAGGAACTGAGTTGGTTGAACAGGTTGGAAAGAAGATTGATGGCTTCGTAAGCGGTATAGGAACAGGCGGCACAATCTCAGGTGTTGGTAAGATTATCCGTGAAAACAATCCGGATTGTGAGATTTGGGCGCTGGAACCGGAGAATGCAGCAATTCTCAGCAAACAGCCTATCAGTTCCCACCTGCAGATGGGTATTGGAGACGGAATCATTCCTGCTATTCTGGACCAGAAGATATATAATAAGGTACACATTATTACAGATGAGCTGGCAATTGCAACAGCAAAGGACCTTGCAAGATATGAAGGCCTGATGGTCGGAATATCAAGCGGCACTAACGTTGCCGGTGCGATAGAGCTTGCCAAGAAACTGGGCCCGGGCAAGACAGTTGTAACTGTTCTCCCTGATACAGCAGAACGCTATTTCTCGACACCTTTATTTGATTAAATGCTACATAATAGTAAGCACTGAGATTTCCCAAACTCAGTGCTTTTTTGTTTTGAAAACTCTTTTCAACAACAGTTGTAAAATAGCTCACAGCCTTGTAAAATGAACGTATATGTTAAATATAGAATAGGAGGTGGGACGTATGAAGAAGTTGTTATCTCTAATTATGGCATTGGTTATTACCTTGAGTTTAGTTCCGAGCACTTATGGTGCTACGGCTGACGGCGATACGTCTTCATCTGCAATCAGCTCAGCGGGAAGTAAGGCGTTGGACTTCTTGCAGGACAGACAGCAGGCTATTCTCGATTCGAACAATAAAGCAAAGTACACCATTCTTGCATCTTATTATCCGGGCAGAGCGGGAAAAGATGTAACTATGGAACTGGAGAATTGCGGATTTACATACGATAACTCCCTGGCTGCTCTGGCATTTATCGCAGCAGGGGATAAAACAAGAGCAGCGTATATTTTGGATGGATTCGCATATGCGCTAACTCACGACAGATCCGAAGAGGTTAAACTAAGAAACGCATATAGAACAGGGACTTTGGCAGATAGCTATGATGGAGCATTGCTGCCGGGATTCTGGATAGAATCCCCGGGATATTGGAGCGAGGATCCTTATCAGGTAGGTACCAATCTGGGCAACACTTCCTGGGCGACAATTGCTATGCTGCAATACGACAGGGTTTTCAAAACAGACAAATACCTTGAATCTGCTCAGAAAGCAATGAACTATGTTCTGAATAACTTCAAGGTTGATGGTCATCCCGGACTGGCCAGCGGATATGATGGATGGGCTGAGAATGGTCCGCAGAATATTCCTTTGAATGCTCGCAAGGATGTTCAGTGGCATACATATAAGAGCACTGAGTGCAATCTCGATGCGGCAGTTGCATTTAAGAACTTGTATCAGGCAACCAAGGTGGATAAGTATAAAGTTGCCTACGAGGACTGCCTCACATTTGTTAATAATATGTATGTTCCGTACGAGAAGAGATATGTAGTTGGAACAACGACGGACGGTATTACCAAGAATACACGCAATACATTTACGGACGCTATTGCATGGCCGATTTTGGCAATGTATAACGAGTTGACAGACAAGGATGCTCT
Organism: Anaerovoracaceae bacterium; assembly: GCA_045639825.1. GTDB lineage: Bacteria > Bacillota > Clostridia > Peptostreptococcales > Anaerovoracaceae > Crickella. The sequence continues at coordinate 28,427 of JAZUDV010000048.1, forward strand.
TGTTGAGAGCCTGAAGAATATGACTACCGAGGGTGGTCTGCCGTTCGTCTGCCTGGGAATTCCGGCAAATAAGAAGTTTGATGCTGCAGGTGGCATCTGGTATGAAGGTTCAATATTCGGTAGCATGGCGCTTAAGAAGGCAGGCTACACACAAGAGGCAGAATCAATCATGACCAGAGTTCTTGCTGATCAGGATAAGAATGGAGCCTTCACATCAGCCAGCACCTTGCTGTTTGCAGATAATACGTGGAGATATGGCTGTGTTGATTTCCATACAGCGCCTACGGCATGGATGGTGATGTATGCCAAGGACTTTAATCCGTTTGACTTTGATAGTGAACCTGCACCTGCGCCTGTAGTTAAGAAACCGGCCAAACCTGCCAAGATTACAGTTAAGGCAGGAAAGAAGAGCATTACAATTCAGTGGGCTAAGCCGTCTAAGACTAATCTTAAGAATATTAGTGGCTATGAAATCAGATACAGCAAGAAATCTAATATGGCGAATGCTGTGGTAGTCAAGGTTGGCAAGAGTAAGACAGGAGCGACAATCAAAAAACTTAAATCCAAGACCAAGTACTATGTTCAGATCAGAAGCTGTAATGGCGATGTGAAGTCATCTTGGACAGGCAAGAAATCTGTTAAGGTAAAATAGACAGACTGTAGACACAGCTGTTAACACTCCGAAAATAAAGGGGAAGGGCAATGCTCGAGAACATTAACTGGTATCCGGGTCATATGAAGAAGACCCGAGAACTGATAAAGGACAATCTAAAGGCTGTTGATCTGGTCGTTGAAATCATAGACAGCCGTATTCCTGTGTCCAGCCGCAATCCAATCATTGATGAGTTGATCAGCGGCAAGCGCCGTATTGTGGTACTGGGCAAGGCTGACCTTGCTGATGAGGAAGAGACTAAGAAGTGGAAGGTCAAACTGGCTAAGGGCGATGTGGCAGCGGTGCTGGCACTCAATCTTCAGTCGGGGGAGAATATCAAGCAGCTTTTGCGTGCTCTGGAGGCGGAGCAAGAGCTGCGCAATGCTGAGAAGTCTATTCCAAGGCCACTTCGCCTGATGATTGTCGGAGTTCCTAATGTTGGGAAATCATCATTGATTAACAGATTGACAGGCAAGAAATCGGCTCTGACAGGTGACAGACCCGGAGTTACCAAGGGCAAGCAGTGGCTGACCCTCGAGAACGGCATGCAACTCCTGGACACACCGGGAATTCTGTGGCCAAAGTTTGAAGACCCGGATGTCGGCCTGAATCTGGCATTCTGCGGTAGCATTAAGGACGATATACTTGGAATACAGGACCTTGGATATGAACTTATCAGAGTTCTTGGAGAGTCGTATCCGGATCTGCTAATGGAGAGATACAAGCTTGATGAGATTTCCGATCAGGCTATTGAGAATATGGATAATATCGCTGTTAAACGCGGATTCATTCTGTCCGGCAAGCGCATTGATTATGAACGCACCGGAAGAACTGTTGTGGATGAATTTCGTGGAGGCAAGATAGGTAGAATTACACTTGAGAAGGCTGAGTAATGACTAAGGCAGAACGTTTACAACTTCAGATGGACAAGCTTGCTGAGATGCGAGTTCGTGAAGATGAGCTGAGAGCAAGTGGTAAGAAGTATATAGCAGGAATTGACGAGGTGGGTAGAGGCCCGCTCGCAGGTCCTGTTTATGCTGCTGTTGTTGTGATGCCTGCTGATTGGGACGTTCCGGGCGTGAATGACTCCAAGAAGTTGAGCCCTAAGAAGAGGGAGGAACTCAGTAATCTCATCAAGGAGCGGGCCGTTGCTTACGGCATAGGCATTGCAGACAATCACGAGATTGACGACATCAATATTCTCGAGGCAACGAAGAAAGCTATGGCCAGGGCAATCGCCAACTGCAATTCAATGCTGCAGGAGAGATACCAAGGCACGATTGACTATCTCTTGATTGATGCTGTTAAGCTCCCTGTGGAAATTGAACAGGAGTCTATCATCAAGGGTGATGAGAAATGCCTCTGTATTGCAGCAGCAAGTATCGTTGCCAAAGTAGCAAGAGATTCATATATGATTGAGATGGAAGAAACATATCCCGGATATGATTTTGCAGGCAACAAGGGCTACGGAACGGCAGCTCATTATGAAGGCCTGAGGGAACTTGGTTATTCACCAATACACAGGCGTAGTTTTCTTAAGAAATTTGAAGAGGAACAGGCCGGCGAGAGACTGGCAGCCTGGGGAAATAAGGACAAAACAACTATGGCTAAGAAGGTTTACGCAGTAAGAAAGGGCAGAGAAACAGGACTGTTCACAGACTGGGATACCTGCAAGAAGCAGGTTGACGGATTCCCGGGAGCAGAATACAAAAGCTTCACTGATCCACAGGACGCACTGGCATATCTGGGAATGGATGCAATAGAGGGTCAGACCCCTGTGACCAAATTGCAAAAAGGGGACACAGCTGATTCCGACAGTCAATACAAAGATAAGATCAGAGCCTATGTTGATGGCAGCTATGACGTTGCAAGTGGAACGTTCTCTTGCGGAGTTGTATTCATCAACAAAGATTCTGATCCTGTTGAGCTCAAGCAGGCTTTCAATGATGCTGAATTAGCAGGGCATCGCAATGTTGCGGGTGAAGTCTTTGGTGCAATGAAGGCTATCGATTACGCTGTTGAACATGGGTTTTCGGAACTTACAGTATTCCATGATTATGAAGGAATTGCCAAGTGGGCTAATGACGAATGGAAGGCCAACACTGCGCTGACCAAGCACTATAAGGAATTCGTAAAGGCTGCGAGAAGTCGCATGACAATTGATTTTGTCAAAGTAAGGGCGCATACAGGGAACAAATACAACGAATTGGCGGACAAACTCGCCAAGGAAGCACTGGGAATAAAATAAAATAATAACTATCTGAGAGAAAAGCAAAAGAGGTGTTGGAATTCCTACAATTCCAGCACTTTTTGTGTTATACTTTATATGTGTATGTATGCTTTGACGGTAATACATAATTTGAGGAGATTAAATAATGGCTTTCAGATATTACAATGCAGAGCGAGTTAGAGAACGGATGCCTGAGTATAGGGGCACCGATGAAGAACTGCAGGCTGCAATTGATGACATCAGTTTGAAATATAATTCGGCACTCAAGCAGCTCGAGACCAAGCTCGAGATATTGTCCGATGACTTCGACAAGAAGCATTCGTACACGCCGATTCACCATATTCAGTCGAGACTCAAGACCTTCGACAGTATTCTGGACAAAGCCGTGAGATACGGCATCGAGGATCCTATCAACAACCTCGATGTCGTCACGAGAGAGGTTTTGGATATCGCAGGTATCCGAGTCGTCTGCAACTATGAGGAGGACATGCAAACCATGTCCAACCTGCTGCTCGATCAGGAAGATATTGAGCTGATTCGAGTCAAGGACTACTCAAGAAAACCTAAAGAAAGCGGATACAGGAGCATGCATGTTGTTGTGTCATTGCCGGTATACCTTGTAGGTAGCAAGAAGATGGTACCTGTCGAGATACAGTTCCGCAGCATAGCAATGGATGCATGGGCAAGTTTGGAACATGAACTGCGCTACAAGAACAAGGGAGCACTCAGCGAAGATATTCAGAATGAATTGAAAGAGTGCGCTGATCTGCTTCATAGTGTGGACAAGCGTATGGCTAAGATTAGAAATGCCGTACTTGCAGAAGAAAATGAATATGAGAAATACTAAAGATTATATAAGGAGGTCAGTCCTCCTTAAGGGGGTCAGTCCTCTTCCTAACTTAGTTAGTAGGACCGTCCCCAAAGGAGATAAGGATATGAAGACAAATTTAGCTAAGACTTACGATCCTAAGGATTTTGAAGATCGTATATATGAAATGTGGGAAGAAAAGGGTGCGTTTAACGCTGACGTAGACAAGGACAAGAAGCCTTTCACTATCGTTATGCCACCTCCAAATATTACAGGACAGCTGCACATGGGACATGCCCTCGACCAGACTCTTCAGGATGTTTTGACAAGATGGAAGAGAATGCAGGGATATTCAGCACTGTGGCTGCCTGGCTCAGACCATGCGTCAATCGCTACTGAGGTTAAGGTAGTAGAGAAACTCAAGAGCGAGGGAATCGATAAGCACGATCTGACTCGTGAAGAATTCCTTGAGCACGCTTGGGCATGGAAGAGAGAGTACGGCGGACGCATTACCAAGCAGTGCCGCAAGCTCGGAGACTCCTGCGACTGGAGAAGAGAGCGCTTTACAATGGACGAAGGCTGCAACACTGCAGTTAAGGAAATGTTCATCAAACTCTACAGAGATGGTCTGATCTACAAGGGCAACAGACTGATTAACTGGTGCCCATGCTGCCATACAACTCTGTCCGATGCAGAGGTAGAGCATGAGGATATGAACGGACACTACTGGTATTTCTACTATCCTGCAGAGGATGGCAGCGAAGGTATCACAATTGCGACATCACGTCCTGAGACTATGTTTGCCGACGTAGCAATCGCAGTTGCAGAGGGAGATAAGAGATACGAGCACCTGATTGGTAAGAACGTACTTATTCCACTGGTAGGAACTCCGATTCCTGTTATTACAGATGAACACGCAGACCCTGAGAAGGGAACAGGAGCTGTAAAGATCACACCTGCACACGACCAGAACGACTTTGAGGTAGGTGAGAGACACGGACTCGACAGCAGTCTTTCCTGCATCGATGAAGATGCTAAGATGACTGAGCTTGCCGGCAAGTATGCGGGCATGGACAGATATGAGTGCCGTAAGCAGTGGATTGCAGACCTGGATGAGGCAGGATATCTCAAGAAAATCGATGACCTCGTAATCCCAACAGGAACTTGCTATAGATGTCACACAATCGTTGAACCACGTATTTCTGACCAGTGGTTCGTTGCAATGAAGAAGCTCGCTGAGCCTGCTATCAAGGCAGCTAAGGGCGAGGGCGGAGAACTGGAATATGTTCCTGCAAGATATGAGAAGATCTACCTCAAGTGGCTGTATGAGATCAGAGACTGGTGTATTTCAAGACAGCTGTGGTGGGGTCACAGAATTCCTGCTTACTACTGCGATGAATGTGGTGTGCTGATTGTAGATTACGATATGCCTGAGAAGTGTCCAAAGTGCGGATGCACACATCTGCATCAGGACGAGGATGTACTCGACACATGGTTCAGCTCAGCACTGTGGCCATTCTCAACACTGGGCTGGCCTGAGAAGACAGAAGCTCTTGATTACTTCTATCCTAATTCTGTAATGGTTACAGGATACGATATCATCTTCTTCTGGGTAGTAAGAATGGTATTCTCCGGCATCTATACTATGGGCGAGATTCCATTCAAGTACGTATATATTCACGGACTGGTAAGAGACTCGCAGGGTCGCAAGATGTCAAAATCCCTCGGCAATGGTATCGATCCTCTCGAGGTTATCAACGAGACAGGTGCTGACGCGCTGAGATTCATGCTCGCTACAGGTATTTCACCTGGTAACGACATGAGATTCCTTGAGGAGAAACTGCTGGCTGCTCGTAACTTCGCGAACAAGCTGTGGAACGCTTCCAGATTCACTATTATGAACCTGCTGGGCGAGGATGGAGAGTTCCTGCCAATGGCTGACGCAGCAAGTGCTAAGCTCAAGGACGAGGACAAGTGGATTATTGCCAAGATTAATGAGGGCGTTAAGTCCATCACTGACGACATGGACAAGTTCGAGCTGGGTCTCGCAGGTCAGAAGGTTTATGACCTTATTTGGGATGTATACTGCGACTGGTATATCGAGCTGATCAAGCCAAGACTGTGGGGCAATGATGAAGAGGATAAGGCAACTGCAAGATTCGTTCTGCAGAAGACTCTCAAGGATCTCTTGAGACTCCTGCATCCATTCATGCCATTCATCACAGAGGAAATCTGGGGATTCCTGCCTGAAGAACCTAAGACCAAGGATAATCCTGATGGACTCCTTATCAAGGAGAGCTGGCCTGAGTTCGATGCTAAGATGGATTACTCAGATTCAGTATTTAAGATTGAAACTGCTATGGAGATCATCAAGGCAGTTCGTAATATCAGAGTTGAGGCAGACGCTGCTCCATCAAGACACGTTAACCTTATTGTTAAGACAGATACTCTTGGTGAAGTTATCCCTGCAATCGAGAGCTACATCGGCAACATCGCTAACGTTGACAGCATTGCTATTGAGAAGATGGGCGGAGCTGCAGCAGATGATGTTATGTCAGCTGTAATCAACGGTGGAGAGATTCTTGTTCCATTGGATGAACTCGTAGATATATCTGCAGAAATTGAGCGTCTTGAGAAAGAGCAGAAGAGACTCGAGGGCGAGGTAATGAGAGTTGAGAAGAAGCTCTCCAACCAGGGATTCGTTGCTAAGGCTCCTGCTGCGGTTGTTGAAGAAGAGAAGGCTAAGGGCGAGAAATACAAGGAAATGCTGGAGACAGTAGTTGCTCGTCTTGAATCACTTAAGAACAAATAGAATAGATGGCAGCATCAGACGGTTTAGATAGAATGAATAAGCTCCTGGCGGCTCTCGGCAATCCCGAGAGGTCGTTCAGGGCTTTCCATATTGCGGGAACTAACGGCAAGGGTTCTACTTGCGTTATGATTGCCGGCATCCTGGAGCAGGCAGGCTATTCAGTTGGTCTGTATACTTCTCCTCATCTTGAAGTCATTAATGAGCGTATTCAGATATGGAATGGCAATCATTCGATGATATCTGACGAGGAGTTTGAAGAGCTGGCTGCGAGAGTTGACGAGGCTGCTGCGAAGACTGATGGAGGTCTTAAGCTTCATTATTTTGAACGCATCACTGCTGTTGCTTACCTGTACTTTGATGAAATCAAGCCTGACTATGTTGTTCTGGAGACGGGACTTGGAGGCAGACTTGATTCAACAAACACTCTTGAGAAGCCACTCGTAAGTGTTATAACTCAGGTTGGCATGGACCATACCAAGGAGCTCGGTGATACGATATTCAAGATTATTCACGAGAAGGCCGGCATCATCAAACCGGGCGTTCCTGTTGTATCTCAGAACAGAGATATGACAACGGAGCAGGTCATTTCCAAGATTGCTGCTGAGAACGGAAGTGAATATATCAGCGCTGCAGCTGTGCGTAACAAATTCCGGAAGTACGAGCTCGGAATGAAGGGCATTCATCAATTGGATAATGCAGCAACTGCGGTTATGGCAATAAGGGCTGCAGGGGTCGATGTTGATGAAAGAGCAATAGCTCAGGGCCTCAAGAAGGCGGTTATACCGGGAAGATTTGAGATCATTAAGAAAGATCCATGTTGGATAATTGATGGTGCTCACAATCCCGATGCCGTCAAGGTTGCATGCGAGACCTTTGATTTTGTACGCAGGAACAAGAAATTCAAAAATACCTTGGTCGTTTTCGGGTGCATGCAAGACAAGAATTACCCTCGTATGTTACAATTATTGAACCAAAATCTGCGAAACTGCGATTTTGCCTTCGTGGACTATGGTGATGAACGCTGCCTTGACCCTAAGGTGCTGGCTGAGATGTTCAGCGAGATAGGTCATGGAAGCTATATCTATGAGACTGTTGCTGAGGCTTGTAAGGAGATATCAGAGCAGGATTATGATAGCGTGTTAGTACTCGGTTCCATCTATTTAGCTGGAGCTGTTAGACAAGTTATTCTTTAAATTTTAAAAGGAGTGTGTGGTTATGTTCGATAGAAATGGAAATGATAACAGCAACTATAATCAGATGATTATTGCAGAGATCAACAAGGTTTCCCCAACAGTTGCAGATTTCATTGAGAAAGAGTACAACAGACAGAAGAACAATGTTGAGCTCATCGCATCTGAGAACTATTGCTCAGAGGCAGTTATGGCTGCATGCGGCAGCTGCCTGTCATGGAAGTATGCTGAGGGTTATCCTTACGTAAGAACTTCCGGTAACAAGGGCAGATACTATGGTGGTACTGAGTTTGTTGACCAGATGGAAGAGTACTGCTGTGATGCATGGAGAAAGGTATTCAATACTGACTATCATGTAAACGTACAGCCTCATTCAGGTTCCCAGGCTAACTTCGCTGCTTACAAGGCAGTTCTCGAACCGGGAGATACAATCCTCGGTCTTAACCTCGACAACGGTGGACATCTTACTCACGGTTCCGGCGTTAACTTCTCCGGCAAGCTGTATGACGTTCATTTCTATGATGTTGATGACAACGGATTCATCGATATGGAAGACCTCAAGAAGAAGGCTCATGACTTAAAGCCAAAGCTGATCCTCACAGGTGCTTCCGCTTATTCAAGAATTATCGACTTCCCTGCATTCGCAGAAATCGCTAAGGAAGTTGGCGCATACTTCATGGTAGATATGGCACACATCGCAGGCCTCGTTGCCGGTGGTGAGCATCCATCCCCATTTGGCTATGCAGATATCGTAACTACAACAACTCACAAGACTCTCAGAGGACCTCGTGGTGGAATGATCTTCTGCAGACCTGACCTCGCTAAGGCTGTTGACTCTGCAGTATTCCCATATGCACAGGGTGGCCCACTCGAGCACATCATCGCTGGTAAGGCTGTATGCGCTGAGGAAGCTATGAAGCCTGAGTTCAAAGATTATGCTAAGCAGGTAAGAAAGAACGCTGCTGCACTCGCTGACGAGCTGATCAAGCTGGGTTACAACATCGTAACAGGCGGAACAGACAATCACGTATTCCTGATTGACCTTTCAGATAAGGAATTTACAGGTAAAGAGCTGCAGGTT
>JAZUDV010000049.1:0-7207 GCA_045639825.1 Anaerovoracaceae bacterium
ACCTATGACCCCCTGCTTGTAAGGCAGGTGCTCTCCCAGCTGAGCTATGCGTCCATAAACTTGGTAGCGGCGACTGGACTTGAACCAGTGACCTTCCGGGTATGAACCGGACGCTCTAGCCAACTAAGCTACGCCGCCACAATTATAAACTAACTTCTTGAAGTCAGCTTGTTTATGTTAGCAAAAATATGCGCTATTGTCAACAAATTTTTATATACTATCTATGTATTTACAATAGTCTTTTTCCTGAATATTTGGTATCATTAGGTGAATTGTTATTTCATTCAAGCACGGAGGCCTTTTCAATGGATAAACACTGCGAAGCAATACTGCAAGAATACAGAGATAGTCGCAAGTCATTTGAAGAGATTCAGGGCATCGTTGTCAATATTCTTGAGAAGAATATCGCCAAGGAAGGCATTCAATATGCGAACATCACTTCCAGAGTCAAGACTGAAGATAGCCTTGCCGGTAAACTCGAACTCAAGGGTTACAAGTACAAGAGTCTTGATGACATCACAGATATATTCGGAGCAAGAGTTTCAACCCTATATAATGACGAGGTTGATCTTGTTGCGGCTCTTGTTGAAAGATTGTTTATCATTGACTGGGCTAATTCAATCGACAAGCGTACCCTTCTTGAATCGGATAGATTCGGATATATGTCAATTCACTATATCTGCAGGATTCCGGTTGATCTCTTCCACGATGAGAAGCATCCGGAGCTCAATGAACTGAGATTTGAAATTCAGGTTAGAACTGTACTCCAGGATATCTGGGCAACAATCAACCATGATATAGGATACAAGTCTGCCGTTGAAATACCGACAGAATACAAGAGAACCATCTCCCGTCTCGCAGGACTCCTTGAACTTGCTGATGATGAGTTCAAGCGTTTCAGACGTGATATCGGAGAATACCGTAATCAGGTTCTCGCCCTTGTCAGCGATGGCAAGTTCGATGATATTTCACTTAACATCGACTCGTTCAACGACTATATGGCTATTGATCCGTTCAACAGACTCAACGAGTCTATAGCATCTGCGCTCAAGGCCGAAATCTCCCCTGCGAGCATGACGCCTTACTACGATGTCTTCGTTCTGCTCAAATTCAAAACTCTCGGAGACATTGAACGTATCAAGAACGAGTATTCCGAGGATGCCAAAAGATTCGCCCTCCACAGGATGGCCGGAATGGAACTGGATATCATGGCTTCAAGTGTTGGTATTCAGAACCTGTGCATCGTATACATCCTCAAGCAGGGTTACGGTGAGCTGGGAATCAAGAGCCTGTATGATACTCTGTTCGGCTCTAGCGATGACAATATTCGCAGAGCTAAGCGCACGGTTCAGCAGGCGATAGACACACACATTATTGAAGGTTAAGACATGAAGACAATTGATACTTCGCTGGTAGATAGAGCGATAATATATGCGACTGAGGCACACCATGGTGCTGAGCGTAGGGGCAAAGGTTTTCCTTACATCATCCATCCTCTCGAGGCTATGTCCATAGTCGCAACCATTACGACAGATCAGGAGCTCCTGGCAGCAGCTGCGCTCCACGATGTTGTCGAGGACACTGGCCTCACAGCTCAGGATATTCGCAAGGAATTTGGCGACAGAATTGCTCACATCGTTGCCGGAGAAAGCGATGCGGTATTCGAGGGTGTGAGTGCTCAGGATTCATGGCATGCTCGCAAGCAGCTCGCGATGGATCACCTCAAAGCTACAGATATGGATACCAAGATTGTAGCTATGGGCGACAAATTGTCCAATATGCGTGCGATAGCTCGCGACTACCGCGAGATTGGCGATGAACTGTGGAATCGCTTTCACGCCAACAATCCGGCAGACCACGCCTGGCGATACAGAGGTCTCGCAGATGCACTGAGTGCCCTTTCAGATACTTGGGCATACAAGGAATTTGTTGCGTTAATTGATGAGATTTTTGGAGAAGATTAAAAATGGGACATCCTAATCCGATAGCTTTTACAATAGGAAATATCGATGTTCGTTGGTACGGTATTTTCATCGCCTTGGGCATACTGCTCGGCGTTACACTATCCTGCAGACGTGCGCCTCGTCACAGGCTGACCGATGACGATGTACTGGACGTATTCATCTGGGCTATTCCTGCCGGCGTCATCGGTGCAAGGGTATATTATGTATTATTCAACCTGGATATGTATCACAGTCTTGGCGAGATGCTGAATGTTCGTAACGGCGGCCTCGCTATTCACGGCACCCTGATATTCAGTATAGCTACGGTATTTCTCGTATGCAGGCATAAGAAAACCAGCGCTCTGAATATGCTGGATCTGTTCATGCCAATGGTAGCGCTGGCACAGGCAATAGGACGCTGGGGCAATTTCTTCAACGGCGAAGCACACGGCGGACCGACTGATCTCCCATGGGGAATCATGGTTGACGGAGTTAAGGTACACCCTACTTTCCTGTATGAATCCTTGTGGTGTCTGATGCTCTTTATCCTGCTCTCATGGCTGGACAAGAATAAACGCACATTCAACGGTCAGATTATCTGTATATACGGAATTCTGTATTCCATTGAGCGTTACTTTGTTGAGGGACTCAGAACCGACAGTCTGATGATTGGTCCTTTCAGACAGGCGCAAGTACTTAGCATCACGATTATCATCGTATGCATATTCCTATATAAATATTGTAAAGCAAACTTTACATTTGGAGGTAATGAAGAATGAAACTAGGAATCGTAGGACTGCCTAATGTCGGCAAGAGCACATTATTCAACGCAATCACCAAGGCCGGTGCCGAGGCTGCTAACTACCCTTTCTGCACCATCGAGCCTAATGTTGGCGTCGTAATTGTACCTGATGAGAGAGTAACCAATCTCTCCAACATCTACAATTCCAAGAAGACAATCTATACAACAATCGAATTCTGCGATATCGCAGGCCTCGTTAAGGGCGCTTCCAAGGGCGAAGGCCTCGGCAACAAGTTCCTCGGACACATCCGTGAGGTTGAGGCAATTGTTCACGTTGTTCGTTGCTTTGACGATCCTAACGTAGTTCATGTTGACGGCAAGGTTGACCCTGTTAACGACATTGAGGTAATCAATACAGAGCTCATCATCGCAGATATGGAAGTTCTCGAGAGAAGAATTGCCAAGACTGAGAAAGTCGCTAAGGCCGGCGACAAGACTGCCAAAGCAGAGCTGGAGATTCTTGCCAAGCTTAACGCAGGACTTGAAGAAGGTCATGTAGCTCGCAAGCTGGATCTTGATGATGATGAAGCTGCTTTCGTTAAAACACTCGATCTTCTTACCTACAAGCCTGTTATCTATGCTTCAAATGTCGGTGAAGATGAGGCCGCAGGTCCTGATAACGACTATGTTAAGCAGGTTAAGGAATATGCAGCTGCCGAAGGTTCGGAAGTAGTTGTTATCTGTGCCAAGATTGAAGCTGAGCTCTCAGAGTTGGATGATGAAGAGCGCACAATGTTCCTCGAGGATATGGGTATTACAGAGTCCGGACTTGACAAGCTCATTAAATCATCCTATGCCCTTCTCAACCTTATCTCCTTCCTTACAACAGGAGAAGATGAAACAAGAGCATGGACAATCAGACGTGGAACACTGGCACCACAGGCAGCCGGCAAGATTCACACTGACTTCGAAAAGGGATTTATTCGTGCCGAAACAATCGCTTATGACAAGTTAATGGAATGCGAAGGCAAGCTCTCCGCTGCCAAGGAAAAAGGCTGGCTCCGTTCCGAAGGAAAGGAATATGAAGTTAAGGACGGCGACGTCGTTCACTTCCTCTTCAATGTCTAATTGGGGTCAACCCATTTTAGCCAAATTTCCAATTGGGGACACACTTGCATGAAAACTTTTACTCGAGACTATAAAATGAATCACATAGACTCGCCGATTTTCGGCGAGTATTATGATGGGCTGAAATCCTGTGTCCTGGATATTGAGGCGACCGGTCTTGATCCTTCAAGGTGCAAAGTGATCCTCATGGGACTTCTGACCGAGACCGAGTCGGGAGTTAAGGTTACACAGTTCCTTGCCGAGAATCACTATGAAGAGAACAGGATTCTTGAAGCTACTATGGACTTTCTCAGGGATGAAGGCATCGACTACATCATCACCTTCAACGGTCTTCGTTATGACGTTCCATTCATTAATACAAGACTTGAAGCCAACTTCATGGACGACAAGCTGTCGCTCTATGATTTCGATCTGTATCGTTTCTTAAGGAAGTGTTCCAACCTTCCTACCAGGCTCGACTCACTCAGCCAGGCGAACTGCGAGAAGTTCTTCGGCATTGCGTCCAAGCGTCAGGACACCATCACAGGTCGTGAGAGTGTTGCCCTGTTCGATGAATATTCAATCAGCGGTAATTCAACCATAGAGAAGATTATCCTCACACACAATCGTGAGGACGTATTGCAGTTATATCAGCTAATGAAGCTCGCAAGTCACAATGAATACACAGATATCCTTAATGACAATTTCCACTCTGCAATCGCAAAATACGGCTTTCCTGTATGTGTTTGTGATGATGACGGTAAGGTGTCAATTAAGTATTCGGCCCGTCCTTCACTTAACATGAGAAGAAAGGAGCTGGGAATATGCGGTGACCAACTGCTATCCCCTATCGCTGCTGCTTATTTCCCTGATATCGACCATATAGAAACAGTCCTTCTGAATAAGACGACATCAAGCTACACAATCACTGTTCCGCTATCTGTTCGCGGCAATGATTGCTATATAGACATAAAAAAACTGGGTCTCAGTGATAGAATGCTCAGCATTCTCACAGATGACCCGGATCTTATTAACGATTATCTAATTATTAATCCAAGAACTTCAAACATCCTGTCCAAGCTAATACTTAGCAAATATTAGCGAAGTACTCCCTGCCCAGGACATCTACCACAACTATGGCAGCATTACCATGTGATAGGAATTTGATATCTTCAAAACCTTCCTCGACGACTATCTCACAGGAGAATCTGTCTCTATAGTCAGGATCTACCATAACGTAGTCGATGAACTGCAAGGTATTAGTCGCCAACGCATCCTCAACGTATTTTCTGTCATTGAGCTGAATATATCCCAATTCAATATCAGGATCAAATCCATCAATGCTACAGCTGTACATTTTCTTGCCATTCTGCAGTTCTTCTACCTGATTAACTCCGACTACGACCCTTCCCTGTCTGAGCGGTTGTTCAGTCTCCGTTCTGTAAACGTAATTGGCCTCAATAAGGTCCAATCTCTTCTTGGCCATAGCTGTTGCCAGTTCTTCGTTGTCACAGCCTACCCACTTACGTCCCATCTTCTCAGCGGCCTCAACAAAACTACCGCTGCCGCAGAAGAAATCTCCAACCAGATCACCCGGCTCTGAGCTCGCGCTGATAATGCGGCGCATCAGCTCTATAGGTTTCTGCGTTGCGTAACCGGTTCTCTCCTTGGATGTCCTACCGACCATATCGATATTCCACACATCCTTCATATTAACAAGTGTGTACCAGCCGTTCTCATCCTGATACTCCTTAACGCCCTTGAAATTGTATGGTTTGAATCCTCTGTTATACGACTTTTCCTGAGGAACGTTAATGTAATACTTAGCGGTCTTACTATATACAAGAATGCTGTCATGCTTCTTGGAGAAATGCTTCTTGCCTGAGCCACCTGACTTGTAGCTCCAGATAATCTCATTGACGAAGTTCTTCTCTCCCATGAGCTCATCCATCAGGAGCTTGACATAGTGAGACGAATGCCAGTCCAGATGCACCCACATGAGTCCATCATCTGCAAGGAGTTCCTTCATCAGCAGCAGCCTCAGAGTCATATTCTCAATATAGTACTCAAGATTGCGATCAAATGTATCATCGTATGCCAGATGATGAACCTTTCTGGTCGCTCCGGACGCATCGCGAACGCTGACAGTTGCATTATATTTCGCCTTGGTAAAGAATGGCGGATCAATGTATATCAGTTTGAACTTGGATGCATATCCGTTCTGTATGAGCCACAGCATATAATTGACGTTATCGCCAAGAGCCAGTTCGCTCTCAAGAGCCTTGGTCTCATATACATGTTTCTCAGCATACGAAAAGAGTTCGCCGGCATCATTATTCATCAGTGCCGCAAACTGTTCCTTGCCCTTCTCTATTCCCTTAACTAATTGACTTAATTGACTAGGCATGCAAAAAATAATAAGTGCCCCAGAATAATCCGGGGCACTTTACTAATCTTAGTTCAGAACCTCAACCCCGTCGAAGTCAACGCCAATCATCTCTTCGAGCTCAGCGCTAACACTTACAACAAAGTCAATGCCTGATTCCTTGGATACAATCTTGATCTTCTCGATGAAGCTAGGCAGTACCTCAAGAGCAAAGTCTCTGTGTCTCATGATACCATCCAAGAAGATTGTCTCGATGTCGTTATCTCCGCTCATAATACCGAAAATGAATCCAATGTATTCGTCCTCGTTTGTGATGTGAGGGAAATCTTCCATGCAGATAACTCTGATCTTGTAGTCAAGATCGTAGATAAGTCTTGTATTCTTGTTAACGAATACGATGCTACCCTTAGCAGTCTCAACTGACTCGTTAGCCAGAGCAATCATCTTCTTAGTTTTGCCGCTTCCCTTGTGTCCAATTAATAACTTGACCATATTTATTCGTTCTCCTTTTCGACCCTTTTGTTTATTCTATCAAAAGGTCAAATTGTGTTCAATGATTTTATTATGAGACTACTTAGCCTCTGCTGCCTTCTTTGCTTCGAGATCCTTAACAACCTTGTCGATTCTGTGAGCAACCTCTCTGAAGTCGTCCTCAAGATATCCACGAGTTGTCATAGGAGCAGAACCTACTCTTACGCCGGATGTCTGGAATGGTGATCTCTTCTCGTTAGGAACGCAGTTCTTGTTGAGTGTGATACCGTTCTCGTCGCAAGCAACCTGCAGCTCTTTACCTGTAAATTCCTTATCTGAAAGGTCAATCAGGAATACGTGATTGTCTGTTCCGCCTGTTACGATGTTGTAACCCAGCTTGATCAGCTCGTCAGCGAGTGCAGCAGCGTTCTTTCTAACCTGCTTAGCATACTCCTTGAACTCAGGCTTCATAGCTTCCTCAGCGCATACAGCCTTACCAGCGATGATGTGCTCGAGTGGGCCACCCTGTGCATATGGGAATACTGCAGAGTCAACAGC
>JAZUDV010000050.1:0-6788 GCA_045639825.1 Anaerovoracaceae bacterium
CCACCCAGAAGCAGGCTTTGCAGTCTTTCGAGTTCATAGTGAATGCGTTAAGAGCCAAAGGCTTTGATAAGCAGTTCAGGATTCGCGATAACAACGCGGAGCATTCGATACACTATGACATGGTTGATGAATATGGCACACCTACTGGTACTATTCACATTGAGGCTCTAGCATCTAATCCGGATGTACAAGACTCATTCAACTGTAACGTGGCTATTGCTGATGAGATACACGCTTTCAAGAAAGCTTCTCAGTACAACCGTTTCAAAGAAGGGCAGAAAGCATACACAAATAAGCTTATGATTGGTATCACCACAGCTGGTGATGATATGAATAGCTTCTGCTACCGTAGATTAGATTATGCAAGGAAAGTAGTAGAAGGCACTGTAAAAGACGATTCGCTGTTTGTATTTATATCAAGAGCAGATGCTGACGAGAACGGTAATGTTGATTATACAGATCCGGTTCAGCATGAGAAAGCTAATCCGAATTACGGTGTAACAATTAGACCAGAAGACATAATGGATGATGCGCTTCAGGCTCAAAATGATCCACAGCAAAGGAAGGATTTTTTAAGTCGAAGCCTCAACATATATACTTCTTCTATCAAGGCATACTTCAATCTCCAAGAGTTTAAGAATTCAGATTCCAAATACGATTGGAGTATTGAAGAATTGTCTAAGCTGCCGATTAAGTGGTATGGCGGTGCAGACTTATCCAAGATGCACGACCTTACAGCTGCAGCCATAGTGGGGAATTACAAGGGTGTTGATATTCTTATCACTCATGCATGGTTCCCGGTGGTAGCAGCTCACAAGAAAGCAGATGAAGATAATATACCTCTGTTTGGCTGGAAGGATGACGGATGGCTCACAATGAGCAATTCACCTACTGTCAATCATGCTGAGGTAGTCAATTGGTTCGTAGAACTTCGCAATAAGGGCTTCAAAATAAAACAGGTGGGTCACGATAGAAAATTCTGTCGAGAATATTACTTAGCGATGAAGGCTGCCAAATTCAATGTCGTAGACCAACCTCAATACTTCTACAAGAAGTCCGAAGGCTTCAGATATATCGAAAAGAGTGCTAAAGACGGCACTCTATTTTATTGCCACTCGGAAGCTTTTGAATATTGCGTAGATAATGTGGCAGCCATCGAAAAGACAGATGACATGATCCAATACGAGAAGGTCATGCCAACTAACAGAATAGATATATTTGACTGCTCCGTATTTGCCTGCATAAGAATGCTGGAGGATATGGAGAACTCGAAGAAAGGACAAAATTGGTGGGGTAGCCAGTAATGAGGAATCCGTTTAAGAAAAGAAACAAAGGACAGGTGGGAATAGCGCTTAATGATTGCTTCTGGGAAGACTTGTCAGTACATGGATATGTAAAACTTTCAGACTGCCCGGAAATAGTAGCTGGTGTGAGACGTATAGCTGATCTTATATCTTCAATGACTATTCATCTGATGACTAACACAGAAGATGGAGACCAGCGGTTAATCAATGAGCTGTCAAGGAAGGTTGATATTAATCCGTGCTCTTATATGACACGTAAGACCTGGATGGACTTTATCGTGATGAACCTTCTTTTATATGGCAAAGGCAATAGCGTTGTATTGCCTAAGACTTCAGATGGATTGCTTATGGACCTTATACCTGTTCCTGCATCCAAGGTAAGATTTGAGGGGAATATGAGCGGATATAGGATATTTGTTGATAATACAGAGTATCCGAGTAGTGAAGCTATTCACTTTGTCTATAATTCGGATCCTGAGAAGCCATGGCAAGGAATAGGTCTTAAGACATCACTTAAGCAACTTGCCGAGAATCTGAAGCAGGCAGCAAAGACTGAGAATGAGTTCATGTCTAGCAAGTGGAAGCCATCAATCATAGTAAAAGTTGATGGAATGATAGATGAGTTCTCCTCACCAGATGGCAGGGAGAAGCTTGTCAATGAGTACTTGAAGACTAATAAAGCAGGTGAGCCTTGGCTGATTCCGGCTGATCAGTTCTCAGTTGAACAGATACGACCATTGTCATTATCTGATCTAGCAATCAATGGACAGGTGGAGCTTGATAAGAAGACAGTAGCATCTATCATTGGCGTACCTGCATTCGTACTTGGCGTTGGTACATTCTCTAAGAGTGAATGGAACAACTTCATATCATCAACGATTAGACCTATAGCAGTAGGAATTCAGCAGGAGCTTACCAAGAAACTGCTCATATCACCCAAGTGGTATTGGAAGTTCAATGTAGCTTCACTGTACTCATACGATATCAAAGAGCTATCAGATGTATATTCTGGACTCTATGTCAGAGGAATCGTAACAGGTAACGAGGTTAGAGAGAAGCTTAGCATGAGCCCGGAGCAGGGACTTGACCAGCTTGTAGTGCTTGAGAACTATATTCCGCTTGATAAGATAGGAGACCAAAAGAAGCTTACACAGGAAGGAGACAACAGCAATGAGTAATAGAGAAATGAGGCAGATGCGCAGCGCATCCTCAGAGTTCAAGACCAGGGAAGAAGGCGAACAGCTTTTTATTGAAGGCTACTTCGCAGTCTTTGACAGTATATATAACTTAGCTCCGGGAGCTAGCGAGAGCATAGCACAGGGAGCATTCAGCGACACACTTTCAGGTGATGTCAGAGCACTAATCAATCATGACACTACTTTAGTCCTTGGAAGGAACAAAGCCGGCACTTTAGAGCTGAAAGAGGACACACGAGGTCTATGGGGAAAAATCGTAATCAATCCGAACGATTCCGATGCAATGAACCTGTACGAGCGAGTTAAGAGAGGTGATGTTGACCAGTGCTCGTTTGGATTTGACATACTCGAAGAGGATACCGAAATCCGCGACGATGGTTCAATCCACTGGACAATCAAGAAAGTGAAGCTGTATGAAGTGTCATGCTGTACTTTCCCTGCATATGAGGATACATCAATCAGTGCCCGTGAAAGGCAGATTGAAGAAATCAAGAAAAGAGAGTCTATTGCCTGGAAGGAAAGACTCAAAAACAAGTTGAGAGGAGAATAAGATCATGGCTTTAAGAAGTTTGATGCTTCGCAAGAAAATTGATGAAGTAAAAGCTAACCTCGAGAGAGCTAATGCTAAGAAGGCAGAGCTTGAGACAAGAGAGGCAGAGCTTGAGGCTGCAATCGATGAGGCGGAGACAGAGGAAGAAAAGGCAGCAGTTGAGGAAGAGGTAGAGAAGTTTGAAGCTGAGAAAGCAGAGAACGCTACAGAGGTTGCCAATTTTGAAGAAGAGCTTAATAAGCTCGAGACTGAGCTCTCAGAGGAAGAGCAGAGAAGCAATGAAGCTGTACAGACTACAGCAGAAAACAACAATGAGAAGAGAGAGGAGACTAATGTCATCATGAACAGAAGAGAATTTTTCGGCATGAATCGTGAGGAGAGAAGCGCTTTCCTTGCAAATGAAGAAGTAAAGGCTTTCCTTGAGAGAGCAAGAACAATTGGTAAGGAGAACAGAGCTGTAACAGGCGGACAGCTTCTTATCCCTTCAGTAGTACTTAATGTTATCCGTGAGCATATCACAGAGTATTCAAAGCTTATCAAGCACGTAAACCTTCAGGCAGTTCCTGGTAAGGCACGTCAGACAGTTCAGGGAACTATTCCAGAGGCTGTATGGACAGAGATGTGCGGTAAGCTTAACGAGCTTTCACTTGTATTCAATTCAGTAGAAGTTGATGGATACAAGGTAGGCGGATTCATTCCTGTATGCAACGCTCTGCTTGAGTATTCTGATGAGAATCTTGCAGCTGCTATTATCGAAGCACTTGGCGCTGGTATCGGATATGCACTTGATAAGGCTATCGTGTACGGTACAGGCTCAAAGATGCCACTCGGTATCTTTACAAGACTGGCTCAGACACAGGATCCTTCAGATGATAGAACAAACATCCCATGGTCTGACCTTCACACAAGCCATGTAGTATCAATTGCTAAGGCTACTGCAGGTGTTGACTTATTCAAGGCAATCATCGGCAAGACTTCAGTTGTTAAAGATGGTTATGCACAGAAGGATATGTTCTGGGTAATGAACAAGAGCACATATACAAAGCTTCTTGCTGAAGCAGTATCAATCAATGCTGCAGGTGCTATTGTTTCAGGACAGACAGGCACAATGCCAATAATCGGTGGTGCTATCGAGACACGCAACTTTGTACCGGATGATGTAATCATCGGCGGTTACGGTGAGCTGTATCTTCTTGCTGAGAGACAGGGCGGTGAGTTCGCACAGTCTGAGCATGTAAGATTCACAGATGACCAGACTGTATTCAAAGGCACAGCTCGTTATGATGGTGTACCTGTAATTGCTGAGAGCTTCATTGCTATCGGTATCAACGGTACTACACCTTCAGCTAGCGGAATCACATTCGCTACAGATACTGCCAACTAAGTAGATTTCAAAGGAGAATGCACTCATGAGTAATGAAGATATATTGGTTTTGCTTAAAAGCGACCTCAGTATAAGCGTAGACAATACAACTAAACAGGGAGAAGCAATTGAGACTTTGTTGACCAACTATATCTCATTATCTCAGGAGGCTATCTCCAGAGAAGGCATAACTTTAGAGGATACAACAGAGGACGGTATGCTCGTAATGATGTACGCAAGATACTTGTATCACAAGAGGGCAGAAGTTCTCGTTGCTATGCCTAGACAGCTAAGATATATGCTCAACAATAGATTGCTGAGCCAGAAAGCGAGGCAGGAATGACAGGAGTATGTGAACTAATCTCTATGACATATTCTAAGGATGAATATCTCAATATCGTCCGGGAGAAGAGTTATAGAGAGATTATCGTAGAAGAATCTTCTATGTATGCAAACGAATGGCATCAGGCTAAGCAGGATGGGCTAAGCCCTAGCTTCGTACTCAGGACTGCTAAAGTTAATTATGGCGGAGAGACTACATTAAGGTATCAAGGCAAGGAATACAGCATATACAGAACCTACAATTATGGTGATGATATAGAGCTGTACTGCCAGGAAGTAGCAGGTGTGTGATGACATTACAAGAATTTGCAATGAGGCTTGATTCACTTGGCTATGACGTGGCGCGTGATGAATTCCCTACAGACTATAACGCAACTTGCCCGTATCTTATTTACGAGGTGGGAGGCAGTAATAATTTTGTAGCTGATAACAAGGTTTATCACAAGATACGAAAGATTACTGTTTCAATCTACACCAAGGGTAAGTCGGATGCCATTGCTGAAGAGAAGCTGGAAGCTCTATTTGATGAGCTGGAGATCCCTTGGGAGTATGAGGGCTCTTATGATCATGAGCAATATGATTATGAGACGATATACTCAATTCAGTTATGAGAACTAATCTAACGCAACAAATGAAAGATATCCTCGATGATTATTCAGACGAGGTAATGGAAGTTGTGACCGAGACTATCCAAGAGGTAGGCAAGGATGCAGCTGACGAGTTCAGTTATATTGGAGACTTTCAAAATCGTACTGGTAAGTACAGAAGAAGCTGGGACGTTACTGTTGAGAAGCTTAGAACCTTTACAACTGTAATAGTTCACGCAAAGGCTCCAAGCTATAGACTGACTCACTTACTAGAGAACGGACACCGTAAGGTTAATGGCTCTGGTATGACAACAGCATATCCACATATATCAATCGTCAATGACAAAGCTCAGGACGAGGCAATTAAGAGGATAATGCAAAAGATTCAAAGTATAAGATAAGGAGACTAAGACAATGAGCAAAGTAAAGTTCGGATTGAAGAACGCTTATTATGCAGTAGCTACAATCAATGAAGATGGTAGCGCTACATACGCACAGCCTAAGAGACTTCCGGGTGCAGTGTCTATCACAATGGATCCATCCGGTGATGCTACATCATTCTACGCAGATGACATTGAGTACTTCCGCGTAGCCGGTGCTACTGGTTATACTGGCGAGCTCTCACTCGCTATGATTCCTGATGACTTCCGTAAGGACTGTCTTGGTGAGGATGGCACAACAGAAGGTGCTCTCATCGAAATGGGCGATGCAGTAGCAAAGCCATTCGCACTTCTTTTCGAGTTCACAACTGATGAGAAGGCTCAGAAGTTTGTAATGTACAGATGTACAGCAGCTAGACCAAACATCGGAAGTAACACTAAGGCAGAGACAACAGAAGTACAGCCAGAGACTATCTCAATCTCTGCATCAGCTGTTTACAATGCAGCTAAGAAGGGCAACATCGTTAAGACCAAGGTCAACGAAGCACATGCTGCTTACGACTCATGGTATACATCAGTATGGCAGCCAACAGAATAATAAGCTTAAAGGGGTGAAAGTATGGAAAAGGTTATTGAGTTAGAAGGACA
The DNA here is from genome assembly GCA_045639825.1 of Anaerovoracaceae bacterium. Taxonomy (GTDB): domain Bacteria; phylum Bacillota; class Clostridia; order Peptostreptococcales; family Anaerovoracaceae; genus Crickella. Next base: position 6,371 of record JAZUDV010000050.1, read on the forward strand.
GGAATTAGGATTAAAGGTATCGGCTGGTACTGTGTTGCGATATCGCAACTTATTCGGTCGCGATCTCATAGTGGATATTGGTACTCTTGAGCAGGACATATTCAACAATAAAACGCTCTCAACTGATGGCGCAGCGGTAGCTGAAAAGGTCGTGTGGCTTATGGCTAAAGATTATAATCCTGAGATACCACCCGTTGAAGACTGGCTTGATAACTTCTCTCCATACTTCACTTATTCAGCTTTTATTCAGGTACTTAATATGTGGCATGAAAATATAGCCACATTGAATAATTCAAAAAAAAACTGAGAAAAACTGAGAGGGAATGGTCGACAGCACTATTCCTTCTTAGGGTATCTCAAATGGGAATATCCATGTCAGATCTCGACAGTCTGACTTTTGGCATGGTACTTGATATGT
>JAZUDV010000051.1:0-8694 GCA_045639825.1 Anaerovoracaceae bacterium
GTCTTAACGAACTTATAGTTGTTATTTCCAGCTACCTTGTAAGCAATCTGATATCCTGTAGCGTTCTTAGTTTCCTTAGTTACCTTTACAGTAATCTTCTTGGAACCAGCAACCAGCTTAGGGATGTAAGCTCTCTTCAGGCTCAGCTTAGCGATGTCTTCCTCATCAACCTTAGCGTTACATACTGAGCAGTACATCTCTCTGTGTCCAACCTCAGCGAATGTAGGCTCTACTGTTGTTACGTACTTGCCGGAGCATGTGCACTTAGCACCATATGCTACGAGAGGAGCCTTCTTTGCATAAGGTGCATCACCTTCTAAACCACATCTTGTGCAAGCCTTAACTGTGTATCCAGGAGTTCCGCAAGTAGGAGCTACAGTTGTCTCAGCCCATTCGTGTCCGAGTGCTTTTCCGTCTACTGTAAGTCCCTTATGAATGTTGAACTTTCCGCATACTTTGCACTTCTTAGCGTATACGTTTGGCAGAACGCAGTTAGCTTCCTGATAGAGCTCGTGTCCTGACCACTCGTGTCCCTTGAACATTCCGAATACGTCAGCTACCTTGATCTGGTCAGCTGTCTTCAGCTCATTCATGAATCCCTTGAACCAGAGGCTACCATGTCCATCGTTATCAAATACTTTGAATCTTCTAAATCCTTCGCCGTAGTAAGTGTGTGACTCTTCACATCTCTTACAAGTTACAACGATCTTTCCGAAGTGTGTGCAGTCAGGCTCTGTTGCTGTAAGCTCATAGTCATGTCCCAGCTTGTCCTGTCCGTTTCTTGCATATGATCCTGCCTTAGGTGCAAGGCACTTAACGCAGAATTCGAAGTCAAATCCATTATGTGTGCAAGTTGCAGGAACGCTTACCTTAGTGTACTCATGCTTGCAAGCATCAAATGCTGTGTTTACCCACTCTGCAGGCCAAATAATGCCACCATCATACATTCTATCTCCGCATACTGGGCACTCTACGAAAGCATTGCCCCAAACGTCTTCACCTGTAGCCTTGTAGTAGTTCTGAACACCACACTTATTTGCAGCTACTACAGTTACAGTTGGCACATAATTTCCGTTTGCATCTTTGTAAGGTGCATCCTTTGCCCACTCGCCTTCTTCATCCTCGTCATATCTAGTATGAGATGTTTTGTTTGCGTCATTGTATGCTTTCATTACTTCTGCTTCTGTTACAACAATGCCTGATTCTCCCTTCAGAGCACCATACCAGCTTACTACATCTGTTGTATCGTCAGCAGCACCTCTAACATAATCTGTGTTAGCCTTTAAGTTATACTCAGCTGTTCCGAAGTTGTGCTTTCCATCGCCATCGGTAAAGTATCCAACGATAGTCTCTCCGCAAACCTTGCAAGTTCCTTCATACTTAGTACCCTTACCGCAGTTTGCTGATCCTGGATATGTCTTAACGTTTGCCAGTGCTCCATATGCATGGTTCTTTGCTGCAGTTCTGAAGTTGAACTTAGGGTTAATTACCTGCAGTCCGCAGTCCTGACAAGTTGTCCACATTGCACATGCTTCAGCCTTAGCTGGGCTGTGTGCTCCGTTGTTTCTTCCAACCTGGTATTTGATAAGTTCAAATCCACCATAAGTGTCAGTATCGTACTGGTCACAGTATGCACACTGCTTAACCTCTACGTGACATGGAAGCATCTGATTCTTGATCTTGTTAGCAAGCCAAGCTGCTGCTTCTTCTGTCATGAGACCCTGTTTTACATTCAGCTTGATGTACTGATCAATTGTTACATCCTGCCATGCAGTGAATGTATGAGCAGCATCAATAACAAATGTCTGTTCAGCATCACACTCTACGAACTCACCATTAGCCATTCTTTCATGGTTGCAGCACTTTACTGTGTAGTATCCATCCTGTGTGCATGTTGCAGCCTGGAAGTCTACTAAGTAGTCAGCATAGTCTCCCTTCAGCTCGCCGTTCCCATCAAAATAGAAATCTGATGATGTGGTTGTTCCAAATTCTGGATATAAATGCCCATCAAAATCTCTTGATCCGTCCGAATTTACATTCGTTGCTGCGAATGCCATTGTTGGCATGAATGTTACCATCATCATAGCAGACATGAGGATGGCAAATAATTTCTTGCGCATTTTTGTTTTCTCCTTTCTCTTTTCTTTGTCTTTTCGTTTTATTAATAAAACTAAAATGCATTTATATGAACGGGCCGTATTGCCCGACCATACCGTTGTTGGGCGGGGGCGAAGCCTCCGCGTTGGCGGGAATGCTACGCTTCGCTCATGTGAGCGATGCGTTCTTTCAGCAGATTGTTCTCTCTCTGGAGTTGCCAGATGAGTTCAGCCTGTTGTGCTATCTGATCAGCGATGCTTGTTGCGTAGCGTCTACGCTCTCTGTGAACCTCTACATAATCGGTCTTATCACCGAGTCTGCCTTCGTTGTTCTCGGTTCTCCATCTGTCAGATGCTCTTTCAATACGCTTGTAGCCGAGGGCATCTACATCGAAGCCTGCTTCTTTGAAGATCTCTCTTGGGCCCTTACCCAGGCGATACTCTTCAACGAATTTCTTCTTGAAGTCAGTTGTGTATGTGATGCGTCTTTCGGTAGCTCCTACTACGTAGGGGTTATTACGTATTGCTTCAAGTTGTTCAGTTGTGAATGTGTTCTTAGACATATATGTCACCGCTTTCTACAACCTGCGGACACAAATGTAATATTAATTTTGTCTACTAACTCCTTATTTCTATTTCATTCCAAAAACGGCGAAAATCCCGGCTTTACGCCGGGATTCTTAAAGATATTTTTCTTGAATATTAAAGTTAAATTAATAATAGGGTTAAACCCTTGAAACGAGTCAAGAGATATATATAATAAAGTTACAGAGCGGACAAAATTAATATTCTGTCCGCTGTTTTATTTTTTTGACAGGCAGTGGGTCTGTCCCCGTTTTGCAATTTGGTCACAGGGGTCTGACCCTCTGTTTCAGGCTCTGGTGCTGGATCGAAGCTCGAAGAGCAAGTCTCGGAGTTCGGCTGCGTGCTCGAAGTCGAGGTTCTTGGCTGCTTCCTTCATGTTCTTCTCCAGGTTCTTGATTGTTTCCCTAAGTTCAGACGTTGTCATGGACTTAGGATTTTTAATGTCTATATCTCCGTGGTATTCCTTGGTTGCATGTGCGATGTCTCGGACAGGCTTGACGATGGTCCGTGGCGTTATGCCATGGGCCTCGTTGTATTGCTGCTGAGCGGCACGTCTTCTCTTGGTCTCGTCAATGCAGACTTTCATTGCGTGGCTGATGTGGTCTGCGTACATGATGACGTGGCCCTCTGAGTTACGTGCGGCTCTGCCGACTGTCTGTATCAGGGAGGTCTCGGTACGGAGGAATCCTTCCTTGTCTGCGTCCAGGATTGCGATTAGGGATACTTCCGGGAGATCGAGGCCTTCTCTCAGCAGGTTGATGCCGACGAGTACGTCGAACTTGCCCAGTCTCAGGTCTCTTATTATCTCTAGTCTCTCGAAGTTATCTATTTCCGAATGGAGATATCTTACTCTAATTCCGTCGCCTTGGAGGAATTTGGTGAGGTCTTCTGCCATTCTCTTGGTGAGTGTTGTTACGAGTACTCTCTCGCCCTTGGCTGCGGTCTTTCTTATCTCTCCAATCAGGTCGTCTATCTGTCCTTCAACCGGTCTTACTTCAATCTCAGGATCGAGCAAGCCTGTCGGTCTTATCAGCTGCTCGGCTGTTACGCCTCCGCTTCTTTCCAGTTCGTATGGTGCAGGTGTTGCGGATACATATACTGTCTGCTTGGTCAGCTGGTTGAACTCTTCGAATTTGAGTGGTCTGTTGTCAAAGGCAGATGGCAGTCTGAATCCGTAGTCTACGAGTGATGTCTTGCGCGCATGGTCGCCGTTATACATGGCGCGCAGCTGTGGTACCATGGCGTGCGACTCGTCTATTATTGTCAGGAAGTCTCCGTCAGGGAAGTAGTCGAGCAGGGTATATGGTCGCTCGCCTTCTTCAAGGAAGTTGATGTGGCGTGAGTAGTTCTCGATGCCCTTGCAGGTGCCTACTTCCATCATCATCTCTATATCGTAATTGGTACGCTGCTCCAGGCGCTGGGCTTCGAGAAGCTTGCCGTTGGCCTTGAACCAGTCAAGTCTCTGGTCGAGTTCCTTACGTATATTAGCTACTGCTTTGAGCATATTCTCCTTGCTGGTTACATAATGTGACGCAGGGAAAATGCTGATGTGATTACGAACTGCGGTTACCTCTCCTGTCAGAGGGTTGATTTCCTTGATAGCCTCAATCTCATCACCGAACATCTCAACTCGGACAGCGGACTCGCCGCCGGCCGGGTAGATATCTACGATATCGCCGCGCGCTCTGAATGTGCCGCGCTGAAAATCCATATCGTTCCTGTTGTATTGAATGTCCGTGAGCGCGCGGAGGAGCTCCATTCTCGGGAGCTCCATACCCGGCCGCAGACTAATCAATTGATTCCGGTATGAAGTCGGACTACCCAGTCCATATATACATGAAACCGAAGCTACAACTATTACATCCTTTCTCTCCAGTTGTGCCGCAGTTGCCGAATGCCTCAGTTTGTCTATCTCATCATTGATATCCGCATCCTTCTCGATATAGGTATCAGTCGATGGCACATAAGCCTCAGGCTGATAATAATCGTAGTAGGAAACAAAGTATTCAACCGCATTATTCGGGAAGAATTCCTTCATCTCTCCGTGCAGCTGGGCCGCCAGAGTCTTGTTATGAGAGATAATAAGTGTAGGCTTCTGCACAGCCTCGATAATTTTGGCCATAGTAAAAGTCTTGCCGGACCCGGTTACTCCCATCAATGTCAGGGCCTCCTTGCCGGCAAGCACTCCCTCGGCGATCTTAGCCACGGCCTGTGGCTGATCGCCCGTTGGTTCAAATTCACTTACTACCTTGAACTTATTTTCTTCCTTCATCCTCAGACTTTTCTTCGTCCAGTCCGTACAGCTTCTCAATGAAGCTCTTGGTCTTGTGGCCAAAGTCCTCAACCTTGTCGATTGCCGCCTCTACGTCATAGGCTACATCATGCGCCGTAGTCTTGCGCACGAGATCATCCTCTTCAGCCTTGTCCTCAGGCTCCTCGTACAAATCATACAATTTCTCGATTGCAACGAAAGCCTTATGTCCCCAGCTGGCTGTCTTGCCTGCAATGTTTCCGACTGTGTCGATAACATCGTGTACGTCGGTACCTGTTGCCTCACCGCTGTACTCCTTAACAAGGTCACCGGTAAGACCTGCAATACCCATGACAAGGACAGCTGCGCCAAGCGCATGCTTCTTGTCTGTCAGTTCAATGGCAAGACACTCATTCTCAATGCATGAACTTGCAATATCACTGAACTTATCTACTACTCTGTAATTCCACTGAATGAGATTGCCTGTAACAAACCAATCTGCGAACTTGATGTCGTAATCAGGACCCTTTCTGCTAATGTTGCCGACCTTCTTGCCACCGATACTGAACTCGTATTCAGGGCGCTTGGCTTCTCTCTTCTGTCTGACAGTACCCAGTTCATTATTATCTGCATCGCAGATACCTATGATCCTGCCCTCTTCTTCAATACGAGCATCGATATTGTAGACTCTGTTACCCTCTTCATCAAGAAGTCCGTACAGGCCATCCCATGTGAATTCATTCTCAAGAATCAGCTTCATATTACTTCTCTTCTGCAGCCTCTGCCTCGAGTGCTCTTGCTGCTGCAATTTCCTCTACAGTCTTACCTGCATTAGCTGTAACTGCTGCCAGCTTGTCCTTGAGCTCAGTCTCGATCTTCAGGAGCTCCTTCTCAGCATTGGCTCTAGCCAGTTTGCCGTCCTCCTGAATTCTCTGGATCTCATCAAGAGCAGTAATGAGCTGTTCATTAGTGTGCTGCAGAGTCTCAAGATCAACGATGCCTCTCTCGCTAGCCTTAGCTGTCTCAACAGAATTCTGATGCAGCAGCTCTGCGTTCTTCTTCAGCATCTCATTAGTTGCCTCAGTAACTGCATTCTGAGCCTTGATAGCCTCCTGAGTGTGGAAGTTATTCAGCGCCAGTACCATCTGAGTCTTCCACATTGGGATAACGTTAATGATAGTTGACTGAATCTTCTCAGACATAATTGTATCTGAGTTCTGTACCATTCTGATCTCAGGTGCGGACTGCAGACAAACTGTTCTGGACAGCTCGAGGTCGTAGAGCTTCTTCTCGAATCTTGTGATCATGTCGGCAAAATCCTGTGCCTCCTGTGCGTCAGCAGCGTCTCCGCTGGCAGCTGCCTTAGCCTGCAGCTCTTTCAGTGTCTCGTTCTTAGCCTTCTCAAGAGCCTGTTTGCCGGCCTCAATGTACATGCTTACTTCCTTGAAGTACAGCTTGTTCTTATCATAGAGTGCATCCAGCTGAGCGATATCCTTGATCAGCTGCTGCTCATGTCCCTGCAGCAGTCCAACCAATCTGTCAATATTAGCCTCAGTTGTGCTGTACTGAGCCTTGAGCTCCTCAAAAGTCTTAGCTCCCAGGTTGAACAGCTTAGCGAAGAAGCCCTTCTTCTCCTCGCCGCCTGTCTTCAGCTCAACGAGCAGTGATGACAGGATCTTACCTGTCTCGCCCATGTCCTTGCCACGTACGCTCTCCAGTGCTCCATCGGCAAAATCACTTACCTTGCGCTGTGCACTTGCACCATATGCGATGATTGCGTTAGTGTCTTTAAGATCAATCTTCTCTGCTACTGCCTTAATCTGTGCCATCTCATCTGCTGAGAAGCTGGTGTTAGTTACATCAGCCTGTACCTGCTCAGCGATAGCACTTGACTCTGTTACCATTACCTCAGGTGTTAATTCCAAATCTGCCATATTGACCTCCTATAACTCATCTTCTACTATCTATAACTCTTATTGAATCTTCTACTCTAACTTACTTTTCTCTTACAACTCAATTGCTCTACAACTTAATGTCGAAATCCGAATCGAGCAATCCTCTGCTCGCAAGTGTCGTCTTCAGTGATGTGATATCTGTAGTGATATCCAGAATGTCGTCTTCGTACAATCTCTCGATGAGATTCTCCGAAGCCTCAATTACTGAATCAATTGTATCGAGCAGCTGCTTCTTAATACCCTTAGCCTCATCAGCCAGTGCAGTAACCGCAACATCAAAGTCAGGCTTGCTCTCTCTATCTGCTGCACCTTCTTCCAGCTTGGCAATATTGGTATTGTAGTTGTCTGTCATCTGAACAACTGCAGGGAAGTACTGTTCTTTGAATTCCTTAACCTGCTTAACCAGAGAGTTCTTCGTCTTGCCTGTTTCGTTCTTAGCCTTATCTGGGCTGCCAGGTTCAACCTTGCGGTCGACAGACTCCTCGACCTTCTTATCAATCTTCTCAGTCAGACCCTTAAGAGTAGTGAGCTTGGCCTTAATCTCCTCGTCGTCTGTCATCAGTAACAGATCATCAATCGACTGAGGCGCCAGCCCCTTAGCTCTTGCAGCCTTGCGTCTTGCACTCTTATCGGCTGCAGCCGACTCTTCAACCGACTCGATTGCCTTGCCGTCCTTGGTCATGACGAGCATCATATTTTCCTTATCTATATACGCACCGCGGAAGAACCCCTTGCCAATCATCATCTGCAGATCGGCAATCGCCTTCTCAACATCGCCTCTTCCGGCTGCAGCAGCAAGATCATATACCGAAGTATTTCCATCCTTGTCCGCTGACGCCTCATAAGCTCTAATCCTCTTAGCCTGTGACTTGGCATTGAGATTCAATATGATACCAACTGTCAAGAGAATCACACCAATCAGCAACATTGTCATCCTACTCGTTGTGTCCTTGAAGGTTAATGCGAACAACCAAAACAACGCAGCCACACCGGTAATGATCATCGCCGGTGCTGATTTGCCCTCTCTCAGCGAATTGAGTTCCTTCTGATTCTTCAGCTCAGCATAGTTCCCAATAATTCCATTGTTATCTGCCATAAGAAAACTCCTTTCTTATAGTTAGTATGCACGGCAACGCCGTATATGATTGATGAGAAAATTCTACCGTAGGAGCTCAGCCGACGTAGGTCAATGTTCTCATCCTTGCGGCAACGCCGTATATGATTGATGAGAACATTATATCAAATGCCGTATACAAATGGAACACAGGAAGCTTTACGATATACTCTCACTTGCATAATTTGTGAAATGTCCTCAATAGATTAATATATAAAATCAGCACACTCTATTGTTTGTCACAATACGTAATGTCCTGCATTATATGTGCACAATATTGCTGTTTTTACTTCAAACTTGTCGCAATACGTAGTTTCACTCCAGTTTTGTGCACTGTAATCTGTAAAGAAAACAGCTAATCGGTCTAAAACACACCCTTTATTGCCAAAATTAGTGCACATATTATTTGTGTCTTGACGTATTGCGACATATGCTACTTTTTCGTGCCTCGAAAGTGCACAGATACAGATGAAAGTGTCGTATTGCGACACTTTCTTCATATATGCGATACGCTCTTCATATATGCGATACGTTCTTCATATATATGATAGAAAATCGAATAGGGGCTAACAAGTAGCCCCTTTCACACCACCGTGCGTGCCGTTCGGCACACGGCGGTTCAATTCAAATAATAATCCAAACAACTGATAAGTCCTCGCCTTGCGAGGACTTCTTTACTTATGAGACGTAGTC
>JAZUDV010000052.1:0-3381 GCA_045639825.1 Anaerovoracaceae bacterium
AAGCTCAAAATACTATCTAGTTCTCTATTTTGCAATGTTCTTACCAGTTTTGTCCTCGAGTATATGTTTTTCATTGCTCTTCTTGTCTTTCTTGTCCGGTGTCAGTGCAAACTCGCCAGCCATATACATGCATACGAGACCAAAAAGAACCAAGATAGTAGTTACATAAATCATAATTGGCACAATTTGCTTATAAATAACTGTGCAAATCATGGCAGCAGTATCACCGCCAATAATGATGGCAGCAACATATCCAAAGAATGTCAGTCCGCCAACGAAGAGTGTAATCATGATTCCATATCCGAAGACAATCTTTAATTTATCTGAAAGTGCTTTCATATTTTCCTTCATAACCAACGCCTCCTCTACAGTCCCATGATTGGCAAAAAGCCCATCAGAACGATAACTTCCATAACAAACTGTGCTGCAACCCACCACAGATTATTCTTGAATGTTTTGCCAAAATCAGATTCAGCCAGTGACATTCCTGCGTACATTCCCAGTCCCAATGGAGGTGTGATTCCACACATTACTCCGCAGATACATGGCAACATTGCTGCTCCAAGGAGAGGATTAACTCCTACAGTTGCAAGTGTGCTGATAAATACAGGTCCGAATATTACAACTAGAGATGAACCCGGAACTACCATTCCAAGGAAGCAAGTAATAATGCAGATGAAGAATACCAGTCCAAACTTGCTGAAGTTGAAGTCCATCATGAATGCTTGCATCTCACCTGCAACGTCCATCTCTGCGAACAGCGCTCCGATCATATAACCGAATACACATACGCCTACTGCTGGTGTAATAGTCTTAACGCCCTTAGCGAACATTTTAGCGATATTATGAGGTGTTACGACCTTCTTGTCCTTAGCAATCAGGCATGCATACATGGATGCGATACCTGCAATGAAGAGCAACATGCTGCTGGAGAAGAATCCAGCGCCCTCTTCTCCAAGTCTCTCAGTGAAGAATGTTGCCTTGAAGAAGTAGTCAAATACGAATGGTAATAGGATTATTACTGGTAACAGCAGTCCCTGCCATCCTTCCTTGAATACTGTCTTGAGATCTGGCAAATCTTCCTTAGCCATAGGTTCAACCTTGTAATACTTGCAGAATCCCCATACCATGAGAATTCTCTGGATAATGAACCAGATTGAAATTCCCCAAAGAACAATCCAAAACTGTCCCTGTGACAAATTGCTATCTGGAAACAGTGCAAGATATGCACCCATTGCTGCAACAATATTGGATGAAGGTGGAATCATATTGCCCATATAACTGGAGTTGCTCTCTACGTTAGCAGCTAACTCAGCTGGGAATCCAGACTTTTTCATTGCAGGGATAGTGATGGCTCCAGTTGCCATTACATTTCCCGGACCGGATCCGGAGAGCGCACCCATGAATGAGCTCGCTACTACAGATACATATCCTGCGCCGCCTCTAATTCTGCCCAGAAGAGACAGAATGATAGCTACGCAAGCATCGATTACTTTGGTCTCTGTCAGGATGATGGACATTGCGACGAACGCGGTCATCGAATACAACAGAGATGTGCTAAGTCCAGTGTTGATGTACACTCCAACATGACTCCAAGTGCCCGTAACAGTGAGCAAAATAATGAATGCAATTAGGATTGCCTCATATACTGGTCTCTTGAGTAGCATAAACCATACAATGATTACTGCCAACATGATGCCCAGGTATAAGAATACTGATGGCATTATTTGTTCCTCCTTAGTTTATAAAGTGATATCTTGCATAATCTCAATGAGATCATTAATTGGTTTGGAAAGATACTGATCATGTCTGTATGCTAGAACAACCTCTCTCCTAGGGATTTCCTGCTCGAATGAGAAGAATGCGATTCTCTTGTTGTCCTCGTCATAGTGTGACAGGCAGTCTGGAACGATTGCCGCACCTACACCTGAAGTAACTGCAGATATAAGCGCCTCGTTACTTCTCACCTCGAGGACCGTATTGAACATTAGATTGTACTGTGAGCACAGCTCGTCTGTTCTAAGTCTCATTGGCATATATTCGCCAAGTGATATGAACTGTTCTCCGTTAATCTTATTAATATCAATTGCCGGGAATAATCTGTCGCTGACTCTTCTTGACTCCTTGCTGAGTCTGAAGTACAGCTCCGACTCCTTAGGAACGGCCAGAATCAACTCCTCATAGAGCATATGTCTGGTAACGAACGATGTAGTTTTCTCCGAAGGTGTAGTTACGAAGATATCGAAATCTCCTCTGTTAGCTCCTTCGAATAACTCCAGTCCCGATCTCTCGTCCAGAACCAACTTAATACCCGGATGCTTCTCATGGAATCTTCTGACAACCTGTGGCATCAAATGAACGCTCCTGTATGGAGAAATGCCCACGATGATAGTACCGGTCTTGCTGGCCTCTATATCTGCAAGTTGATTCTGCAGTTGGTGCTCAATATCTAGAATCTTCCTGCCGGCTTCGATATATACCTTGCCTGCCTCAGTGACTCTAACGTTACCACCCGCTCTAACGAACAGATCTAAACCAACTTCCTTCTCAATCTTCTTGATATACTGGCTGAGAGAAGGTTGAGATATATTTAATTCTTCCGCAGCCTTGGAAAAGCTCTGTGTTTCAGACAGTACCAAGACATATTGTAATTGTTTTATATTCATTGTGAGCCTCTCTACTATAATGTTTTGATTATAGCACCTATAATCAAAACTGTAAACGGTTTTTGACAAATTATAAATATTTCATTCTACATCATATCTTTCAGAGTTTTGTAAACGGTAAACCTCACGTGCATAGAAGATATATACTGCAGGTGAGATAATGAATGCTGCAAAATACTTTAAATTACTACGAAAAGTCACATATGGTAAGTTGTAGTAATTCGTGGAGGGCAGCATGGAAGTAAAAGAACTGGTCAAAGAAACAAGGCATTACGGCTGGGCACAGCAATTACAAGAGCAACAGAACAGCGGACTTAGTATCTGTGAATGGTGCAGGCAGAACGGCATTGCCGAGAACACATTTCATTACAGGATGAAAATTGTTAGACAGGAAGCTTGCAATAGTTTAGAGCAAAGATCAGCAAGCATTGTCAAGCAAGCTGAGCCGGTATTTGCCAAGGTGAATATTGAACCTAGGATTGAGTCATCAACCTCAGGCATAGAGATTAGTGTCAACGGAATCAATGTGCATATAGCACCGGATTCTAATTCAGAGCATGTAAGAATGGTACTGGAGGCAATCACCTATGCTTAGAGAGGCACGTTTTAAGAATATATACATAGCATGCGGATATACAGACTTGAGATATGGAATAGATGGACTTGCAACATTGATTAAGGAAAAATTTGAACTCAGTCCGTTTACAGAAGAAAC
>JAZUDV010000053.1:0-6154 GCA_045639825.1 Anaerovoracaceae bacterium
AAAATAAATCTATCATTGGATGTTCTTGGGCGTCGAAGCGACGGATACCACAACATATCGTCTTTAATGCAGGATATTGGCCTGTATGATGTTGTGGAAATCAAGAAATGTTCGGAAATCTGTGCAAAATACAATTTAGTACATTGCAGGATTTCCAAGCTTGATGTATATTTATGTATGAGCGTAGATACAATCCCTCTTGATGAGAACAACCTCGCAATTAAGGGTGCCAGGGCAATTATTGAAGCTCTGGATTCCGATGGATATTTCGAGGGTGATAGTTCTCTCAGGGCTGGTGATGCCGTGTCGATTAAGATCGACAAACAGCTGCCGGTGGCAGCTGGCATCGCGGGAGGCAGCGGCAATGCTGCGGCAGCGATGCTCGGCATCAACGCAATAGCCGGCTATCCTTTCTCGCTAAGAGAATTGATGGCAATAGGTGCTAAGGTCGGTGCGGATGTACCTTATTCGCTGATGATGAATGCCAAGAAGAACGAATCCGTTCTTGCTGAGATGCCCGGCATTTCAGAGGCAAGCAATGCCGCTATGATGAGCGGCATCGGCGACATAGTTGAACCTGTTGCACCTATTATGAGGCACGTCATTATGATTAATCCGGGTATTTCTGTTTCAACAAGAGATGCTTACGAGTCGATTGACAAACTTCAGGATTATAACGACGCAGCCGGGCTTTTCACGAATCAGCTGGAGAAGTTCACTTTGGCCAATTACAGGGAGGCAAGAGAACTTAAAGAGGATATGGTCCTACGCCTTAATGCGGACACGGTACTGATGAGCGGTAGCGGTCCGACAATGATTGCATATTATACTGATGCTGCAACTGCGCGCAGGGACTATGAGACAATGATAGATTCAACTTGGTTCAAGTCCGAATGGCGCGCTTGGCTCACGGTGACGGGAGGCAGCAACAAGGAGGACTAGGACTATGATGGACTTCCAGTTGAAGGTACAGAAACCCCTTAAAGAGCTGGTATATCTTGAACTCAAGCATAAGATTCTGACAGGAGAGATTGCTTCACAGACCAGACTGATGGAGATTGATCTTTCTGAGAAAATGAACGTCAGCAGGACGCCTATAAGAGAGGCGATTAAGAGGCTGGCTGATGAAGGACTTGTTAAGGTTGAGCCGAGACGCGGCGCATATGTAGCCAATATTTCCATTAAGGATATGCTCAACGTATTCGAGGTCCGCGAAGATATGGAGGGATTCGTAGCCAAACTGGCAAGCCAGCGTATCACTGACGAGCAGAAGGTTGAACTCGAGAAGATTGCACATGAGTACGATGTTGCAATCAAGCGTCCTAACAAGGAGGCTATCATCGAGCTCGATGAGAAGTTCCACAACTTCATCGTAGATTGCTGCAATAATGATACTCTCAGTGAACTGATAAATTACGTTCAGGAGCTCTCACTGAGATTCAGATATCTGTACTATGATGATTACACACTGTATGAATCGACAGCTGATCAGCACAATCGTATTATGAAGGCTATCAATGAAGGCCGTAGTGATGAGGCTAGAGCCGAGGCAGATGCCCACGTTAAAGCTCTTAAGGAATTCGTCAACGAACTCGGCAAGAAAATGGATTTAGAATAGGCGAATTGGGGTCAACCCATTTTCGCCATTTCGGTAATTGGGGACACACTAAAACAGAGGGACATGCCACACAGCATGTCCCTCTTTGGATTTTTGGCTAAAATGGGTTGACCCCAATTACCCGATTATTTCTTTTTCTTAGCTTTGCGCTTTGCTGCAGCTGCTGCTTTCTCTGCCTTGGCTGCTGCCTTCTTTTCTTTGCGCATCTTCTCGAGAGCCTCGATAGATCTGTCTTCATGGTTAGTTGGAGCAGGTGCATGAACGTGGTATACGTTATTCAGGAGCTCTGCACAGTTCTCGAAGTGCTTCTCATAAACAGGCTCTTCCTTATGTCTCTTGGCTTTTCTCTTAGCCTTCTTCTCGAGTTCTTTAGCGTGCTCAGCCTTAACCTCGTCTACAGTCTTGCCTGTACGCTTAGCTTCTTTATATGGATTGAAAACCTCTTCAGGTGCTGCGTCTTCCTTCTCTTCTTCCTTCTTGTTGTTGCTTCTTGCACTAACGAGGAAGAGTCCTCCGAACATTACAACCATCATGCCCATGTTAACGAAGTTGTTCATCTTCTGGTTGTATGTCTTGAAGGTGATAACCGCATCTTTACCAAGCAGATTGCCCTGATTGTCCTGGAAATCAGCTCCAATTGTAAGAGTATAGTCTGAATTGTTCAGAACCTTATATTTGGAATTATTGGTATCTGCAACAACCAGCATCATCTTGCCGTCCTTGTTGCTGTACAAAATCTCGCAAGGGACAGTCTTGCCCTCTGCGTCCTTCAGGGTGATAGTCTTGTTGTTGGCATCCTGCAGTTTGCTGTCGTTCACTTCGTTGCTAAAGATTACCTTAACACCAAGATTCTCCATGGATGTATTCTTCTGTCCGTCTTCCGGATATGACGAAACGATCTCCAGACCGCCGGCTGCAAAGCATACCGTTGATCCGATCATTACCATGATTGCTGCAAGTACTGCGATTAGAGATTTCCTCTTCATTAATGTATCCTCCGTCTTATCTATTCGTTCTCCTGTTGCGGAAGAAGAACTTCAGCATATCGCTGCATTCCTCCCTGAGAACGCCGACTGTCATATCAAGTCTATGGTTCAGACCCTCATTGTTCGCAACATTGAGTAGCGACCCGCAGGCTCCCGTCTTGGGATCCTCGGTTCCAATGACAAGTCTCTTCATTCTGGCCAAAACCATCGCTCCTGCGCACATGCTGCACGGCTCGAGCGTCACATACATGGTTGCATCTGTCAGCCATTTGGCATCAAGAGCTCGCTCCGCCTCATCGATTGCCAGGAGCTCAGCGTGGGCAGTCGATGAATGACTGCTCTCGACCAGGTTGTGTGCTCTTGCGATTATCTCGCCGTTCTGTACGATTACAGCTCCAACCGGAACATCGCCCTTCTCGGCTGCCTTGGCAGCCTCCCTCAGAGCCTCGAGCATATATCTCTCATCCTCGGTTGTTACCTGAATCTTATCTGAAACCATAGCTGAAATATTCTATCATATCAACGCCACAAATAGCAAGGCTTTCACAGTTTTCGTTACTTCAATATAAAGAAGCTGCTAATGTGTTAAAAACATGTCGAGTTGTATTAAAAAGAAACCCCAAAAACCAGTATTTTCAGTATTTTCATGGCTCTCAATTTGTTGACGCTTCCAATTCTAAGTGTTAATATTAATTTATGACCCATGACAAGTTATTTTTTGATTTTTTGTAATCAATAACATATTTTGAATCGTTTTTTAGGAGGTAATTAACATGTGCAAGAAAACTCCGCTCTACGATACTCACGTAGCAGCAGGTGGAAAAATCGTTGAATTCGGCGGATTCCTTCTCCCTGTTCAGTACGGAACCGGTATCAAGACAGAGCATATGGCAGTAAGACAGGAAGCAGGTCTCTTCGACGTATCCCATATGGGAGAGATTCTGGTTCAGGGTGAGAAGGCTCTCGACTTCCTCAACTATATTCTTACTAATGACTATACTGACCTTAAGCCTGGTTATGCGAGATACTCCCCAATGATGAACGAAAAGGGCGGCACAGTTGATGACCTGATCGTTTATATGAAGGGTGAGAACGACTACTTCGTAGTAGTTAACGCATCCAACTGCGATAAGGACTTTGCTTGGATGTGCGACCACAAGATTGATGGCGTAACAATTACTAACGTTGCCGATCAGTGGGGTCAGGTAGCTCTTCAGGGACCTAACGCCGAGAAGATTTTGGCTAAGGTTGCTGATGCTAAGTACATTCCACAGGAGTACTACAGTGTTATCTTCGACTGTGAGGTTAAGGGTATTCCTTGCGTAATCTCCAGAACAGGATATACAGGTGAAGATGGATTCGAGATCTACATGCCTGCTGATAAGGCTGTTGCTATGTGGGATCTCCTTATCGAGAATGGTAAGGAATTCGGACTCATCCCTTGCGCACTCGGTGCAAGAGACTCACTGAGAATGGAAGCAGCAATGCCTCTCTACGGACATGAGCTCGAAGAGGACATCTCCCCAAGATGGGCAGGCCTCAAGTTCGCTATTAAGACTGACAAGCCTTGCGACTTCATCGGCAAGAAGGAACTCTTAGCTGACGAACCACCAAGAATCATGAGAGTTGGTCTCAAGGTTACAGGTCGTGGCATCATCAGAGAGCATATGGACGTTTACAGAGACGGCAAGCTCATCGGTCACACAACTTCCGGTACTATGCTGCCATTCATTGACGGAGCATATGGTATGGCTCTTGTTGAGAAGGATGCAAGAGAGATCGGTGCTAAGTGCGAAGTAGACGTTAGAGGCAGAATGGTAGAATGTGAAATGGTTAAGCTCCCATTCTACAAGAGAGCTCAGTAAATTGTTAATAACTCGAACGAGTTAATTATAAAAAACAACTATTATTTATTTAAAAGGAGATACTATTATGAATTATCCAAGTGAACTTAAGTACACAAAAGACGATGAATGGGTACGCAACGACGGCGATGTAGTAGTTGTTGGTATTTCTGACTATGCTCAGCACGAGCTCGGCGACCTGGTATTCGTTAACCTTCCTGAGGTTGATGATGAAGTAGTTGCAGGTGAAGCATTTGCTGACGTTGAGTCTGTAAAGGCTGTTGCTGACGTTATCTCTCCTGTATCAGGCGTTGTTCTAGAGATCAACGAAGACCTGCTTGACGATGCATCCCTCATCAACCAGGATGCATATGATGCTTGGTTCGTTAAGATTGGCAGCGTTACTGCTACTGAGGACCTTATGTCCGCTGACGAGTACGAAGCTTACAACGAGACTAGATAGTTAACCAACGGGTCGCTTTAACGCGGCCCTTTTTCACAGTTATAAGGAGGAAATTGTGGCTACTTATATTCCTAATACGTTAGAAGAGCAGCTGGCAATGCTCAACGAAATTGGTTATAAGGATTTCGACGACCTCTTCAAGCACATTCCTGCTGATGCCAAGGTTAAAGGCGAGCTCAACTTACCTAGCGGCAAGTCTGAACTCGAGGTAGACAGCATCGTTCAGGGACTGGCTAACAAGAACATCGTTTTCCGTTCCATTTTCCGTGGTGCAGGCGCATACAATCACTATGTACCGGCAACTGTAAATGCAATTGCTAACAAGGAAGAGTTCCTTACTGCTTACACACCATACCAGGCTGAGATCAGCCAGGGCATCCTTCAGTCCATCTTCGAGTATCAGACAATGGTTGCTGAACTCACAGGAATGGACATCGCTAATGCTTCCATGTATGACGGAGCTTCCGCAGCCGCAGAAGCTTGCAACATGTTCAAGGACAGAAAGCATAGCACAATCTATGTATCAGATGCAGTTGACAAGAGAATCCTGAAGGTTATCGAGACTTACTCCTTCGGAAGAAACACTAAGGTATGTGTTGTTCCTTCCAAGGATGGAGTTACTGACAAGGCAGCTCTCAAGGAAATGCTCGAGGCAGACGCTGAATCAGCTTGCTTCCTGATGCAGTATCCTAACTTCAACGGTATCGTTGAGAACGCTGATGAACTCTGTGAGATCACTCACAACGCTGATGCCAAGTTCATCATGTACGTTCAGCCTCTCGCTCTCGGAGCTCTCAAGACTCCTGGTGAGATCGGCGCTGATGTATGCGTAGGTGAGGGACAGCCTCTCGGCCTCGGACTCGAATTCGGTGGTCCATACCTCGGACTCCTCGCAGCTAATGCTAAATTCATGAGACAGATTCCTGGAAGACTGATCGGTGAGACAGTTGACTCCAAGGGCGACAGAGGTTTCGTTCTTACACTGCAGGCTAGAGAGCAGCACATCCGTCGTGAGAAGGCTAGCTCCAACATCTGCTCCAACGAAGCTCAGTGCGCACTGAAGGCAGGTATCTATCTGTCAACAATCGGTCCTAAGGGACTCAAGGACGTTGCAACTCTCTGCTCATCCAAGGCTCATTACCTCGCTGATGAACTCGGCAAGGTAGGAATGAAGCTCGCTTATGACGGTGAGTTCTGGAACGAATTCGTAACTACTTGCCCGGATGCTGACAAGCTGCTCAAG
>JAZUDV010000054.1:0-6972 GCA_045639825.1 Anaerovoracaceae bacterium
ACTTCGTCAATTCCGGATACTCCTGTCTGAATGAACTCTGACGGATATTCTCTTGCAGCAGGGTTCATAGCCAAGCCGTTAATATCTAACTTCTTGTCAGGAATGATCTCTGCGCCACCATCAATTGGTCTGCCCATTCCGTCGAAGATTCTTCCCAGCATATCCGGGGATACTGCCAGCTCATTGGAGTGTCCGAGGAATCTTACCTTGGAATTCTGAAGGTTCATGCCCTGTGCTCCTTCGAAGAGCTGTACCAGTACGTCTGTACCGTTGATTTCAAGAACCTTGCAGTGTCTCATCTGACCATTGGAAAGCTCAATTTCTCCGAGCTCGTCATATCCAACGCCTTCAACGCCCTTTACGAGCATAAGAGGTCCGGTTACTTCTGATATTGTCTTATATTCTTTAATCATCAGCTTCACCTGCTTCCTTAATTAATGTAGCCAGAGTTGTATCGAGTTTCTTCTCGAGGTTATCGAATGCTGCGTCAACATCCTTCTCCTCTGTGTACTTGAAACGTCCGATATCTTCCTTGGCATCGATGTTAACGATTGCTCCGAATCCTACGTGATTCTCGAGAGCCTTCTGTCCCATCTTGTAGTAGTCAAGGATGAGCTTCATCAGCTTGCTCTGCTTATTCATTGATGAATAAGTATCTACTTCATGGAATGAGTTCTGGTGCAGGAAGTCCTCACGGATCATCTTGCAGATCTCGAGCTTGAGTCTGTCTTCCTTGGAAAGTCCATCAACACCTACCAGCTGTACGATTTCGTTCAGCTCTGCTTCCTGCTGGAGCAGTGTCATAGCTGTCTGACGGTTTACAGGGAAGTCCTTATCAATGTTCTCGCCGAACCACTTATCCAGTCTGTCCTGATACAGTGAGTAACTGTTCAGCCAGTTGATTGCAGGGAAGTGTCTTGCTCTTGCGAGTGTAGCATCGAGTCCCCAGTATACCTTTACGATACGCAGTGTTGCCTGTGATACAGGCTCTGAAATATCTCCACCCGGAGGAGATACAGCTCCGATTGCTGAAAGTGCACCGATTCTGTCATCCTTACCGAGGCATACAACCTTGCCGGCTCTCTCATAGAACTGAGCAAGTCTTGATGCGAGGTATGCAGGGTATCCTTCTTCACCAGGCATTTCCTCAAGACGTCCGGACATTTCTCTCAATGCCTCTGCCCATCTTGAAGTGGAGTCTGCCATCAGAGCTACGGAGTAACCCATGTCTCTGAAGTACTCAGCGATTGTAATACCTGTATATACAGAAGCCTCTCTGGCTGCTACCGGCATATCTGATGTGTTGGCAATAAGTACTGTTCTCTTCATCAGGGATTCGCCTGTCTTAGGGTCAGTAAGTTCAGGGAACTCCATCAGTACTTCTGTCATCTCGTTTCCACGCTCGCCGCATCCGATGTAGATTACGATATCAGCGTCAGCCCACTTAGCCAGCTGGTGCTGGATAACTGTCTTACCTGAACCGAAAGGTCCCGGTACTGCTGCTACACCGCCCTTAGCGATTGGGAACATTGTGTCGACTACTCTCTGTCCTGTGATCAGCGGATCATTAGGAGCGAGCTTAGTCTTGTATGGTCTTTCAATTCTTACCGGCCAGTACTGTACCATTGTGCAGTCATGGTCGTTGCCCTCTGCGTCAGTTACAACTGCGATAACCTCGTCGATGTTGAACTTGCCTGACTTGATGGACTTGATCTTACCGGATACTCCGTAAGGAACCATAATCTTATGGTTTACTGCGAGAGTCTCCTGAACTGTTCCGAGGATGTCTCCGCCTTCAACTTCTTCGCCCTCTGCTGCTGTTGCAACAAAGTCCCACTCTTTGCTGTGGTCAAGTGCAGGTTCACTAACTCCTCTTGTGAGGTTAGCTCCGCACTTCTCGAGAAGAGCTGACAGCGGTCTCTGAATACCGTCGTAAATAGTTTCGATGAGTCCAGGTCCGAGCTCTACTGACAGTGGTTTTCCAGTGCTGACAACAGGCTCTCCCGGCTGTAATCCGGCTGTTTCCTCATATACCTGAATCGAGGCATTGCCGTCTCTCATCTCGATAATCTCTCCGTTCAGGCCAGTATTTCCGACTTTACATACGTCGAACATATTAGCTTCGCCCATTCCCGATGCAACTACGAGCGGTCCGGCAATCTTTACGATTTTACCTTGAATCATGCTCTGTTTCCTCCTATTCGTCGCCAAATAATATATCAGCTCCGACAGCCTTCTCAACAGCGTGCTTAACGTTGGAGAGTCCGATGCCGTATCTTCCATCGCTGCCCGGAATCGCTACGATAGCCGGTATGCGCAGATCAATATATTTAGCAATATCTTCTTCTAATTCTTTGTAATATCTTTCTGTAATAAAGATAATTCCGTAATCATCTTTGACAATTTTGTGCAGGGTCTTGGATGCCTCTTCCTTATCGAGGCATGCATATGCATCCAGTCCGAAGACTTTGAAACCGAGCACACTGTCAGCATCGCCGATTATGCCAATCTTATTCATAAGTCTTCCTCATCCTTTCCTGAATCGTCTCCGGATCCATATTAGCAAGTTTTCCTGCCATCAGGACTCTGATATTCGTCATCTCAATCTGCTTAGCAACATAGTATGCGAATACTACTTCGATACCGTAGGAAACTTCCTTGCCGCCCTTGGCGTAGTCAACTACAGCGTCGTCGCAGAGCTTCTCGAACATTGTGAAGCTGCCTGTCTTATCCAGGTCCTCACGTCCGATAGTTGCTGCATCATAGAGAAGTGTTCCCTTGAAATGTGAGCCAAACTGTGCAACGTCTTCGTTGTAAGCTCTCTGATATAGCAGAGTGTCAATCTCGCCGCCCTCAATAAAGACTTCGTTGAAGTAAGTCCATGGCTGTCCCATAGCCTTAACTCTTGCGTAAGTCTTGAGGTTAGCTGCGTCGATCTTGATCTTAACATAGCCTTTAACGAACTCATTGCCGCAGTTCTCAGCAATCTTGTTCATCTCAACGAAACAGTACTTATCGCAGATGAAGTCAATCAGCTGCGGATCCTTAGTTCTTGCATGAGTCTCGGAAGCCTCAAGAACAGCCTTGAGCATATCTTCTGAGAGCATCTTGCTACGATCTCTTACATACTCTGCCATCTTCTCTGCAGGAATGTTGCCTGTGTTGAGAAGGATGTCACTTCTGTCAATACCGAGGGCTTCTGCCTTGAGCAGAACCTTGATATTGTGATAATCGTTGATAAGGTTAAGTACATCGAGAACCTCAAATTCCTTGCCCATCTTCAGATTGTCATCAAAGAGGTTGAGCTCTCTGTCTGACAGAATCTTCTGATAAGTTGCAGGTTTGAATGGTTCAGAGTCACTGCCATAACCAGCGTCCTGAATTATTCTGCATATGTCATCAATGCTTCCGGAATCAATCATTGAACGAAACTGCTCAGAAGTCAGAAGCTTCTTCTCATTACTTCTGGTCATTGCAGTTGCAAATACACAATTTGCCATGATTGATCCTCCTTTCCTTAGCTGGTTATGCGTTTGGGAAGAGCTTCTGAGCAATTGTGCTCATCATTTCTTCCTTATTATCTTCAAGGAGCTTTTCCATAGAACAGTTAATTGAGATATCTCCCTGCTTGAGGATGAATCCACCCTTAATCTTAGCTTCGTCATCTGAAACCTTGATTGCAGTCTTCTCGATTAACTTGGCGAGTTTAGCTCCATATTTCTGCTTGTCTGCTGCGTTCAGCAGTATCTCACCGCTCTGTCCCTCGAAAGCTGCGAGCTTGTTAGTGATGAACTCCAGATACTTGGATTCATCGAGTGCCAGCAGTTTGTTAAGTGCTGAGTCAAAGCTCTCTGCAATTACGTCCTGCTTAGCTGCGAGCTGCATCTTTCTTGATTCCAGGCCGGCAACGGATTCTCTTCTTTCCACAAGAATCTTACTATCCTTAGCGGCACGCTCCTTAGCCTCTTGTTCGATCTCAGCGGCTTTGGTAGTAGCGTCCTTAACGATAGAAGCCTTCTGGGACTTAGCTGCAGCAATCAGCTCATCAGCTACTGCCTTAGCCTCGTCTTCAATCCTCTTAGTTATGGACTCTATACTCATATCCACCGTCCCTTTCTCTTATATACAATAGTTTATTTCAGTGCCTACTAGCCTACCTGAATTCCGTTGTACAGAAGGAATGAGATGATGAATGCGAGGATAGCGTAAGTTCCTACCATTACTGCGTAGATGATTGCCTGTCCAAGCTTACCTTCCTTCTTAGCTACGAGCTGGATACCAGCGCCTGCAGCCTTACCCTGTGCAATACCTGACCAGATACCAACGATTCCGATAGGAAGTCCAGCTGCCAGGAATCCGAGACCCTGTGCGAGTGTAACGTCTGCTGCTGCTCCACCGAGAACTCCGATCTTAGTCATGATCATGATAGCGATTACCATGCCGTAAATACCCTGTGTTCCAGGAAGTGCCTGAAGTACCAGTGTTGAACCAAAGCTTGTTCCCTCACCAGCCATTACTCCGTCTGCTGCCTCACCGGCAATACCTACTCCGAGACCGGAGCCTACGCCTGCGCATGCTGCGATTGCTGCGCCAAATATAGCTAATGCTACTCCAATTGTCATTTTATTTTCCCTCCTCAATAATTCTGAGATATTTGGTGTCTTTGCCAAACGGTGCGAATGGCTCGCCGCCGCCTTCGAAGAATCTTCCAAAGAATTCTACATACTGCAGTCTTGCTGAGTGTACGAACGATCCGAGTGCGTTGATTGCAAAGTTCAGCAGATGTCCGAGTAACTCGATAACAATGAACAGTATTATTCCTACAACTCCGCGGCCACCACCTACGAGTGATGCCAGGAAGTTTACTACCTGTGCGATGGATGCTGATGCCAAACCGAGACCGAGCAGTCTTGAGTATGACAGTATATCCGACAGGTTGCCTGTTACGCCGCTGTAGATGTTCCACAGTCCGAGTGCCTTACTGATACCCTTGTTCTGGATTATCGGTATGATTATTGCACCGGCGAATCCGATGATTGTCATCACCTTACCTACTGATGGACCCCAAGCTGCAACTCTTGCTCCGAAGAGCCACATTACCAGTCCGATAACAACAACATACCATACGAAGTTGTCGTTGATAGCGCCCAGTACATCGCCCTCTTTGATCTGCTCATAAGCCTTGATGCCCATACCTACGAAGAGGTGGATTACACCAAGTGCACATGAGATTACCAGCAGGTTCATTGATGAACTTACAGGATCCATCCAGAGTGGCTTGATAATAATCTCTTTGCCTAAGAATGTCTCGCCGACTACCTTAACAAGGTCTCCGAAATATGATCCGAAGAGCACTCCGAATACCGCACTGCTGACGCCGCAGTAGTTCAGTACCTTCATCAGCTGATAAACACCACCTTCATATAATTTGTAGTGTTTGATAGCAAAGAGTGTTGCTACGAACAGTATTACTCCATATCCCACGTCTGCAAACATCATTCCGAAGAATATGATGTAGAACATTGTGAAGATTGAAGTAGGGTCCACTTCTCTTGCACTAGGCAGAGAGTACAGTCCTGTGATGAACTCCATTGGCTCGTTGAACTTGTTGTGCTTCATCTGAACCGGAATTACATCGTCGTCTGCAGGCTCATTGAACTCATACCAGCATGTGTATTTGTTCAGAGCTCTCTCTACTCTTTCCTTAGCCTCTACAGGAACCCATCCATCGAATGTGAATGCCTTCTCTGTATTCAGCATGCTTGATCTTATTCTGCCCTCGTCTCTCTTGATAGTTAACATATCGTGATAGAATTCGAGGTCTTCCTTATAAGATGCTTTCTCTTGTATCTGTCCAAGGATTTCTTCCTTCTTGCCCGAAAGCTCGACCAGCTGCTTCTCGCAAGCTGCGATATTGTCGGCTACCGTTCCACTGTTGTAGGTCAGTCCAGGATTAGTAAATCCTGAGAGCTTGAGGATCTCAAGTGCCTGTTCTTCGTCTTCCTTGAATAACAGTACGCTTGAATAGCATTGCTGCTTGTCCCTGTTAAGCTCGGTTATCACATTAGGATATCCCTCTTCCTCCAGCTTGTTGCTCAGCGCTACGAGATCAGTATCAGGTGGGTATACACCCAGCTTGATGCTGATACGGTCGGTAGACTGAATCTCAAGTGGATAGTCGTAGGACAGCCATGGTGTTAACGCCTGAATCTGAGCGGTCGCCTGATTTTCTTGAACTGTTGCCTGATTGAACTTGTCATTCAGTTCTATCAGCTCATCAGTCTCCCTGCGGAATCTGTCCTCATCTTCACACTTCTTATCAAACTCGGATCTTGTAATAGCCTTTCTTGTTACGAACAACGGCTTCTTGATCTTGGTGTATTTGTCCAAAACATCCAAAGCATTGGTAGCTCTTGTAAGTTCCTTGTCCTGAATAGCAACGTTCTCCTCGTCGCCATCCTTAGTAACAAGTCCTGACCACTCTTCATCCTGGAGTTTGTCAGTCGTAGCTGTGATCTCGATGATTCCCAGATCCATGAGGCTCTTAATCAGGTCTTGCTTCTCAGCAATCATACCTATGACAGATAGTTTGTTCATTTTAACTATTGCCATTAGTTACCCCACAACCTTTCCGACGATGTCGTCAATAACGTCACCGATTTTAGCTCGGCCGCTTTCTTTGATCTTCTCGCATTCAGCCTGCTGCTTAGCAATTGCTTGGTCATAAGCTGCAGATGCCTTCTTCTCTGCCTCATCAATTACAGACTGATATAATGCGTCTGCTTGCTTCTCGGCATTGGCGAGTAGGTCCTTGGCTTCTTTCGTGCCTTCAGCAATAATCAGAGCTGCTGATTCTTCTGCCTTCTTCTTGATCTCTACGGCAGCTGCCTCAGCCTTCCTGACTTTCTCAATATCTGCTATCGACATAAGCCTCTTCCTTTCTACATTTAGTGATAATTTACAAAAATAATA
>JAZUDV010000055.1:0-2584 GCA_045639825.1 Anaerovoracaceae bacterium
AACAGTAGGAGAGATGAGAAGAGTCAATGATCAGAATAAGGCACTTCTGGAATCTTCACTTGAGATGGTACAGTTTGATATGAATGTACTGCAAGCCTACAAAGCAGCTCCTGAGACTGCCAACTATGATTCGATGGCTACTAATGCCGGAACCTATATGGGAGTTAACCGAGGAGGCTTTGACGCTAAGCAATAGACATCCGGAGGTAATGCTATGCCATTAATGGGTAGCCTTTATATAGGTGTTTCAGGGCTTCAGACAAGCCAGAATTCCCTTAATACAACTGCACATAACATATCTAATACCGATACTACCGGATACGTGCGTCAGCAGGTTCTCACTAGTACGGCAACCTATAACACTATTCAGAATAATCCCAATGCTGTGGCTAAGCAGCAGATAGGTCTGGGAGTTGTTTACAGCAAGACAAGACAAGTAAGAGACGTTTTTTTGGACTCTACATATAGAAGAGAGCTGGGAAGAGAAGCCTTCTACGAAGTGTCTTCGGATGCGTTGACAGAGATAGAGTTTCTTCTGGATGAGATGAACGGAGAGACCTTCCAGGAATCTGTTAACGATCTTTGGGTATCTATTCAGGAGTTGGCTAAGGATCCAAGCTCAGCAGTTACACAGGGACTGTTGGTCGAGAGATGTCAGGAGTTTTTGGCAAGATCACAGTCGGTGTACAGTGGTCTGTCTGATTACCAGAACAGCTTAAATCTTCAGGTTAAGTCACAGACAGAACGAATCAATGATATAGCGGAACAGATAAAGTATTATAATGATGCAATCAGAAATATTGAATGTGCTAAGGTGGAGGAAGCCAACGATTTAAGAGACAGCAGAAACGCTCTTTTAGATGAGCTTTCAAAGCTTGCTAACATCTCTTATTCTGAGGATATCGACAATACTGTATGGGTTCAGCTTGAGGGAGAAGATCTTGTAAGAGGAGAAGCTTCTTACAGAATATTGATAGATACAGATGCAAGGACAGGCTTTTATACTCCATTCTGGGAGAAGAATGCCAAGTACTTCATTAACGATCAGGGCGAGAGAGAATACTCCAAGGAAGAAGTTGAGAAGGCTAAGGTGTTCGATCTTACGAGAGTAATCTCATCTGAGCTTAGTACTGATATCGGAAGCCTTAAGTCCACGCTTCTTGCAAGAGGTGATCACAGAGCTGACTACACAGATCTCTCAGAAGGCAAATATGTCAATGAGGTATCACAGTCAGTATGTATGAATATTCAGGCTGAGTTCGATCAGCTTATACATAATATATCAACAACAATTAACAGGGCTCTTTACGATGCTGCTATTGCAGCTAAGGAACTGAATCCAAGTGGCAATTATCTTCTTGATGACGACGGCAATCCTATTCAGATATTCCAGAAGATACCGTCAGACGGATATGTAGCTGACCCGTATATGGATGCAAACGGTAAGTACATAGTAGATTTCATGGAAGAGGATATGGATGTCAACGAGACACTGTACAGCACCATGAACATGCAGATCAACATAAAGCTTTTGCAGGAGCCTACGAAGCTTGGATTTATACTTCAGGACGGAGCAGTGGATTACGCCACAATGGAGAAGATCAAATCAGCATTTGAAGCTGAAGGAAGTGTTCTTAACCCCAACGTCAAGAAGAAGTCTTCATTTATAGATTATTACGGAGATCTGGTAAGTCAGGTTGCTAATTCAGGATACGTATATAAGAGCATTATGGATAGTCAGGGCAAGACAGTAGAGGCTACCGATGCTGCAAGAGAACAGATTATCGGAGTATCCCAGGATGAAGAGCTGACCTTCATGCTCAAGTTCCAGAATGCTTACAATGCATCATCAAGATATATTAACGTAGTTAATCAGATGTTAGAACATATATTAAATACATTAGGCAGATAGTAACAGATTCTATTTTACAGTAAGAGGTTGGTATGCCTTCACAATTTTTTGGTTTAAATATTGCATATACAGGTTTACTTAATTCCAATGCGGCTATTAATACAACAGCCAATAACATTGCTAATGCGGAGACAGAAGGCTATAGCAGACAGCAGGTTAACAGTCAGGCAGCTGAGGCACTCAGAGTATGGACCACATACGGCTGTGCAGGCGCAGGTGTAGATACTCTTTCAATCGAGCGTATACATGATGAGTTCTACGACAGCAAGTACTGGCATAACAATACTAAGGCCGGCGAATATGCCATGAAAGAGTATTACATGCTTCAGATAGAGGATTATTTTAAGGATGATTCTACTATTGAAGGCTTTACTACTGTATTTCAGAAGATGATGGATGGCATGGCAGAGATGCAGAAGAATCCTGCAAGCGATTCTACAAGAGCACAGTTCATCGGACTTGCCGGCAACACCTGTGAGTATTTTAGATCGATGGCCAACTCGATGGAGCAGGTTCAGAAGGATGCCAACTCAGAGCTGAAGCTTAAGATAGATGAGGTTAATTCGATAGCGAGCGAACTTGCTACAATTAACAAGCAGATTAATGTAATCGAGCTCTCAGGAAGCAAAGCCAACGAGCTTAGAGATAAGAGAACACTTCTAATAGACAGAC
>JAZUDV010000056.1:0-30732 GCA_045639825.1 Anaerovoracaceae bacterium
ACAACCCCTTGGCTCACAGAACGACATGGCTACGCTCCGACTTCTGCTCACACATACCGCAGTGAACGCATTTGTCCTCATCCAGCATCATCTCAGCATAATAACGCTGAGTCTCCGGATTGTGGCACCATACGCACTTGAGCGGACAACCCTTGAAGAACACTGTCGTCCTGACACCATCGCCATCGTGTATTGAAAATTTCTGAATGTTTGTAATCATTTTCTAATTGGGGTCAACCCATTTTAGCCAAATGGCTAATCAGGGACAGGTTCCCTACTCCTTCTGCAGCTGTGCCGAGACAACCACTATTGTTACAATTATCGCTCCGATGACTTCGTTGATTGTCGGCATCTCGCCGAGCAATACAGCAGCCAGAGCGATTGAATATACTGTTTCCATAGAATTGCAGATGCCTACGAGCTGAGCCGGCACTGCTTTCATCGCGGTAATCAAGGTCGTGTGTGCAATCGCTGTGCAAAACAGTCCGAGCACCAGTATCAGCAGGAAGTCTGTCATGCTGATGTTATTCAGATATCCGCCGGCTATGATAATCGGCAGCAACACGACTGCAACCATAGCCTGTTCGTACATCGAGATAACCGTTCCGTTGTATCCGCTGATGGTAAATTTCTTGTTGCACAGCTGCAGGAATGCATAAGAAACTGCAGAAGTAAATCCCATCACGAATCCCATGAAGTTGCCGCTTCCCATCTCGGTTCCCCACGCAGTGATGCCGATGCCGACTACAACAAGTGCTGCGAAGAGCACGTTGCGAAGCGTCAGTTTGGTCTTGAAAACCAGCGGCTCCAGAAATGTCAAGAACAGCGGGAACGTTGCGAAAGTAATCGTACATATCGCCACGTTGGAATACTTGACAGACTGGAAGAATGCAACCCAGTGAATCGCCAGCAGCACACCTGCCAGCAGGAAGAGCCCTCCGTCCTTCTTGGACTTGATAGCAATATCCTGGCCTCTCGCCTTGCAGAAAATGAATAGCGCAATTGAGGACAGCACTACTCTTCCGAAAGTAATTCCGATTGATGAGATGCTGATCCATCTGCCGAACAAACCTGTTGTTCCGAGCAATACCGTTGCAACATTAGCCGCAATTAGCGCCTGTTTTCTAGTCATTTCTGTCAAACCTCTTATTCCGTTTATATTTTAACACAAACACTGAAATGAAGTATACAAAAATGTGCCGGTCAACTTGTTCTTGCCCGGCACAAAAAAAGCACCATTTAGGACTGACCCAAATGGTGCATTCGTAATTATTCTGTTCAAGGACTCCTCCATTATTCAGTCCAAGAATGGATGGCCAGATAGTCACCGGCAGGATGCTCGTTCAAATCAACCTTGAGATAGAAAAGCTGATCCTTCTTAGCCGGGAATGGCTCTGACTGATAGTTGTCTCCCCACCAGATTACATCACAAATCTCATTCTCACCGGTTTCATCATATAGAGTTGCATCCTTAACCACTTTGCCTTCCTCGCAATTGTCGAATACAACAACGCATCTTTGCTTATCACCGGTATCTTCCTTGGTTACAAACTTGAACCAGATGCTTTCCGCCTCTGCTCTAATAACCGGTGAAGGATATACATCATGCGTATCATTATTAGCATCATAGCCTGCCACGATAGCATCTTCCATTGTCTCACCTACAGGCTTAACGTCATCCTTATGTACATAGTAATAGTATCCGCCAAAACCAAGTGCCGCTACTATAGCGATTATCGAGAGTATGCTGGTGAATTTGCTGAACTTCTTGAGCTTCTCCTCATCTGCTTCGTTAAGTGATGGATCATGCTTGGTGAACAGCCTTGTTACAACGTAAGCCGCAAGCATCTGGACAACTACCATCACATAATTGATCTCCATAGTCTCCAGCTTGAGTCCGGCTTTGAGCCCAATAAGGGCCGCAATAAGCAGAACTGTGGCAACCGCGAATGCTATGCCGTCCCTCTTATCTCTCTGCATATTGGCAAGAGCTGTCTTCTTCGTAGATAGAAGAACGGTAAATGCAATTGTAATAACGATAAATGCTGCAAGGATGATCAGCAGTGTCTGCAGATGGTCGAGCGCATAATGATCGATGCCTTCCTTGAAATATCCGGATGTCTTGTCCTCGAGCCAGTATGACTTCATGAAGCTGATATGCTTGATCTTACCGAAGAATCCGGCAGGAACAGCCAATGTCATGAAGAGAATTGGTGCTGACATTGAATACGGTGTCTTGTCATCTGACATCTGTGATGCATATGCAATAACAAACATCAGGAAGATACCGAACCCAAAAGTCAGGAGCTGATTGCTCACACCGAGCTTCTCCATCTGCTCAGGAGTGAATTGCATTACAGCAACAGGCATCATCAGTGCGCATGCCTGAACCATTTTGTTGCATGGAGCAGCGAATAGCAGTGCCAGAGTTGCCAGCGCAATCAGGTACGGACATACTGCAAACGATGTCAGGAACAGCGTCAGTCCCACAGCAGCAGGGCCTGCACCCGGCAGGAAGAATGTAACTGCAGCAACAATAAGAGGTGCATTCTTAGCGAAAGTCTCTACCTCAATTTCTTTGTTGTAGAGGAAATCCTGCAACATGCAGTGCTTCATAGTAAGTCCATACTCGAGCAGGGCCTTCATTGCAACGAGAGCCAATACTGCGACTATAGCATTGCAAATCCATCTACCCCATATGGTATGTGTGTAATAATCAATTTTCTTTCTAATTGAATCCATGGTGATTTTTCCCTTTGATTAGGTTTATATAATGTCTACATTGTACAAAAATAGATGGCGCTTCGTAAAGCGCCATCTTACTATTAAAGATTATTTAAGCTCCCATTCTAAGGCCAAGAACCTTTACAGATTTCTCGCCACCATTCCAAGCCTGTGCTACTAAGAGGCCATCAATCTTGTCAAGATTATCAAGAGCCTCACCAGTATCAGCATCCATGTAGCCTGTTATATCAGCCTTAGTATACTCTACGCCATTCAGTGTTAATGTTGCCTCAGGATCAAATGTAAGGAGTGCACAGGATCCATCCTCTACACATTCAGCACTATCAAGTCCCAGTGTTCTTGGAACTGGATCATACTCTGTACCCTTGATGTCATTATCAAAGATTACTTTAGCACCAGATGCAAACATAGGATTTCCCAGATTTGTTAATCCAGCTGATTCAATGTAAACAATCTTCTTGAAGAAAGATTTTGACAGTTCTGTCATGGCGAACGCGTCACTTCCTGTGAAGTGTACATCTTCTTCATAAATGACATATTTATTGTTTTCAAGCGCATCTCGTACCGACTCTTCATCCAAGTTGAAGTTGTACTCTGTTGCCTTTTTTCCAACAAAAACCTTGCAGGTTGCTTTTACAGTCTTCTTTGTCTTCTTGTCTTTTACAGAATAAGTAATTGTTGCAATGCCTTTCTTCTTTGCAGTTACAACGCCCTTCTTAGATACTGTTGCAACAGATTTCTTGGAAGTAGTCCATTTTCCTGAATTCTTTACGATTTTTCCGGAAACCTTTGCAGTAAGCTTTGTAGTCTTCTTTACTACCACAGCAACCGATGTCTTAGACATCTTTATTGTAGCCTTGCTTGCTGCGTTTACTGTTGTGATTGAACCGCATGTGAGTGTGAACACAAGAGTCAGCACAACTAATAAGCTAATTCTTCTCTTCATAGTCTTTCTCCTTTTCATAATTATATTAAATAGAATATTTAATAGCCTCTAACAATTATTTGCACTTAATTGACTTAACAGCAGACCACTTAGTATAAGCCTTGCTACCATTCGCAAGAGTTACAGCTCCGCGAACCTTGTAGTAGTACTTCTTACCTTTCTTAAGATTCTTGCTAGTGTAAGTAATAGTGCTCTTCGTAGAAGTTATCGTCTTGATTCTCTTGTAAGTGCCATTCTTGCCAAGCTTTCTGTAAATCTGATAAGTAGTTATTTTCTTATCACCGGCCTTAGCACTCTTGAATGTCACTTTAATCTTATGTCCAGTCTTGTATGTCTTAAGGGACTTAATACTTGTCTTAGCCGCCTTTACCTTAGACGCCTGAACTGTCGATTTTTCATCCAAAATCTTCTGTGCAGCAACATCTGATTTAAGTTTCTCAACAATAGCAGTTACAACTGCTTCATTCTCAGCAAGAGTCTTGGTTGAATCGAACTTAGCATCATTGATAGCCTTCTCAGCATCCTCAATCAGCTTAGCAATATAAGGATACTCGGAGTCCTTGTTCTCTTCCAGCAAAGTACCGCAAGTCTCCATTGCCGTTGTCTTGGCATCTGCGTACTTCTCCTCGTCAGTCTTGCCACCAGGAGTTGGGCCAGGCGTTGGACCTGGAGTTGGTCTTGGTGTTGGCTTGTCTCCACCACCAGCCTTAATTATCAATTGTTCATTTGTATATGGATCACCCTTGCCCCACTTATTGGAGAAGCATCCACCACAGTTTTTACATCTATAGTAAGAAATATGCCCATCCTCAGTAGATGTTGCCTTAACGCCCGGAACATACTCTGTATCATGAGCCTTAAGCCTGCCCTTTCTATCCTTATCATTTATGTAGCTGTATGTTTCTGTGCTAGTCAGTCCACATTCACACACCTTGTAGTACTGTGCATACTGAGTACAAGTAGCCTCACTTGCAAGCAGTTCATCAGAAGGATTATCCATGATAGATGTAAAGTTGTGACTACCCTCATCGGCAATTTCATAGCAAACATGATCTTTAGTGCATGCATGCCAATGTGTGTTAGCATTGTAGCTCCATTCGTCAGAGAATTCATGCTCAACCGGTTCGGACACTGTTATGCTTCCGGCATACTCTATTTCACCTGCATAGCCTCTTCCTTCAATTGCCTTGGCCTTAACCCTGTATGTTCCAGGCTCAGAAATGCTATCAAGGTTATAACTAGTTCCGTTATCATTTGAGAACTTCAGCTGGTAATATTTCAATCCAAGATTCTCATTTGTTTCCTTAAGCTTAACGAAGTCCTCGCCCAGCTTTATTTCGTTATATTCACTTGAGCCTTCCTCCTTAATTGCAGGAACATTTATTGTTCCACCATTCAAATACTTAAATTCACATGCGGATTTCATTTGTACAGGTGGAGTTGCAGTAAACCTCCAATTACTCAGGTGCGATGTCACGAAGCAGATATAATGATCCCCGTCAATCTCTTCGAACCAAGCGGAAGGCTCATCCTCAGACGCTTCCTTAATTGCAGCCTGTGGTTCAGGCATATCTTCATCCACGCATATTGCCTGTGGAGCGGTGCATCCGATTAAGTCTCTCAGATTATTCTTCTCTAAATTGATTCTTACTACCATTCTAGTAGTATCTCCATAGCCCTCGAAAGGGCTGTCACCATTCATCAGAGTAATCGCAATAGGGCTAGTGGTTACGCTTTCTTCCTCAGTTTCACTTACAGCTTCGATAGGTTCATCCACAACTTGAGGTGCTTCTTCTTGTTCTTCTCCGATAACAAGCTTCAATCCTTGAACAAATTCAGTTTTATTGTCACTCATAGCACCTACTGAGGATCCATCATTAGCATCGGCAACATCGTCTGTAACCTCAACATGAATAGGTTCAGAAACAGAATTATGGTTCTTGTCACCCGCAATACTCAAAATAACATCTCCGCTGCAAGCTCCATCGGCTTTCAAGGTAAGGAACCCATCTCTTGTCGAAGCACTAAGAGGACTTGTTCCCTCTACCGTAGCCTTAGCACTAACGCCATCAGAGTAGTAAGGGATTATATACTGTCCATCACTGGTATTGAAGCTAACGTTATTAGCTACTGATAAACGATAACTTGCTTTATTAACCTTAAGTCTAGCATTTCTTACATATGCAACGTAGTTATCATCCTCATAATGCGCATATACACGATATCCAGTTCCATTTGCATCTTCACCCTTTTCACGACTAAAGTGTATGTTACCTTCTTCAAGCAAAGTCTCCACTCCGGAAGATGACTCTTCGAGATTTACCAAATCCTTAAATTCAGGATCCGGCGCACCATAATACTTTGTTGCATCATTGAGCACAATCGTAATAGGTTTCTTGTCGATTCTAACCCTAACAGTTTCCTCAAGATAAACAACTCCGTCATCTATAATGTGATACTTAACATCATAATCTCCAGGATAGGTTTCATGCGGGATTATTGAGTCAAAATCAGGATACTCACCATCACCTACCTTCTTCCAAGTATACTCAACAGTACCAGTGCTTGCTGCACCATTGGAAGTAATCAGGTTCTGGCTTCCTTCATTATAAGCAAGTCCGTCTATCGGACGTGGCTTCTTGGTATAGTAATGGTCAACAATTGTCGGGTCAACAAGTCTGAAGCTCTCAATAATAAAGCCCTTATAGTTTCCTACTCCTGCTACGACAACCCAATATTCACCCAGGTGATCCATTTCAAGTTCACCATCAACACGAATGTTGGCTGCATCTAGTTCTTCTTCAGTAGCATCGAAAGGAATCAAGTTCGGATCAACCTGCACGAATCTCCACTCGAACACATTTTCATCCTCAGATGCCTCTGTTCCATTCTCTGCTTTCACGGAACCGTCCTTATTAGAAACAAGTTGGAACTGTCCTAATACATCATATCTGTTCTGTCCCTGAACATATGAAATCGCAGATGGGCCCTCAATGTGGTATTCCTGAAATACATCATTAAGACCTTCGTCAACAGTAACCTTAATTACATTTCTTGCAAATATTACATCAGTATCATCGCCATCGATATTTGCCGTTCCCTTAGCCGTAACCATGATGTCAAAGCCGGCATCTGTATGATATATGATGTCCCGAATATTCGCCTTAGTCAGTTTAAGAACAGAATTCTTTCCGATTCCATCAATGGTTGCACCATACTCCGTTGCAGGTTTGAAATCAGATCCGTCAAGTTTCAGTATTTCAAACTCAAAGTCTGTAACTCTGTCTGTATTACAAGTAGGGTTGATGTCAATTGTATTTCCCATGCTAGGTAGCGATATATCAAGGCGGCTGTCATCGACACTTGCATTACCCGCCATAATCATAGGGTTGTTGTAGTCAATACGACAGTCAACAGCCACGCATCTATTCCAATTCATGTTAAGTTCCATGCCACCATAGTATGCATTAACTTTGAAACTACCATTTCCGGAATACAGCAAATTGTCATCTTTTGCCATAGCCAATGCCTCGGCAATCCACATTCCATTAATGTCGTTTTCTTCTTCATCTTGAGCGGCATATATATCAAAGATTGGCTCAGACTCACCTTCTTCACCCTCTCCCCAATCTTCAAATCTGGCGTTTTCATCTTCGATCAAATCATAATTAACAAAGTCGACTACCTCTTCTTCTCCAACTTCTTCACCACCATCAAAAATGTGGTGGAAAAGCTTTGCCTCAAGAGTAACACTATCTCCAGGACAAACCGTTACATCACTGTATTGACCGTCAACAAATATATCTAAACTGTAGTGCTCTAGAACTTTATCTTCAAGCACATACATTGGCATAACATAAACCTTGTCTCTTTCACTTCTTGATGAAGCATCTACTGTATAGGTGTAGCTATTTCCGTTCTTAATGATGCCTTGAAGCATCGAGTGCTCGTCGTCGTCACTATAAAAACATTTATCACTGCTATTATAACAATATGTTTTTTCAGAAATTGAATCTCCATTCTCGTTTCGAACAAGAATACCGTATAACTCAAATCTCTTATCCGGTGTGAATACTACAGAAGCATCCTTGCCGGAGGCACCTTGCGTAAATGTTTTTTTCACGCCTCTGTCAGCGTTACTCCAACGTAATTCTTCTCCGCTCACCTCTATTGAACCATTGCTTGAATAAGCAATTTCGACCATGTATTCACCATCGTTTGGTTCAAAATCATCGAAGTCATCAATTTTCTGGCTTTCGGCAAATGCCATCACCGGCATGAACGTTACCATCATTACCACTGACAGTAGCAGTGCTAATAGTTTTTTCATATAGTTATCCCCCTATTACGTATCTCAGTTGATAAACTTTTACATGTACATTATAAAAGATGTGGTGTTGGGTACGGTGTTTGATTTCGGCTAGGTTGCCGTTCAATTTGTGACAGGGTATACATAAATAGGATTAAAAATGTTAGAATACACGCGGTAGATATATAGTAGATATATATAGGTATATATCAGAAAATAGAATCACTTTGTGAAGCAGAATTGTGGGTAAGTTTATGAACTTGAAGAAAGACTTTATTAAAGTAACGGCAATAACATTCTTAACATATTTTATTCTGTCGCAGATGTACTATACTCAGATCTATCGTTTCGCTGAGTATTACAACGGCACTATTGTTTTTGCTATTACAGATGGTTGGGCATATCTGATGCAGGCGCTTGGCATGATTGCCATGATTATTCTTTTTGTCAAAAAGCCTCAGACTTACGGCAGCAAGAAATTTGCAGCTCTGACAATGGTGGCTACGATGCCACTGCTTATTCTATCAGTATTCGCCCAGAGCGGTGTTGTCCTGACCGTACTGATGATTATTCTCAACTTTATTATTGGATTTGATCTTACATTCTATTACGGACTGATGGTTCAATACCTTAATTCGAAAGCACGTGTAATGTCAATCGCTATTTCCGGTGCACTTGGAGCACTTGCTATGTGGGGATTGTCACATGTAAGTCCTGATATTCTGACATCAAACTATATAATTCTGATAGATGCAGTTCTGGTCATCCTGGATATTTATCTGTTCATGTCATATGAGGACCTCAGCGAACGTTGCAATATGGATGCCCCAGCTTCCACAGGAAGTTTAGTAAAAGTTATTAAGGATAACCGCATTCTGTTCGCGGTAGTAT
The DNA here is from genome assembly GCA_045639825.1 of Anaerovoracaceae bacterium. Taxonomy (GTDB): domain Bacteria; phylum Bacillota; class Clostridia; order Peptostreptococcales; family Anaerovoracaceae; genus Crickella. The sequence goes on from JAZUDV010000056.1 coordinate 8,892, forward strand.
TCCTTATGTCCGTATTATCCGTTCTCGGTTCATCCGACAACGCATCCCTGACAGCAGATATCGGCCTGTCTCTACTTGACGTCAGAGCACTTTATGGTGTAGGCCTCATCACATGCGCATTAATCTACAGCAAAAGCAAGAATGCCGGTTCACTGGTTACGATGGCCAGTCTCATTCTTCCATTCATTGCGCTTGGCATGGTGCATATGAACTATGTTTCAGTTGTAGTATCTCTGATTACATTTATTGCTCTTGGTTTCTATTCTGTTTACAAAGCAGGCGTATTCATGGATGTCACTGAAGAGATGAATCTTGCCCCGGTTTTCGCTGTACTGGGACTTGTGGCCTCAAGGCTGTCAGATGCCATCACGGTTACCGGATTCACTTTATTCTATCCGGAGTATTACCCGGTAAGCTTCATAGTATCAGGAATTGTTGCAATTCCTTTGATTTATCTCTTCTTCCTGTTACTCACCAAGAGTACTCCATCCGTTCCTGAGGATGCCGATGCTAAGAAATCCCGTTTCGCTGAGACATACGATCTCACAAGGCGTGAGGAAGAGGTTGCGTACTATATCTCCCAGGGCAAATCCAACGGCGAGATTGCTTCACTCACCAACCTGTCAGAGAGTACGGTAAGATTCCATGTTGCCAACGTTCTTAAGAAAACAGGTCTGAAGAACCGCAACGAGGTCAGCAGAGCATATCACAAATCAAGCAAATAGAACGCACACTTTAATTGTTCCTAAGCTTTGCAATTTAAAAGCGGATGCTTCTCGCATCCGCTCTTATTATGTGCAGTTTTTTGAATGTATTCTTTAAGCCTGTTTTGATTGGTGCATCTTATCCATTTCTGTCTCAATGTTCAGGAACAGAACCACAACGATTATTGCAACTCCGAAGAATGCCGGCACAAGTCCCAGCATCGCATTGATAGCCTTGATCGCAGCTTCCGGTTGAACACTTAAGTTCGCATCATATCCTGCTACTGCCAATGCGCGAGTCAAGAGCTGAGCCGCAAGAGCCTCGCCTAATTTGGTCGAGAGGTTGTCTGCGGTTCCGATCATTCCGTCCATACGTCTTCCCTCTCTCCATTCAACTAGGTCTGAGAGGTTGTTACGATTGGTATTGAACATTACGAAGGTAATTGCTACAGCAATGCCCGTTGAAACGCAGTTCACATATAATGCCGGAGTTGACAGTGGATCTACAATGAACCACAACTTGCCGACTACGAAGAAGAAACCACCCAGGAGCATTGTCTTCTTCCTGCCGATTGTTTCATCTATCTTGGACACGAATAGAGTCGATACCAATGACGCAACCAGATACAGAGCTTCCAGCAATGTTACATCGTCTGCTGAGCCGCGCACATAGGTGCAATAATAAGTCAGGCATGTCAGCAGCGACAGATTGATAATTCCGTAGAACAGAATATAAAGGGTGTTCAGAACGAAAGGCTTGTAGGTGTACAACACTTTGAAGATGTACAGCAGTCCAACGTGTTCTTCCTCTTGATTCTGAGGAACAACTCTTTCCTTGGTCGTAAAGTAATGAATAAGGCATCCGAAAATACATACAGCCGCCATTAAACATGCGGTAAGGAAGAAGCCGCGGCTACCATTTGTCGGATCAAGGTTGCCGTTGTCGTCAAGTCCTCCGAACAAATTGAGTAGCGGAAAGCATGCTACTGCGCCAATAGCGGTTCCTACGCAACTGCCGATGTTACGATGAACGTTAATCGACCTTCTGTCTTCATCCACATTGGTTGCCAGACCCGCCATGCAGTTATACGGTATGTCTGTAGCTGTATAAAGGAGTTCAAACAGGAAGTATCCTGCACCGGCAATCGCTATCTTGACACCCTGTGTTGTATCGAAATTAGTAAAGATAAGTACAACAGTAACCGCCCAAGGTAAAGCGCTGTATAGCGCAAAAGGTCTTACGCGCTCGCCGTTCTTAAAGCGATGATTAACCGCATAGTATCCGACCAGGGGATCGTTAATTGCGTCCCATACGATTCCAAGTGCCAGAATAGTACCCGCTGTACCCATTGGGATTCTCAAGACTTCAGTCAAGAAGAAGAGGTAATACAAGCTCTTGAACTGATAAACGATGTTCGACGCAGCCGAAAAACTTCCAAATCCTATTTTCTCTTTCAATTTAAGTCGTTCCATTAGATCCTGCATTCCTCCTGTTTCTTAACTGCCAGCAATTTCTCTCTAAGTAGGCTCTTGAATATCTCGCCTTCATCATTCATAGGATTGTGTCCCGATTTCTCAAACCATACAAGGCACTTGTCCGGTGCCTCAATCTTATCGTACCAGCCCTCAACCAGCGAGGATGGCGTATTCTGATCAAGTCTGCCATCAAATATATAGAACGGCACGTCGAAATGTGTGGCTGTCTCGTTGAAATTCGTACGTCCGCATTCCGGCCACATCTTCTCCAGAACGACTTTGTGCCCAACAGCGATGCCCCACAGATCTGAAATGCTGTACTCTCTTGCAGTAAGCATAGGCATGAGAGTAGATGTCAAGTATCCACCCTTCTCATTAGGTGAATAGCCGCCGTATTTATTCATGACTTCGCGCTGCATCATCATGCCGTCGTAGTTGCCGCCCTTGTAAACACCCATTACAGGCGGGCCACATTTCTCCAGGATATCAATAGACTTCTGATCTCCCGCCTTTCGAGCTTCTTCCATGCAAAACTCCCAGCTAAGGGTCTCATTAAGTGCACCGTCAACGACCTGACCAAATCCGACGAAAGCTGCGATGTGTTCAGGATATCTCGAGGTCAGATATGTTCCGAGCTCTGAGCCCCAGCTACCACCAATAACAAATATCTTGTCCTTGCGGAAGCGTTTGCACAGCCAATTGACGAGCTCGTTGGCGTCCTCGACCAGCTGATTGATGGTCAGTGTATCTACATCAACACCCTTGTATGAGCCTCCGCTACCGCGCTGATCCCAGGTCGCAATTGTAAATGTGTCCATCAGATCCGAGTGATTGGCAAAAATCGTATGACGATTGCATACTCCCGGACCTCCATGCAAGAACAGCAGCACCGGATTGTTCTCGTCGAGAGTCTTTATATGTACCTTCTGTGCAAAATTGCCAAGTTGTATTTTCTTCTTAATTTCCAACATTTCCCTGCCTTATTTAAGTCTCTTTCTATTCAAGCCAAATTATCTGGCGATAATATCAATGCCCGTATTACAAACATTTGAAATAAGTACGGTGCCGGACTCAGCCGGCTCGGCAAGCCGGATGCGTTTGACAGCCTTCATGATGTCAAAGTATTTCCACTTCGGAACAGGTTCACAGGCGAAAACATAACACCTCGAACCATCTGCGCATAGCACCGAAGTGCTGACCATTCGCACCGGATTGTCTTCGCTGTTTATCTGCGTCCTTGCATATACCGGTCCACGCAGGCAATTGTTGCCGCTTACTTCTTCGGTATGCTCATCAATCTGCAACAGGCAGTGACGAGGACAGACCTCACAGTTGAATTCCTTCATTCGCGTTATCCCCTTCCGATACATGTGCCTTACTAATTGCGCTAGTATACCCGTTTCTTAACTGTATTACCGTGTAAGTTAATTATATACTTCCTCATATAACAAAGAAAAGAGCTGATCAAATTGTATCAACTCTCATGTGATGAGATCCGTCCCCATTTGTGCCAAAAATGGCACGATGGAACCGTCCCCCTTATAAAATGGCGGAGGAGGGAGGATTTGCATCCTCGGTACATATTGCAATTACTGAGGTTCAGAAATTGCTATATACCGATAGACCCTTATCAGACCCTTAAGTTTAAAACTGATTTTAGGTCTTAAGGGTCTGAATTGTTTTATACTACATCAATGAAATTAGCAGATCGATATCAGTAGCATATTCTGGCTTTCCATTCATTGAATATTTATCTAGGTAATCCTGACATTCCTTAACAATCTGCTTCTGATTCTTGTCAATAATTGCTCTATACATTGTTGCAGCAACATTTCCTTCTGTTCGATAAATTCTCAGCATATCGTTTGTAACCGGAAACATTTTTATATAGTGCAGTCCATGTCTATTCCCTGGTCTAGTTGTTGACCTTGGCGGCAATGGAAAATAATCGCACTTCTGACTTGCAGCAGGAATGTTTGATCTGAAAGGAACAGCAAAATTATATCTCTTCCCTTTGTATTTCAATCTAACAATCAAAACGCAAGGCCTATTGCTTTTGTTTAAAAACTCAGGATCTTTACTATATTTTCTTAATTGTTTTGTATTAATAGATACTATTTTCATGCTGTATTCCTAAAAAGAAAATCTTGCCACAAAGGCAAGATCTACACATGAGCGATATTCTACGCAACTGCACCCCGTCGCTCGCGGAAGTTAAACATACACATCAAACATATTCTAACCGTGTTTGCCGGTACTTAATTATAGAATCTGCATATGGCATTTGTCAATCAGCACTATGTTATTTCACATAGCCTTCATAATCACTATAATCAATCTTGCTCGACAAACTGAAGTTACAAATATTCCGTCTTGAGTCTTTTCTGCCGCCATTGCCGATAATGTCGTCAAAGAAAAAGCCAGTGTCAATGACATCAGAATGATTAGTATTCTTCACATTTCTTTTATCCTTCTTTGCATAAAAAAAGTGGGAGGACGCCTTGACGCATAGTTAATGATCATAACAGCACATTGCAAACGGCCGATTGCAAAGCCTTGTTTCTGTCTGCATATACTGTTACTGCAATCGTATTCACAACAGTGAACACACCTCCCACAGTGCTATGATACACAATAATAAACTCTAATACAATATTTTAAACATCATCTTCATGGTGGTAATAATCGTGAACCAAAGAGCGGTACCCGGCTTTCTTTAGATCTTCATAGGTGATGCGATATCTCGAATCGCCAAGTTTTCCACTGCCGATGCTTCGTAAGATATCTTGCACAGTGGTATCGATAAAGCGGATGGTTTTATCGGTATTAATGATACCGTAGGTCCAAACAGCCCAGTTAAGTTCAGTATCATTATTCTGTCTGCCGAAAAAATAACGATTTACATAATTGATGCCACGTGCGAGAGACTCCTCGTCCGTCATTTTATATTTGCGCTTCAATTTAAGGAGCTTGTTCCGACGGTGTTTTATCTTAAATATGATTTTGCGCACGGATCCGGGTGCAATATCAAACTCCCCGGGGGACAGCTGGATGCCCAGAAGACTTACACTTTCTTCGGGCTCATAGATTTTTGTTTTTTCCTCATTGATTTCCAGTTTTTGCTTTTTTACATAATTGCGTATATATGCAGACAACTCCTCGGCTTCTTTCCTTGTGTCGGTAAATACAGCGATATCATCGGCAAAACGCATATACATGCGTGAATGAGTCTCTAAGTATCTGTCCATGTCCATGAGATAGACATTGTTAAAAAAAGAACCGATAGGTGTTCCAGGAATGATGGACACCCTTTCATGACATAGCTTTCCTTTCTCATAAAACTGATTCCTTTTAAGAAACCAATTCAGAAAACGATAAAAATCGGGGTCGTGATTAAAAATAGGACGTAGGATATCCAGAAGAATATCCTGATCGACAGACTCTCCATAGGCATGAATGTCCATCTTTAGCACATAATATTTTCTATAAAAATCCTCCCTGCGGACCTTTCTGAAAAAATGACGATGATTCTTGAATTTACGAAATGAATATAGAGAATCAGAAAAAATGTCATCATAATCCATAAGGACAAACGCCATCAGTTTTAGAAGACTCTTGTCACGTATTGGAAAGCTGTAGCAGATTCTGCGCTTTGTGGAAGCTATTTTTTTAATACGAAAACGACGTGGGATCGCGAGAAAATAATCGCCGCTTTGGAGTCGCTTAATATCTTCTGTACATTCATCACTCAGAAGATAAGACTTAAGGAAATCCAATTCTTCGTCATCTCGCACTACATGTGATTCTTTTCTATCAAGGAATGCTTTTCTTACTTCAAGATTAGCCATCTGTTCAAATACGCGCATAGATTCCTCTTTTCCTGTCAATATATCAAGTCAATGCTTTCTCTATCTATCACTCTGAAGCTGCTTTTTTACCAGCTCGTAGAATGCACCTTTTTTCTCAATAAGGTCCTCATAATTACCTTCTTCGATGATTTGCCCATTATCCATAACATATATACGATCACAACGTTTTACTGTAGATAATCTATGTGCAACCATTATCACCGTAGATTTCATTGAATATATACTATCCAGAACCTTATCCTGTTTAATGTTATCAAGTGCTGACGTGGCTTCATCGAGAATCATGATTTTGTGCGATCCGACAAAGCATCTCGCTAACAGCAGGCTCTGCTTCTGACCGCCCGAAAAACCTCCGTTTTGACCTTCAGAGACCTCGGTATCCAATCCAAGTGGAGTATTCCTTATTACATCTCCGATTGCAGCAGCGTCGAGAGCCTTCCATATTTCATCATCCGTAACGGATGCATCTCCCATAGATATATTAAAACGAACCGTACCGGGAAACAGTTTGGAGAACTGCGACACAGAACCTATCTGCCTACATAGAGATCTGATATTCATATGGGTGATTGCTTTACCATCGATCAGTATCTCCCCTGCCACAGGAATATTCAATCCTGTAAGTAAATTGATTATCGAGCTCTTACCACAACCACTTGGTCCCACTATTGCAATCTTTTCGCCCGGTCGAATTCTCAATGAAAGATTTTCAATTTTGAATTGGTCGTTTCCGGGATACTCCAGATATACTTTATCGAAATGAACGCTTCCTGCAATTTCGCGGACATATTGTTTGGAAGTATTATCATCGTCCTGGGATGCATCAAGTATAGGCTTCAATCTTGTGATATATGGTTGTGCAGACATTCCTCTATCGCATAAAGATATAATCTGGTTGACTGCAGTCGTTGCCATAGAATATACGGATATAAATGCAACATAATCCGCACCCGAAACATGCCCCGCAGCGGCCGATAGCAACAGTATTACTGTCCCTCCAGCGGATATGAACATAGAGAGTATTGGCTTTATTTTTACCATGAGCGGTGGATTGTATGTCATTTTTAAGCCTTGGGAATATAGCCAAGCCCAGTTCATATAAAACTTATTCTCGGCTCCCGATGTTTTGATCTTATGAATTCCCTTAAAGACCATATTATTGTAATCACGAAGTTCGACCTCATTGTCAATAATCATCTTCTGATTCTGAGCTGAAGCATAATCGGCAATAAGCATCACAACAATCTGAACAATCAATATTAATATTGATGTCTCAAACAATTCATGAGAAATATTTGCAATTTCTCCAAAGTATGGTATCGAGAAGAATATTGAAAGCGGTGCCCCAACAAAAGCGCCAATCACTATATCTGTCAGAATTCGACTATACTTGATGCTTGCAGAGATTTTGCCTGACGCGTTATTACGAAAATATGACATTGGTAACAGTAACAGTCTTGACATAAATGCTGCCTGAACGTCCCTCTCAACGTTCAATTTCATTCTGGTCATCAGAACTTCTTTGGCACAACGGAAGATAGTCCGCGCTATATACACTGTCGCCAGTCCAAAACATGCCAATATCAAAAGTGTTCCAACTTCATCCAAAGACATTGTTACATAGCTGCCCAATACCTTTCTGTTGATTTCAGGTACTATTACTCCCAATGCCGATATAAGACCTGTTACAAGTGCTACCATAATCCAATCGCTAAAGGAGATCAGGCTGATAACAAATCTTATAAATGATGTCAGTGAAAAATCTTCAGTAGGAATAGGTCTGTTAATGATATAAGCTGTCGGCTTGAGATTCATGTCGGATTGGAAAATGCCCTTTTCCCCACTGGAAGGGATGTAATACCTATGACCAAATAATGCTGAACTGATAATGACTGCCGTTCCATCTTCCTGAAATGCCAACATATTATTACGATTCATCTTGCTGATGCCTTCGGAAATTCTCACCTCTTCATATAGTATTCCCAATGGTTCCAAAGCACAGCAAAGCAATTCCTGAACACTTGTGGTTCCGGTATCGTAACGCAGTTTCTGATTATATTTTCTCAGAATATACTGAAGCGCCAGTACTGCTTCGCTGACATCTTTGTCAGGCATAGTGCTGCAATCATATTCCATACCCAACAGAACTCTTTCAGAAATCTCCGAATAATAGCCGTCGAGCCGGTCTCTTTTTTTAATTATTTCAGAATAATGTCCCATTTTTCCTTTAGTTCTTATTTACCAATCTACTGAATTCTCCATCAGTTGCAAGCAGTGCATATGGTTCTCCCATTTCTGCTATTTCTCCGTTTTTCATAACAATCACTTTGTCACAACTCATAACAGTGGAATATCTGTGAGCAGCAATTATACATGTTACGTTACCTCTTTGCTTCAAGGATTGGAATACCTCGTCCTCTGTTATCGCATCCAATGCAGATGTGAATTCATCGAGAATCAATATCGTCGGTTCCATCGAAAGAGCTCTGGCTAGTTCGATTCTCTGTATTTCTCCACCTGAGAAATTTCTTCCATTTTCTGCAACAATAGTCTGATAACCATCAGGGGAGGCAATAATACGATCATGTATCTGCGCATCTCTCGCTGCAAGAATCATCTCATAATTTTCGATGCATTCATCATATAACTTTAGGTTCATTTCAACCGTATCGTGGAAAGGAACTGGTTCCTGGTCTACAGTTGCCAGTGATGAATGGAATACCACATCCGGAATTCTATTACGAGGCTGTCCATCATACAGGATCGTGCCTGTTTCAGGTTGATAAAGTCCAGATAACAGTTTAAGAAGCGTACTCTTTCCACATCCTGTGGAGCCTACAAGCGCGATGAACTCGCCCTCCTTAATGTCAAGTGAAAAGTTCTTTACAGCACAATCATCGTATTTATTGTATCGGTAACATGCATTTTGGATACTGATATCGCCCTTCAATTTGTCTGCTTCACCCTCAAGCTTAATTTGCTCATCCTCCGGTCTTGTCATTATGTCGTCTAATCGGTTTACACTGATTTCAAGACTCCTGAGGTTACCCGCAGTCTCTAACGCCTTGTTCAAGCTTGAACGCATATGTGTCAGTACCGCCTGGAATGAGGACATTATTCCTATCGTGAACTCACCCTTTATAATAAAGACCGCACTAAGAAAAAGCAGTAGCGATATAGATACCGTCGTTGTAATTCCACTCGCAAGTGTGTTCGCAATATTTAGCTTGGATCTTCTGTACTGGTTATCAACATAGTCTCTGTTTGTCCTGCTCCATGTCGAATAGAACTGACCTTCAACTCCTATTGACTTTATTGTTTCAATTGTATTCAGCAAACTGAGTACAATACTGTTAAGTGCCGCCTGTGAAGTGTTAAGGCTTCCGGAAACAATTCCAATCTCAACTCTGATTTTTCCTGCAATCAGCACATTTACAATTTCAATTGCTACAAACAATGCTGCAAAATCTGGTCTGTAGCAAAACAATAATACGGCATAAACCAGGGTCATCGTTGCATCCAAGAACCTTGGAATCGCCGATTTCAATATCGACTGATCCAGAGTTTTGCACGTGTCTAGTCTATCCAAAACATCCCCAATATAATGGCTTTCATAAAAACTACTCTGCACATGAAGTAGTTTTTTATACAGTTCTGATCCATGTCTAGCTGATACTCTTTCGCTCATCCCTAGTGTCTGAAAAGTTTCTGCTACAGACATTCCAACACGAACCAGCATCAAAGTTACCATTGCAATGCATAAAGTCAGCTCCATATCCGGCTTAGTCCCGGACAGCACTGCATCTATGAATCTCCGATTAACCGCAATTGATACTGTTGCAGCAAGTGTTGTCATAATATTCAGAGCAAGTATAATGATACAACTCTTCTTATAGTCTTTTGCTCTTCTGAAAATGGTCTGCCAATGGCGAACTCGGTCTCCACCCGGCTGAAAATCATCGCCCTTCTTTAACGTGATTGCACGTCCTGTGAATCGACGTTCAAATTCCTCAACGCCTTTAACCGTATTTCCCTTGGAAGTATCTCCAAGGTAGAATCGATTATTCTTATACCCACGTATTATCACATAATTTCGTTTATTCCACTGAACGACAAGAGGGAACTCCATTTTCTTAAGATCCTCAACAGTCAATCCCTCAAATACTTCAGTCTTTAATCCATAATGTTCCGCCGCCGTGCAAAATTGTTCAATGGTCGTATTCATCCTTGATACGGAACATTCAGTTCTTACCTCATCAAGAGGAACATATTTCTTATAATACGCCAACATCGAAGTGAGAACTGCCGATCCGTTTTCGCTATTGGTTATTTGCATTGTCAAATCAAGCGTTTTGATGCCCATTATGCTTCCTCTCGATTCCATTAATTCTTGTTATTTCAAATTATAGCGTAATGCGCTACATTATCAAGCAGTACAAGTAAAAGCACAAAAATAAACTAAATTTTTCGTATCAGAAAAGGGATTCAGCGAAACGCTAAATCCCTTGAAATTACTGACTTTGAGAGCTGTAAAAAGCTCTCAAGAGAGTGGCGGAGAGAGGGGGATTTGAACCCCCGCGACGGTGTTACCGCCCTACCGGTATTCGAAGCCGGACCCTTCAGCCACTTGGGTACCTCTCCATATTATCGCCGCTATCTGCGACGATGTTGATTATAGCATATTAGCCTCTTCTTGCCAATCTCTCAGCTCTTCTGCGTCTAGCTTTTCTCTTGTTGTGTATACGCAGGAGGATGATTGTAAGTATTAGTAAGAGGATAACGAGTATAGCTGTTATGCCGGCTTTGTCTGAGATGTAGAACTGCGACAGGATCATGCCTGTGCCGACACTTTCTGCCAGCAGGATGTAGTGGCTGCCTACTTTCTCACCATTAACATAGACAGTGTATGTTCCTGCCTTGGTGCCCTTGGCAACAGGCGCCTCGAGTTTCTTGTGTTTGATTCTTACCTTAACCTTGAGCTTGCTGCCGTTCTTAGGATATGCGTAGGCTGTATCAGCGAGAACTGTCTTAACATGAGTCTTCTTGCCGTTCTTAATCCAGGACTTTCCTGTATTCGCACCCTTCTTGTCCACGATATATCCCGGTGTTGCTGCGTGTGCGTACTTGGCAAGGGCCTTGATGTCGTCCTCTCTGCCCTCTTCCGTGTCCTTGAGCAGTATCATCATAGCCGTCAGCTCTTTCTTACTGTATACCATTGCAAGCGTGCAGTCATCATAATCCCAGAATCCTGTCTTGCCGCCGAGCACTCCTGAATTCTTCTTCTGAGCATAAGGCGTGTGATTTCTCATCTTGCGCGCTTTGTATAGATTGGTCGCAGGCATTTTGTATTTCTTGGTGTATGCAATCTTGGAAATCTTCTCATCACCAAGTGTGTGCTGCATTATCTTAAGGAGATCGCTCGCCGTTGTATAGTGGTCCTTCGCCTTCCATCCTGTCGGATTAGCAAAATGCGTATTGTCGCAGCCCCACTGCTTGACCGTCTTGTTCATCATAGCAACGAATTCATCAGTGCTGTCCGCTGTCTCTTCAGCCAAAGCAGTCGCTGCGTCATTGCCCGACAACAGCAATGTGCCATAAAGCAACTGTTCAACAGTTACCTCCTCACCGGGTTTAAGGAACATAGTTGAACCATCAAGACTGTCGTTAGCCGCATTCTTGGATATCGTTACCATCTGGTCATAGTCGAGAGTATTTGCTGCAATGTACGCAGTAACCAGCTTGGTGATACTGTAAGGAGCATACTGCTTATCTTCATTCTTGCTGTAGATTATTTCATCAAGATCAACAGAATACAGAAGAGCGGCCTCAGCGGTCAGCTTAGGAGCCTTGGCATCACTATCTCCGCAAGGTATCATAGCAGAGTGATGACGTACTGCATTAATGCCCAATAGCAATAAAACAACAAGCAGTGCTCCAATCAGCACTGCTGTCAGTTTTATTCCATTGGATTTACGTCTTCTCTTCCTGCTCATTAGTTATAGATAAACCACATTGATTGCGTCTTTTATCACTTCGATTTCAAGACGTCCTGTTTCGTATTCCTCACCATCAGCTACGAACTGCATTCTGCCGTTCTTAGGCTCCACAACAACGTTCTTAGCCTGATAGTATTTATACAGATTGCCGTCTTCAGGGTCGATATCATGAATCTTTCCTGCCTTGTACTTAGGTACCAGTGCAACGAATCTGGTTCTGCTGACATTATTTACGATCAGGACTTCCAGAAGTCCGTCGCTGAGATCAGCTCTTGGACAGCTCTCAAATCCACCACCGCAGAATCCGCCGTTAGCGACTGTCGTGAGCAGCAGAGGTCCATCATGAACCAGCCCTCCATCAACTGTGATTTTGAGATTCTCACCTTTCTTAAGAGCCAGGCACTGAACAACACCCAGGATGTATGAACCTGTACCGGACACGCCCGGCAGAGTCTTCAGTTCATGAGCTCTGATGCATACGTTGCCATCGAATCCGATGTTGATACCATTATCAACAACACAGGATTTCTTCTTACCATTTTCCTCCCATGTCATGCGGATAAGGTCGATTTTCTTAGTCGGAGCATCAAGATGCGAGGACAGTTCCTTGAACTTATCGCCCTCTTTCAGGCCACCGCCGAGTGCTCTGACAAAGTCATTGCCGCTGCCTACAGGAACTACTGCCATTCTTGCGTTGTCGTGTCCGTAAACTCCGTTGGCAACTTCCTGAACTGTGCCATCACCGCCACAGGCGAAGATTGTTACCTCTCCCTCTGCCTCCTTGGCAATCTGATCAGCGAGGACGGTTGCATCCTTCTCGCCACGTGTGTAATAAACCTTGATATCCCTATCCGGATAATCCTTCTGGAGCTGCTCAATACGAGGAATAAGATCCTTGCTGTGTTTTCCCTGTCCCGATGCCGGATTTACAATAAATACATATTTCATAATTAGCCTCCTAAAGGATTAAAGATAACCTATGTTGCTATCATATATGATTTTTGGTGTGCAGCCAAGATAATCCAGTGACACCAACTTGTAATCGATATTGTTGTGTACTCCCTTAATGCCAGCTCCGAATGCCGCTCCTCCATGGAGATGTCCGTATACGCAGAGCTTCGCGTTGTGTTCTTCAAGCAAATCGGTAATCTCTGTTGATTTGCCTGTCGCATCGCTCGGTGGATAGTGGAGTGCAACTATCAGGTCTGCATTAGGTGCCAGGGATTTTGCAGAATCAAGTCCGAGTCTCAGCCTCTGCAGTTCGCGCTTGTATATCTTCTCATCATGTTCGCTGTATTCGTCCGAACCCGGATACGGCCAACCCCTCGTCGCACATATCACTATGTTCTCACGATGCAGATAATAACAATCGTTCTGAAGGAATATTATATCATCATATAACGAATTCATATACTGAATTCTGCTCCACCAGAGATCATGATTGCCCTTGGATATCAGCTTGGTTCCGGGCAACTGATGCAGCCATTCAATGTCTGTCAGCGCCTCCTCAAGTCTGAGACCCCATGAAATATCTCCCGGTATCAGGACAACATCGTCATCGGCAACCATCTGCAGCCAGGCAGACTTAAGCCGTTCGGCATGGTTCTCCCAACCGCTGCCGAACATATCCATTGGCTTATTCACGCGCTCATCGAACGCTAAATGAAGGTCTGCTATAGCTAGTATTCTCATTGCTAAATAATAGTTCTTTCTGTAGCTCTATTCTGTATCTTCATCGAGAAGCATTACATCTCTCAGTTTTCTGTTGATAGCTCTTGTTCTTGTAGTCTCGAGCTTCTCCAGCTCGTCGTCTGCCATGCGCAGTCTCTGTCTTGCCTTGGCGAGGCTCTCTTCGAATGTTGCGAACTCCTTCTTAACCTCTGAGAGTGTATTCCACACTTCGCTGGATTTCTTCTCTATAGCGAGAGTATTAAATCCCATCTGCAGGCTGTTCAGCAGAGCCGCCATCGTTGTCGGTCCTGCGATAGTAACCTTGTATTCGCGCTGAAGTTCTTCTACCATTCCCATATTAACAGCCTCTGCATACAGGCCCTCAAACGGCAGGAACATAATTCCAAAGTCTGTAGTATCAGGCGGCGCAATATACTTGGTCTTGATGTCCTTGGCTTCTGACTTGAGTCGCTGTCTCAGTGCAGACTTGCACTTGATTACCAGCTCCTTATCGCCTACCTCATAGGCATCCATCAGAACACTGTACGCATCACCCGGGAATTTGGAATCGATAGGAAGATAAACGATGTCCTCACCATCACCCGGCAGTCTGATTGCGAATTCAACCCTGTTGGTGCTGTCCTTGACTGTTGCAACGTTTTCCTCATACTGTTCATGATTGAGAATCTGCTCCAGAATTCCTGCGAGCTGAACCTCACCGAGGATTCCTCTTGTCTTGACATTGGTAAGAATCTTCTTAAGGTCGCCGACATTGGATGCAACAGACTGCATCTCACCAAGGCCCTTGTAAACCTGTTCCAGTTTGCTGTCGATGGACTGACGCATGGAGTCAATCTGTGTATTGTTCTCATTTCTGAGGCGTGCAAAACTCTCCTCCAACGCCTTGAGTCTTGTGTCCTGTTGCTCGCTCATGGCACGCTGATTGGTATTTACCATCTCTCCATAAGCGGTAAAGTAGGAATCCAGCTTGGCGTTATTCTGATCGAGCTTGGCCGACTGCTGCTCCATACGAGACAGAGTGTATTTGCTACGCGCGAGCGATATCAGGCCGATAGCCAGAGTCGCCAGCAGCAGTATTCCGCCGAATATTACAATGATAAGTGTTGTCTTATCCATATTGCTCCTTAATTAGTTCAGTTTCTCATCTACGAATTTGAATATCGCATCTGTGTCCTCAAGAACAATCTGAGTAAATCCGTCCTTGTTGACCAGATATCTTGCCAGCTTGCCCTGCTGCAGATCAGCGAGGTCGTTAGCAAGAATATAGTCCATATCGTTCTTGTTGCACAGTGCTGTTGCTACATCGAAGAGCTCACCCTTCTCAACATTGTCAAGCAGCTTGCAACCTATCAGTAGAGTCTTAGGATACCAGAATCTCAGCTTGCCGATGATTTTGGTAGTGAGGGCCAGCTTAACCGTGAGGTTCTTCTGGTAGCTACTGATCTTGGTAGAATTATCAATCTTGCACTTAGGATCCTCCATGATGGCAAGAATATCTTCAGCGCTCTTGATCTTAGGGAGAGCCTTATATATCTCATCTGCCATATCTTCGAGCAGGAATGTGAACTCGCCCTTGTAATCACCTACTGCAGCTGCATGAATAATTGCATCTGCATCATCTGCTCTAGCCTCGTTCTCGAGTGCTGCGAGCATGTCATCAGTATTCTCAACATGAACAACTCTCAGATTGTCTCTCGGTTCGAGCTTAACCATATTATTAAGAATGGCAACAACCTCGTATCCATGACTGGCAAAAGTTTCAGCCAGTGCGACGCTGGTACCACCTGTTGACATATTAGTAATCTTCATGACCTCATCGATTCTCTCGTTGGTAGGTCCGCCTGTTATTATTATCTTCTTCATTTTAGTACCTCTTTAATAACATAGCCTGCAAGTTCAAGTCCCATAGCTCCGGGAACATAGCTCATACTGCCGAGTTCTCCGTCTCTTGGGATAGGTTTTTCTTCAGAGAAGACTACCGGCAAATGCTCAATGCCCTCTTCTCTAAGTCTCTTTCTCATTACCTTGGCAAGCGGGCAAACACTTGTCTTGGATATATCTGCAGCTCTGAAATACGTTTCGAATTTGCCCGCAGCTCCCATCGCCGAGACGATGTTCACGTTAGCAGCCTTGGCATTTCTGATGAGTGCCACCTTGGCATCAACATCATCAATTGCATCAATTATCCAGTCATAATCTGTAATGGATAAGTCCTGAACGCTGCCTTCGCCGCCATCAGGCTTGTAGAAATGCGGTATAGCTGTGACCTTGCATTCAGGATTAATGTCCTTGATGCGCTCAGCCATAACCTCCGCCTTGTTCTTATCTATTGTGCTCGCAAGGGCAACGAGTTGGCGGTTGAGGTTGCTGGCTGCAACCTCGTCACCGTCGCAGACGGTGACGGTTCCTACGCCGGCGCGTGCGATGGCCTCAGCCGCGTAGGAACCCACACCGCCAACGCCAACGACGAGCACCTTGGCCTCTCTTAACTTGGCCATGCCGTCTTCGCCTATCATCTGAATTGTTCTTGCGTCTCTATCCTTCATTAGTTTAATTTGCTATTATCCCATCTGCGCATCTCTGACATTACCTTGATAATATCACCCTGCGCATATCCTCTGCTGTCCAATTTACGTGCCACCTTGGCAATTAGCTTGTCGTCAACAGCCTTTTCTTCGGCCTCTCCGGCAGCTATTTCAAGAGCCATCTTGTACTCATCCACCTTGGACTCATACAGATAATCCTCCAGTGCGAACTTGATGGTTTCCTTGTCAACACCCTTCTGCTCGAGCTCCCTCATCGCACGTCTGCTGCCTCTATGCTTGGCCGTATTGTACTCGTAGTATCTTACGGCGTAGGCATAGTCATCAAGATATCTGAGTCCGATTAGATCAGCAATCGTTTCGTCGATCTCTTTCTCGCTGAACTCCTTATCCCTGAGATGTTGCCTCACCTCTGCCACCGTTCTCATACGAGTAGCAAGATATGCAGCCGCAACATCCATGGCCGTCTTCTTGGGTTTATTCTCTTTCTTCTTCTCTGTATCAGTCAAGTTCTGTAACCTTTATCTCTGTAATCACCTTCGCACATACCGCTGCGAAAGCCCCATCAGCACCCGGAATCTCAATGTCTCTTATCTGCCACTTGGCGCCTTCAAATTCCACTTCATCAGTCAAAGTGTTCGGAAGATGTGCGTTCACGATGCTGGTTCCTACAGCTTTGACAAGTGCTTCACGGCGTGCCCAGATGCGGAAGAATTCATCTGGGCCCTCAGCTCTAACAGCCTCCGCCTCATCGGCATGAAACCATCTCTCTGCCAGCTTGTTAACGTCGGCATTCTTGCTGAACTGAACATCCAGTCCGCAGTAATAATCACTGCCATAGCCATCTGCAAACAGCACAGCCCATACGTTATCGCTATGAGATATGGAGAAATCATTGAACCCGGGAATTGATGGCTTGCCCATTTCCCCAATCTCAATATCTGCCACAAGATCGGATGCTGAATCTCTGGAGTCAGCACCAATGAAGCTCTCGATTGCCTTCTCCAACAGCCTGTGGCTCTCACCCTTCTCCGATGTGAAGTTGTTCTTATAGTAAATATGCATAACTTCTTTAGCAGTTATTTCTTAAGCAGTTCCTTCTTGGCAATTTCGATTATTGCCTCATTATCATGTGGATCTGCCACCTCGATATCCGGCTCAACACCCACTCCATTAATCTTCTTACCGCCAGGTCTGAAGAATTCTTCAATGGTGATCTTCAATGCAGAACCATCTCTGAATTTGGTGGTTCTCTGAGTAACACCCTTGCCATATGTAGTTGAACCAATCAGCTTGCCACCCTTGTTATCCTTGATGGCCCCGCTGACCATCTCGCTGGCACTGGCAGAGTTCTCGTCAATAAGAACTACATACTCGATGCCAAGTGTTGAAGCATCAGACTTCCTGATAGTTTCTTCCTTCTTGGCGTTAACCTCTTTAAGGATGTCGCACTCAGGGAGCAGCATGTCCGCCAGCTTGTACGCCTCGTCAGTTGTTCCGCCGCTGTTCTCCCTAAGGTCAATAATAATCTTGTTATAATCAGCGTTCTTCAGATCCTTAACAGCATTCCTGAATTCCTTGGCCGTTCCGTTCTTGAAGCCGCTAATTCGTATATATCCGATATGGTTCTCTCCATCCAGTTCTTCGTACTCTACGGATTTGTTGAGTATCTTGGATCTGATGATGTCATAGTCGTGGGTGCTGCCATTGCGCTCAACTCTCACCTTGACCTCTGTGCCGTTCTCTCCGACCATCATGTCGCTGGCTGCATTTGAGCTTGTCACAGTCTTGCCATCAACGCTGACAATTCTGTCACCAACCAAGATTCCGACTTCTTCTGCCGGAGAGTCTTCAAAGACCTCAACAACATAAACTTTCTCGTCCTGTTCTACGATAGTAACTCCGATGCCGACATAGGTTGAGGAATACTTCTTAATGAACTGCTTGTACTCTTCGGCAGTATAGTATTCTGCATAAGGATCATCCAGACCTGCTACAACCTTCTTGAGAACCTTGTCGGTTATCTTCTCAGGGTCATAATCCGCCAGCGCCTCTTCATCAAGTATTTCAACAATCTCGTAATACTTGCCATAGGCCGCATCCAAGCCCTTATAGTACTTGTTCTCTCCCGGCAGCATCATCCTGCCGCCCAGCAGATAGACTAGTCCTACCGTCAGCAGCACTCCGCATATTATTCCACTTATAAAGGGTCTATATTTTCTCATTCTCTCCGATAATATGCTCTATAACGAGCTGAACTCTGCTCTGATCTCGCCATGTGTTAATTTCAATAGTCGCCAGAATATCTACAGGCTCTCCCTTATCAGCAATCTCATGCGCCGCCTCTGCATCGTGGAAGACAAGGCAGTCAATCCATCTTCCATCGCTGGTATCTATCTGGAACTTGCCATACTTGTTATCGTTCTTAAGATATCTCCAATTGTTCATGACAATGTTCTTTATCATGAAAACAGGAAGCTCGTTGTTCTTGCCGCAAGGTTCGAGCATATTGATTGCATCAGCAAGCTCCATATTGATATCGTCTTGCTCGATCTCCGTGTCGAATCTATACACAACGTCCAGCAGATGCTCATCATCAGCCAGCATGGACGCGATGTCATCATTAAGGCTCGTTCTCAATGTCTCAATCTTGCCGGCGCTCACGGTAAATCCGCACGCCGCCTCGTGTCCACCGAACGAAACGAACTCTTCTCTGTATTTGTCCAGCATCTCGAACAGATTAACGGTGCCTATCGATCTGCCGGTACCCTTATAGTAATCGCCGTTCCTCGAAATAACAACAACCGGGCGATTGATTACCTCTCTCACTTTGCCTGCAACGATACCCAGCACGCCCTCGTGTGAATCGTTGATCTCCAGTATGACAAAATCACCCTTCGTCATCTCTTCCGGCGCTAGCGCGAGACCCCTCTCGTATGCATCGTCCTGAAGCGATCTCCTGTGCTGGTTGGCTTCGATCAGCAGGTTGCAGTACTTCTCAATGTCTTCATCATTATCGGCAAGGAAGAGCTTAACACCAAGTGTGGCATCTCCCAATCTTCCGGCTGCATTGATCTTAGGCGCAATGCCGAAGGATATATCGCTTGCTTTCAAAGTCTTGTAATCAAGTCCCGAGAGATCAATTAGTCTGCGAAGTCCCTTATTCTTGCATCCGAGATGGATGAAACGCAAGCCGCACTTAACGATGGTACGATTCTCATCCATAAGAGACATGATGTCCGCAATGGTTCCGATAGCGACAAGTTCCAGTATCTCGACCATTACCTCCTTAGGGATTTCTCTCTCTCTGGAAAGAGCAAGCGCAAGCTTGTAGGCAACACCTACACCGGCAAGCTCTCTAAACGGATAATTATCTTCGGGCAGCCAAGGATTGATGATAATTCCTTCAGCTCTTACATCCGAAACATTATGATGATCTGTTACCAATGTCTCAATTCCCAGAGAATGAGCATATGCCGTCTCTTCCTTGGACACCGAACCGCAATCCACTGTCAGTATCAGCTCACCGCCGTCTTCATGAATGCGGTCGATTGATTCCTTGTGAAGTCCGTAACCTTCATCAAGTCTTGAAGGAATGTAGTAGGTAACATTGTTTGTGAGTGATCCTATAACCTTCATCATCAGTGATGTAGAAGTAATGCCATCCACATCATAATCGCCGTATATAACAATTCTCTTGCCATCGTCAATTGCAGAAAGCAACAAATCCACTCCCTCTCTCATATGAGCGAGCAGGAATGGATCATAAGCCAGACGTGGCGACGGAGAGAAGAACTCTTCCAGCTCATTCTCTCCTATGCCTCTTGACTTCAATATTTCAATTATTGCAGGTGGCAGATTGTTAAGCATTCATTCGCCTCTTAGTTCTAGTAAATTGACCATGGGCTGATTGCCGAGCCATTATGGAATACAGTAAAGTGCAGATGAGGTCCTGTTGAGTTGCCGGTACTTCCGATATATCCGATAACCTGACCCTTCTGTACGAACTGATTAGCCTTGCAGTTATAACCGCTAAGATGGCCATAGAGCGCTGAATAGTTATTACCTACAGACAGGATAATGCAGTTACCGTATCCGCCATACCATGACGCTCTGGTAACAATACCGTCAGCTATCGCATAAACAGGTGAACCATTGGTGCCGCTGCTGAGGCAAATATCGAGTCCATCGTGGTACTCCCTGCCGTGGAACGGACATATACGCCATCCATACTCAGATGTGATTATCCAGTTGCCATTGGTCGGCCATGCAAAATTGCTGGTATCAATCGTACCGCCGTTTCTACGAATCAGTTCATCAGCATTGCCACCGGCTCTCATAGCCTCTGCTGCGAGTGCTGCGGATTCAGCCTGCAGCTGCAGTTCCTTCTGATGCCATTCATCGGCTTCCTTCTGATACTTTTTCTTCAGCTCTGCAGTTGCAACCTTGTTAGCCTCAATTGCAATTTCCTGATCTTCAAGCTCGTTCTTAAGTTTCTTGAGCTTCTTGTGTTGTTTCTCAAGATCTTTCAACATCTCCTGGTCATTCTCAAGAATCTTCTGGACCATTCCGATATTCGAGATAAGATCACCGATATCCTGAGAGCTCAGAATTACATCAACATAACCTACAGTGCCTGTCTTGTACATTCCTGTAAGTCTTGCACCAAGGTCTTCCTCTTGTTGCTGAATATCTTCCTTCTTCTTCTCGATTTTCTTCTTGGTAGTCTTGATCTCAGCCTGAGTTGCCTCCAGCTCTGACTGGAGTTCCTTCATCTTCTTCTCAGCTGCCTCGAAGTTGGCAGTTGCTGCTGCGGCCTTCTTGGCTGCTTCTTTGGCTTCCTTGAGCTTGGATGCAGCAGTAGCCGCACCAAAGGTAACGTTAAAAGATGTTACACAGAGTACGGCAGTCAGAAGTAATGTTATTAATTTGTTGCGTTTACTTGTATTACGCATTTGCGCTCCTTATTTCTTCAAGAATCTGGCAATGGAGATAAAGCTTCCGATAATACCGATTCCAACTCCAAGTCCTGCGAATGTTGCAAGAATAACCCAGATAAGATCCATAGCAGGAACCATGGATACCGATAAGATTCTTGCAATATCTGCACCAATTACTCCAATCAGCTTGGTGTAGACAATGTATATCAATCCGGTTGAAATAGCTGCGGCAAATAATCCGATAAACATACCGGAGAGAACGAACGGTGCTCTTACGAAGCTGTTCGTTGCGCCGAGATATTTCATAATACCGATTTCCTTAGCCTTATTGAATACTGTCAGTTTGATTGTATTAGCTACGATTACGATTGATACAATTACCAGGAATGCCATGCATATCATGGAACCTACCTCGATAAAATGTGTTACCTTGGCAAGTTTTTCAATCGTATCCTGGTAGTAGACGATGTCATCTACGCCCTTAATCTCCGGAGCACGCTGAGCTACGCTCGCAGCCGCATCCTTATCATCAACATATACCATGAAGGAATTTGGCAGTGGATTAGTCTTAAGGTTGTCGAGCAGGTAAGCATTGTCTCCCCATCTCTCCTTGAGAGTCTC
>JAZUDV010000057.1:0-24821 GCA_045639825.1 Anaerovoracaceae bacterium
ACTCTCAGGACCTATTGCCTCGATGAATACAGCAGCAGTGCCGCCATCGAGTTTGTTCTTCTTGAGCTTGCGTTCCAGATCCTCGAGATCTCCAGGGAAGAATTCATCAGTGTGCTTGAATACAAAATTAGGAATGCCGCGGCTCTGCAATCCCTTAGTTCCAGGGATACGAATGCCGTAGGCCATCTGATCGGACCATCCATGATAAGCTCCACCCATCTTCAGGATATTCTTGTGTCCTGTCTTAAGTCTCGCTATACGAGCTGCAACCATGCAAGCCTCAGTACCGGAACCGAGCATTCTGAACATCTCAACACTCGGAACACAATCGCTGATCTTCTTAGCCAGTTTGTACTCGTACTCATGGAAAAGTCCTGTTGAAGGACCGCAAGTCTTGAGCAAATCAATAACCGCATCTCTAACTACAGGGTCATTGGAACCAATCATAGTCGGACCGCCTGCCTGCAGCAGATCGTAATACTTGTTGCCATCAACATCGTACATATAAGCTCCCTCAGCCTTCTCAATTGCCAGAGGGAACGGATGGTTGAAAGCAAGATTGTGCTGAACCCCGCCGGGAATAACATTCTTGGCCTCAGCAGTCATAGCCTTGGACTTGGAACACTTCTTCTCGAAGTAATTCTCCTCATAGTCCTTAAGAGCATCCGGAAGCACTCCGTAAATAGGTTTCTGAATCAGTTCATCCAGCTCCTTATTAACCGCTTCTGCATCCAGATATTCATCTATTGCAAATCCATTATATGCCATAACTCTCACTCCTTCTTATTTCTATTCGCAATGTCCGACAGCACAGACTATTCCGCCTGCTTGTCCAGGTAAACAGCCGCCACCAGACATACTACTATTATTATTGCTCCGATTGTTCCGAAAACACTGAGCCTCTCAGCGAGTATGAACCAACTGAACACCGCTGTCATAACCGGACAGAGGCATTGAACAACCGCAACTGTGCTGGCCGAAACATCTCTTAATGCCATGTTCTGCAGCAGATATCCCGCAATCGTACACAGAACTGCAAGATACAGAATAATGCCCCATACAGTTACAGTCATCGCTTTGGTCTGAACCTCGTTAGCAAACAGCATTCCTACTACTGCCATCGCCGCGCTGGCGAAAACCATCAACGCCGTAAGTGTCAACGGTTCCACACTATCTACAGACTTTTCGCCGAATACCAGTGATGCAGCGAGCAGTACAGCCGAGAGCAGTGCAAAGAATTCACCAAGTCCCCAGCCATTACCGAGACCGCCTTTGCCGCAACACAGCATATACAGACCGGCGACAACAAAGAGCTGCACCAATATCAGCTTCTTACCATAGTGCCTTCTGAACACTATGAAAGCCAGCAGAGGCGCAATTATTGTCGGCAGCGATCTTATGAACGCAACCGTTGTCGCCTGTGTCAGCAACAGCGCAACATTATTGGAAACATAAGCGCCACCCATACACAGCACAGGAATAATCCAATCCCTGACTTTGCTCTCCTTGAGGCCATTGATAATGCGCTTGCCCCACACTAACATCATCACTACCAGAGCAATGCTGTAGCGAAGACTTAGCATTTTAAACAATGGTACTGTATCGAAGGCAGCCTTGGAAATCGGATCACCAAGACCATACAGTAGTGACTGCAATACGATTAATCCTATTGCAACCATTTTGCTTCTGTTAGTTATCATAATCTGTATCCTTCCGAAAACTCTGTTAAGCGCGGTGACAACTTCGAATTATGTACTTATGTATAGTATAACATACAACAGGGAATAATAGGACATAAGCATAACAAAAAGAGGTCTAAGCCTCTTTTTGTTTATCTTGCATATATGTGTGATTATGCCAATTGTTATTTCTTGCTAAGATACTCATGCATTGCAGCAGCTGCTCTCTTGCCGGCACCCATAGCCTTGATAACTGTAGCAGCACCTGTTACAGCATCTCCGCCTGCGAATACACCTTCAATTGAAGTAGCTCCTGTAGCGTCATCAGCATCGATTCCGCCCTTCTGAGTCTGGTTAAGTCCATCTGTAGTCTCAGGGATCAGCTTGTTCAGCTTGGTACCGAGTGCCATGATAACAGCGTCAGTATCAATAGTGAACTCACTTCCAGGGATCTCAACAGGTCTTCTTCTGCCGGAAGCATCAGGCTCTCCGAGTTCCATCTTGATGCACTCAATCTTATCTACGCGGTTCTTCTCATCACCGAGAATTCTGATTGGGTTGTTGAGGAGGTGGAATTCAATTCCTTCCTCTTCTGCATGCTCGATTTCCTCAGCTCTTGCAGGCATCTCGTCTCTGCTACGTCTGTAAACGACGTGAACCTCAGCGCCCATTCTCTTAGCACATCTTGCAGCATCCATAGCTACGTTTCCTGCACCAACGATAACAACCTTGTCGTGCTTCTTGATAGGAGTATCATACTCATCAAGATAAGCCTTCATCAGGTTGATTCTTGTCAGGTACTCATTAGCTGAATATACGCCAACCAGGTTCTCGCCAGGAATGTTCATGAACATTGGGAGACCTGCGCCTGTTCCAACGAAGATAGCCTCGAATCCCTCATCAAACAGATCCTGAATGAAGATGGACTTTCCAACTACTACATTGTGAACGAACTTAACGCCCTTCTTAGCGAGTCCTTCGATCTCGTAAGCTACGATATCCTTAGGCAGTCTGAACTCAGGAATTCCGTAAACCAGTACTCCGCCTTCCTTGTGAAGAGCTTCGAATACAGTTACATCATATCCGAGGTTAATCAGGTCACCTGCGCAAGTCAGTCCTGCAGGGCCGGAACCAACGATAGCAACTCTCTTGCCATTTGATGGGACTTCAGTAATGCCTGCATGACCTACAGTTTCTCTATGATAGTCAGCAACGAATCTCTCAAGTCTTCCAACTCCTACAGGCTCGCCCTTGATACCGCGAACGCACTTACCTTCGCACTGATTCTCCTGTGGGCATACACGACCACAGATTGCAGGCAGGGAGTTAGTTGAAGTAAGAATCTCATATGCTGCATCGAAATCTTCCTCAGCAACCTTAGCGATAAACTCAGGAATTCTTACATTTACAGGGCATCCGTCTACACATGGATGCTTAGGACAGTTGAGACATCTCTTAGCCTCATTAACAGCATCTTCCTTAGTATATCCAAGAGCTACTTCCTTGAAGTTCTTGTTACGTACGTTAGGATCCTGCTGTGGCATTGGTGTTTTGTTCAGCTGATTATTCATAGTGTCTAACACCTCCTGTCAGTCTGCATACATGGTCTCTTTCTTCCTGCTCCTCTTCTGCATAATATGCATTACGAGCAATCAGAACATCCCAGTCAACCTTGCTGGCATCGAACTCAGGTCCGTCAACGCAAACGTACTTAGTCTCGCCATCGTAGCTGATACGGCAGCCACCGCACATTCCTGTTCCGTCGATCATAAGAGCGGACAGAGAAGCAATAGTAGTGATGCCATAAGGCTCAGTTGTCTTAGCAACGAACTTCATCATAATAGGAGGTCCTACTGTGATAACTTCATCATACTGATTACCGGCCTCGATAAGAGCTTTCAGCTTGTCAGTAGTGAAAGCCTTCTCACCTGCTGTACCGTCATCTGTGCAGAGATAGTAATTGTCAACGAGGGCTTCGAACTCTTCCTGAAGAACGATAAGTCTTTCAGTCTTGAATCCACATACCATGTCAACCTCAGCGCCTGCTGCCTTGAATCCTGCAGCAACAGGATAAGCCAGCGCATTACCTGTACCACCACCAACTACGCAAACTCTCTTACGGCCTTCAACCTCAGTTGGCTTGCCGAGAGGGCCTGCAACGTCCATGATGTAGTCTCCAACTTCGAGCTGAGAGAGAAGCATTGTACTTCTTCCAACAGCCTGGAAGATAAGAGTTACTGTTCCCTTTTCTTTGTTAGTAGCAGCCATAGTGATAGGAACTCTCTCACCGAATTCATCAACACGGAAGATGATGAACTGACCTGCCTTAGCCTTGGCAGCAACATATGGTGCCTCGAACTCCAGCCAGAACATGTCATGGCTCAGCTGCTTCTTGTAAACTATTTTATGCATAGTATTTATCCTTTCGCAACGTTATACAGGTGACTATTATCCGATGTATCCACACTTCTTGAGTTCTTCCTCAGCCTTAGCAAGATTAGCATCAGAAACTCTGATGATTGGACCTGTGCATCCCATGCCGCTCTCAGCATAGATATTGATCTTCCAGAGTGCCTTAACAGCATCTTCAAGATCCATTACCTCGATACCTGCGATAGCAGCAGTTACGACTTCCTTAGGTGGTTCCTTTACATCTTCTTCAGCTGCAGCAGGCTTAGCGGCTGCCTTTACTGAAGCGAGAACTGCTTCAAGGCCTGCCTTCTTAGCAGCCTTGAACTCAGCCTTAGCAACATCGAAAACCTTACCACGTACCAGCTGAGCTGCATAACGAATTGCATTAGCAATTACAGGTGCTCCGGAAGCTCTGGAAACGATCATAACGAGCTGCTCATAGCCCTCACCGATTCCCGGACCATATCCGAATCCTGTTGCCTCAAAGCTACCGCCTGTGTTGAATGATGACAGCATCTTGATCAGGATGTTTCCTGTCAGAGAATCTGTAACCATAATATCAGGTGAAGCCTGGAGAACGTCGTTACCTCTCATAACGCATCCGCCATCTGCACGGCTTGACTCAGCGAAAGTGATGTCATAGCCGCCTTCCTGCAGTGTCTTGAGAGCCTTCTCAGTCTGACGTGCACCGTCAACATTAAGAATACCGATTGATGGATTAGCGTTACCGCAAGCCTTAGCAGCAATAATGCCGTAAATTGCGTTCTTAACCATACCTTCAATACGATCTGTACTGGATGTTCCTGTAGTATTGGCAATGTACATTTCCTTACCCTTGGCAGGAGTCATTGCTCTACCTACTGTTGAAACTCCGATTGGGAATGGGAAGTGCATAGTTACGGCTGCGTCAACCTCGCCGCTCTTCAGCATCTCCTCCATCTTGTCATGACCTTCTTCGTCATTAGCTACCTTTACAGTTGTAACACCTTCAGCTTCAAGCGAACCGATGTAGTAAACATCGATTCCGTCCTTAGCTGCCTCTAATGCAGCTGCCATGGCATTTTCTTCACCATGCTCGCTGCCCATTCCTGTTAAGGCAACTTTAGGTTTCTTGCCAAAACTTCCTGTTTCGAGGCCTTGCGCCATCTCGAGGAAAGTATCGGCAATGATTTTTTCTACTGCATTTGCCATAGTGTCACCTCTTTACTCAGCTAACATTGATGCTGCAAAGTCCTTCATAGCCTTAGCGATCATACCCTTAACTTCAGCCTCATCGAAGCCTGCTTCCTGTGCTCCTGTATTAGCCTGAATCAGGAATGATACTCCGTCGAACAGGTTAGTCATTCTTCCGAGGAAGAGTGATCCCTTACCGATAATCATTGCATTCTTAGTCTTTCCTTCAAGGATGCTCTCTCTGCAGTATCCGATATAAGGAACTCCTGATGGAATGTGTCCCTGTGTAGGTGCATAACCCTTCAGGCCGTGATCCTTAACGAAATTCATGATTTCTGCCTTCTCGAGCTGTCCCTTCTTAACGCCGAGAGCTGCAATCATCTTGTAGTTGGATTCAGGAACATCTCCTGCTCCTGCAGGCTTAGTGATATCAGGGTTCTGCATCTCAGGTGAGTACTTGTCAACGTCGAGAATAGTCATGCCGTTATCCTCGAGTGGCTTAGTAACCAGAGACTCGATTACGCTCTGTGGAGCTGAACCTGTTGCAACAGTGTGTCTTCCGAGAACATCAAGATTGATCTCAGGGTTAACACCATCATTCTCAGATACGAGAACAGCAAATCCGCCAAGGCAGTCTTCCAGGATAGGAAGTTCCTTCTTAACGTGATCCTTACCGTTCATTCCGAGCTTAGCTGTGCATCCGCCGCCTACTACAACTACATTCTTGTATGCTCCTGCCTTAACCAGTGCAGCAGCCTCTACCATAGCGTGTGCAGGACCTGCGCAGAAACCTCTTGCATCGGAACCTGTAGCATTTGCCAGACCTGCGATTTCAGCCTGAGCCTTAGCGAAGTTACCGCCACCTCTCTGGTTCATATCACCGCATGCCTCTTCACAGCAGTCAATTACATATTCAACATCGCCGGCATCGATTCCTGTATTCTTCAGCAGGTGAAGAATTGAGAGAACTCCGGATGCCTTGGCAACAATATTTTCGAACATTACGTGTGCAGACAGGTTAGCATCAACATCGTGTGCTCTCTTAACATATCCAACCAGCTTGTCCTGGTATGTGATTTCCTCTGCACCCTCTTCTTCAACGAAGTGCTTGATATCGTCCTTATCAACGCCTTCTTTAATAAGAGCCATAATAGACTCAGTAATAACCGGATCAGCCTCCAGCTCAGCCTTATGTGCTGCTACGAATTCCTTATCAAGGTGCAGCAAATCGAAAGCATCGCAAGCCTGCATTAACAGAATGAATTCTGCTTCCGGCATAATTTCACCGAATTTTCCATATCTCTCAGCGCCGTCAACCTTCTTGTCTGCCCATGGCATTTCGATTTCTGACAGCTCTTCAATTGGAAGATTTCCAATATATGTTTGGTTAGGAGGATATGCTACGCAATCCTCATAGCTCCTGATATGTGAAGGGAGCTCTTTTAAATAATCCGAATCAGGATTAACAACTCTTTCAGTTGTCTGAGTTGTACCGTGGTCTACTACCATTCCAGGTACATGAACAAGCACATAGCCTGCTCCCTTAATTACGCTGTTGCTCATTACAATTTTCTCCTTTCGCTGTTGAATCACGGGGGAAGGGCAACGCCCTGCCCCCGTTCAACATTCGAGAATTTAATTATCTATATTGTTCCTACAGGAACTGACAAAACTCTTCTCTGATTGGTTCCATCTCAGCGCAGATATCATCTACGTCAAGAACCATCTCCATCATGCTTACTTGGTCTTCGTAAACTGCCTCATCAAACTCTTCTTTGATGACTGGCTCACAAACATGATAACATGCGAGTCCCAACGAGACTCCAGCTAAAGGACCTGCGAAAGTTGGGTCTCCAGCAGATACAGTCTCAGCTGCAAGTCCTGCAGCTTCGCCCTCAGCAGCACCAACGAGAACTACTACGTTCTCTGGTCCAAACTCTTCTGCGAATTCCTTTACTCTCTTCTGGTTTTCAAGGTCCATAGCTCCTGCGGCTGTTCAAACGAAGCATTCTGTTGATGAGAAGATGATTTCTGCACCAGCAGATTCTGCGCACGCTGAGATAGCCTGGCCCGGAATACCGTCACGGTCTCCGATAGCAATGACTTTCTTTCCTTCAAGAATAGACATAAGTGATCCTCCTTTCCCGATTATTTATATCTAACTTGCCCATCGTGTGTGCAAAATATTAGATGTATTTCTCAACCATAGCCTTAACAGCTTCAGGTGTAGCATCTTCCTTTACTACTTCTTCAACTTTCTCGCCGCCCTTATAAATAGCAACTGTAGGAAGTCCAAGAACCTTCTGTCCGATAGCACATCTTCTAGCCTTGCTAGTGTTGAGTGCGCAGAATTTCAGCTTGTCGCCATACTCATCTGCAAGTGCGTGTACATGTGGCATAAGAGCCTGGCATGGTACGCATCCATCTCCGTAGAAGTCAACGAGAACTGTACCTTCAGCCTCAAGAACCTCTGCGTCAAATGTTGTCTTATCGAGTTCTAACATTGTACTAACTCCTTTTAAATCTCTCTGTTTTCAACATACTTTGCAGCCTGCCATGCAGCGATTGCTCCATCAGCAGCAGCAGTAACTACCTGACGCAGTTCCTTAACTCTGATGTCTCCTACTGCATAAACGCCAGGGATGTTGGTTCTCATCTGATCGTCAGTAGGGATATATCCCTTCTCGTTCAGCTCAAGACCTGTTCCCTCAAATACCTGAGATACCGGCTTGTATCCGATGAATACGAATACGCCGAACATACCATCATCCTCGTCTGCATAGATGTCTCTTGTCTCTCCGGTCTTAGTATCCTTAACTACCATGTGGTCAAGAATTCCGTCGCCTGTAAGCTCTGTGATAACAGTGTTCCACATAATATCAATCTTAGGATTAGCGAAAGCCTTCTCCTGAATTGACTTAGCGGCACGAAGCTCATCTCTGCGGTGGATAATTGTTACCTTACGAGCAAACTTAGTGAGGTACATTGCCTCTTCAACTGCTGCGTCTCCGCCGCCCATTACGTATACTTCGAAATCTTCAAAGAAGCCTGCATCACATGTTGCGCAGTAAGAAACGCCCTTGCCTGTCAGCTCAGCCTCTCCAGGACATCCGATCTTAACAGGGGATGCTCCTGTAGCGATGATAACAGCCTTAGCCTGGTATGTTTCCTTAGTGCACTTTACAGTCTTAATTTCGCCTTCGAGCTCTACTGATTCAACGGTGTCATAAGCCTTCTCGCAGCCAAACTTCTCTGCCTGCTTAGCGAAACGCTCCATCAGTGATGGGCCGCTCTCACCTTCGAGCATTGAACCAGGATAGTTCTCGATTTCGTCTGTAATAGCGATCTGTCCACCATCCTTAGCCTTCTCGATGATAAGAGTGTTCATCTTAGCTCTTCCGGCATAGAGACCGGCTGCAAGTCCGCCAGGACCTGCGCCGATAATTATGATGTCATACATCTTTGCCATAATCGTACTCCTTACTGCTCAAATACAGTCTGCTCGTCTACTGGTGTCTCGAGTGCCTTAAGAGCTCTCTCAACGAGTCCTCTTCTGAGCTTTCTCTCTTCCTCAAGAGTGAGTGCAGGGTTGCCCAGTGGGTGTGGAATAGCGATTGTAGGAACGATTCTGTTAGCTCCAACTGTGAGTGAAATAGGAACTACTGTGCACATATGTACTACAGGAATTCCAGCTCTCTCGATTTCCTTTACCATCGTTGCGCCGCAACGTGTGCAAGTTCCTCAAGTGGAAGTCAGAATTACAGCGTCAACGCCATCTGCTACGAGTTCCTTAGCATAAGTCTCAGCGAACTTCTTAGCATTAGCAACTGCAGTTCCGTTACCTACTGTAGCATAGTAATATCTGTGGAGCTCACCGATCTTGCCCTCTTTCTCGAGCTGACGAAGAATGTCAACCGGGAGAACTCTGTCTGCGTCTGCGTTAGCATAAACAGGGTCATATCCACCGTGAGCTGTCTGGAATGTCTCAGCTGTCAGATCATCGATGCCCTGAATGTCATACTTACCATAGTGGGAAGCTGATGAAGACTCGATGTGGTCTGGGTTACCGAAAGGTACGATACCGCCGGAAGTAACCAGAGCGATCTTAGCCTTAGTGATATCCTTAACTGCTGGATTTGGAGCAACTCTGTCGAACTCAGGCATTGGGAACTCAGTTACGAACTCCTCGCCGTTCAGCTTCTTAACGAGCATATCAACTGCTCTCTTAGCTCCTCTTTCCTTCTCCCAGAGAGGTACTCTAACGCCTCTTGGAATGTATCCTTCCTCAGCAGCGCTGCCGATCTCTTCGCCCTTAGCGATCTTGAGAGCCAGCTTGCCGATTGCAGGCATAGCGTCCTTCATTCCTGCTGCGGAATTCTTAGTAGCTACGATATAAGTCTTAGCCTTGTACATATCAGCACCAGGGTTCTCGATATACATACCGGAAACTGACTTGATGCCGAGCTGCTCAGTAACTGCTGCTGCTACATTACCTGCAGCAACACCGTAACGACCAGCGTTGAAAGCAGGGCCTGTTACTACCAGATCAGGATTCTCAGCCTTGATGTATCCGAGGATAGTCTCAAGAGCGGAATCAGTGTTCTCTGCAAAGTAGGAGTCTCCGCAGTAAACAGTAGCAACAACCTCAGCCTCGCCCTTGAACTGTGCGTTCAGAGCTGTTGAAATTGGTGGCAGTGTGTCCATCTTAGCTGGACCGATGTCTGCCTTCTCTTCTCCGCCGATTCCAGCGTAGAACTGGTTAATATAGTGTACTACTTTAATCATTTTCTAGACCCTCCTTATCTTGCACTGTAGCAATTGAAGCCCATCTCGTTAGTAGCACCAGTGATTACCTGGAGCTCAGCCTCGATGGAGCCGTCTTCCTGGAGTGAACCAACCCATCCACCTGCGATTACGTCAACAGCTTCGATGTGGCCGATTACCTTGTCAAGCTTAGGCAGTTTGATAACAACGTTAGCGTTTCCGCCTGTTACTACTGCGTCTGCAGCCTTATCTGCGTCTGCGAGTGACTGGGAAGCTCCGTCCTGTCCTGCATACTCGTCAGTGATGATGCAAGTCTTAACGCCTTCAGCCTCGATCTTCTTGCAGTTCATGATAAGGTCTGTATCAGGGTTACCGAATCCTTCCTGAGATACGATAGCTCCGTCAAGTCCTAAGAACTTGCACAGCTTAGCTGTCCAGTTGGATGATCTTTCCTTATCAGCCAGGTATACGTTCTCGTTAGTGATGATAACGCCAACGAAGTTCAGAGTCTTGCCGTGTGCCTTGAAGAGCTCTGTAACAACTGGGTTGTTCTGGTGATGATAAGTAGTGTTCTTATCGCATGCGGATACGCAGTTTCCTGAAATGATAGCGCCGTCGAAGATTTCTGTAGGCATAATCATTGTAGTCAGTGACTGCTTAGCGTCTACGCCGTATACATATGTATCGTGGAGCAGACCCTGTGACTGAAGCATGAGAACGTAAGCAACTCTTGGGAGTCCCTTGAACTTCTCAAGTCCATCAGTAATAGTTTCGGATTCGTAAGTCTCAACTTCCTTAGCAACGATATCCTTAGCGAGCTCTCCGAGGTATGTAGCAACCTTGAGTCCGGCAATTCTTACAGCCTTCTCATAAGCGTGCTGCTTAGTTCCCTCTACAGGCTCTACTACGAGTACTACGTTGTTCAGCTTTGAGAATGGAGTGTACTGTGCGCCTTCGCCAGTCATATCGATGATTCCCTCCTGGAAACCAACGATCTTACCAGTTGTAACAACAGCAGCGCCCTTCAGTACGTTAGTTCTTCCTTCACCAACAGTATCTACCTTGTGCATCCAGCCTGGGAATACTCCTCCTCTGCCTTCAACCTTTACTCTTGGCTCGATTACATCCTTAACAGGTGTAATTCTTACGGATTCTCCTGGTCTTGCGAGTTCAACTTCGCAGGAAGCCAGGACTTCGTCCTCTAAGACGAGCTTCTTTACAGCCTCCTTGTCAACATAGAGAGTAGTTCCCTCTATCTTGGATTCTGAAGCAAACTGAACATCTTCAATCTTAATCAGACCTAATTCCAGTTTCATGCTTAACCTCCTTTTTAACTTATAATGTGCACAGGACTGTATTATTTATCCAATGCACTGCTTATTAATGATAAGTCGATTTCGGCATAATCGGCTTTCATCTGCGCTGTGGCATTTTCCCCTCTATTCGGGCGTTCAACAAGTGCAAACTTGTCGAAGGTCATTATTGCCTTTTCAATGAGAAGTATGTCGTCCATATCAGCCTGACCTACATGTTTAGATACAGCGACGCTTCTGTACGGAGTTTCGTTAGGTTTGATACTCCCCATCAGAGGATGTGTCAGCATCTTGTGGCCAACGTGTATCATGTCACGAACCTTGACAAGAACGTCTCTATACGTGCCGTCGATTTTAATGACTTCGCAATTGTAGTTACCTTTATTTAACGTGTTTTCGACTAGTGAATTGTTTGTAATTACGATCATAGTATTTCGATGCCAATAAAATAGACAGCTTAAACCATCGGCTTAGCTGTCTCTGTCCCTTGTACCTGAGAGTTTATCACCCGAAACCCGGGTAATTTGCACCTTCGGCGCGCATTTCTGCGTACTCTCCAGAGATTTGTCCAACCACAGTCTTAACTGCAAATTACAGTCACCTGAGATATTCATCAGACCAGGCTGCCGTACCTGATTGACTTAACCCTTGGGTGCGTCGCGCATGTGCTTTTCTGCGGTCTTCATACAACATATTTCTGATTGTCTTTATTTTAACAACTTCCTATTTATCATATCAATACCCTTTATTCAAAAAAACAATATAATACTTTTTTGCAACAAGGGGTCAGACCCCAATGTCAACATCATCCCGGGCTTAAAATTGACATTTTTGAATCTAAGAACTAGGTATTTGTGTTATTATTTATGAGGAATAGTAATATCAAATCACTCTCGGCAATCATCATGGAGAAGACTATGGAGAAAACTGTAAGACTATATACTCGTCAGAATGACAAGACTCTCGGCGAGCTCGAACGAAATGGCAGGATCATCAACCGCAGCATGTACGTTCGCATGCATTTTGGCGACATGGCAGAGCATTATATGGAAAGCTATGCATGGTTTACCAAAACCGCTTCTGCTATCGTGCCAAAACCTGATGATGTCGATGCATCGATATGGTGTACGACAAGTCATGAGTATTGTCTCAGGCCGATTGAAGGAACCGTAGTTTATATTCTTGACGTGCCTGAATCGCAGGTTATCTATTTCGATGAGGGCAAGTGGGACTATGTCCTTAACCGCATATATATTCCTGAAAATGAAGAAGACCGAGTATCTTATCAGGAACATCTGAAAGATATCGGTCTTAACAACAGTTGGGATGTATTCAGTCCCAGATACGCCGGTGCATTTCCGGAAGAAGTCCAACGCGTTCGTGACAGCTGGAAGCGCATTTTCACCATTGATGAATGGCACATCTACAACGTCTGCGGCAACATCTGGGAAATCCGCCAAGAGTGGATTCACAAGATTGTGCACCCTGGCGAGGAAGTAACTCCTTAGACTGAATTATTCTTTAATATTAGTTCATCCTTAGCTAAGTGTAACCTTAACTGCTTTCTCAGGATGGAACTCGTTATACAGGTCGTCAGAATTGTGTGATGTATAGTCATTCAGCTGACGGCCTTCTAATGTATATGTGCATACATACTTTCTTCCGTCGAGAGTAACCCAATGCTCCTCGTCCCAAGTCATGTATCCAACTTCATCAGATACCTTCTCTCCGAGGATGCAGTCAACCTGACGTCCGTCAATAATCTTCTGAATAAGTTCCTCTGTGCTGAGCTCCATTTCTTCGTTCTTTACAGTATCATAAACCTTCATGGTGTAACCTCCCTTAATAATCAGTAACTACGTGACCCATTGTAGAATAATCGCTTTCAATTTACAACAACAAAATGCGAACATTATGTGTGTGGGGTCTGTCCCCGATTTGCAATTTGGTCACAGGGGTCTGACCCCTTGTTGCAGAGCCTGTCCCCAATTCGCCATTTGGCTAAAATGGGTTGACCCCAATTAGCTGTTCGAAGACGGTGTTGATGTCTTCGCGGATAACGAGGTCCGCTCTATCGTCAGCCGGGGTGGTATCTTTGTTGATTACCACCATGTGTCTGCCGTGAAAATCTTTCAGCATTGATGCAGCAGGTTCGACGGTCAGCGAAGTGCCGCCAACTATCAGCAGGTCGGCATTGGCTATCTCACGGCTGGCACCGATTATCGTGTACTTATCCAGCCCCTCGCCATACAGAACGACCCACGGTTTGATAATACCACCGCATTTGTCACAGCGCGGAATACCCTCGCTATTAATGATCTTCTCGAGAGGATATTCCGTTTCACAGTCCACGCAGTAGTTCTCGTGAATAGAGCCGTGCAGCTCGTATACCCTGATATTACCTGCGATTTTGTGAAGGCCGTCGATGTTCTGAGTAATGATGCCACCCAGCTTGTCCTGTTGCTCGAGCTCAGCCAGCTTCCTATGAACTGCATTGGGCTTGGCATCAGGATAGATCATGAATTTTCTGTAGAAGTCATAAAACTTTTCGGTGTGAAGTGCGAAGTAAGTTGCGCTGAGAATCTCCTCAGGAGATCTACCATCATAGTCCTCGCTATACAGACCATCAGCAGATCTGAAATCCGGAATACCGCTTGCAACCGATACGCCGGCACCACCGAAGAACGCAATACGCCTCGCCCTCTGAATCCATTCGCTAAGTTGTGAGATTTTGGCATTTTCCATTGATTTATACCCTTTATTCAACGATAATTGTCATAACGAAAGGAGGTCGCTATGGCACTGACTAAACAAGATATTATTGATATGCTCGACAGCAAGAAAATCAGCTACGAGATCGTAGAACACCCTGCTGTATACACTATAGAAGAAATGATGGAATGCAACCTGCCTCATCCTGAGCAGATTGCCAAGAATCTGTTCATCCGCGATGACAAGAAACAGAAATACTACCTCATCACCTGCCTTGAGGATAAGAAGATCAATCTCAAGGAATTCAGAAATGAGCATGAGACAAGACCTCTGAGTTTTGCCTCGGAAACTGACCTTGACGCCAAGCTTGGACTCTATCCAGGCGCAGTTACACCATTCGGCGTCCTGAACAATGAGGACAAGAGCGTCATTGTATACTTCGACAAGGACTTTGAACACAAGACGATGGGTATTCACCCATGCGATAACACCGTTACTGTCTATGTGAACTGCCGCGACGTTGTTAAGCTCATCAAAGAGCACGGCAACGAACTGCACTTTACCAAACTGTAGAAGTTTGCACCCCATTTCATCTAATTATAACATATTTTAGGTGACACATATGCGTATACTGGTTGCTGAGGATCAGAAGGATCTGAATAAAATACTCGTCAAGAAGCTGACTGCAGAGGGCTATTCTGTTGACTCATGCTTTGATGGCGAAGAAGCGATGGACTATATCGATATGGCGACATACGACGGCATAGTCCTCGATATTAACATGCCTAAGAAAGACGGTCTCGCTGTCGTAGCCGAAATGAGAAGAGCCGACAATCATACGCCTGTCCTCTTTCTCACCGCCAGAGACTCTATCGACGACCGCGTCAAAGGCCTGGACATCGGCGCCAATGACTATCTTGTCAAGCCTTTCTCATTCGAGGAGTTAATGGCAAGGGTTCGCGTTATGACCCGCACAACGGTCAGCTCGAACTCACCTATCTACAAGATTGCAGACCTCGAGATGGACACAGCCAAGCACACGGTAACAAGAGCAGGCAAGAACATCAGCCTCTCTGCCAAGGAGTACGCTATGCTAGAATACATGCTCAAGAACAAAGCAAGAGTGCTGTCCCGCGACAGTCTCGAGAATGCGCTGTGGAATTTTGACTACGAAGGCGGCACCAACGCCGTAGATGTGTATATCAGCTATCTCAGGAAGAAAGTTGACGGCGGCTATGACAAGAAGCTCATCCACACCGTTCGCGGCGTAGGATACGTACTTCGTGAAGACTAGACTGTGAGGGATACAATGAGAAACCTGACAATCAAGAAAAAAATCATCCTGTGGTTCGCTCTCGTCCTGCTGGTCATTATCGCAATCAGCGAAGGCATCACCTTCGTAATCGCCAGCAAACTGCTGGACAGGAATGCCGAAGAACGACTCGTAAACCAGGTTAATGTGAACGCAGGCGAAATTGAATTCTTCGAGAGCCTTGAAGGCAACGAGATGGAAGAAACCGATACCTATATCGAGTATGCAGGCGGTTGGCTCGAAGTCGACGATGACTTCATGGCATACCAGGATGGCATATCCACCGCCCTGCTGAACAGCAAAGGCGAAATGCTATACGGAAGAAACCTGATGGACTTCCCTATCGAGAAAGAATTTGCTTTCAGGGATGCCGGCATAATAGATATCAACGGTGATAAATACTACGTCTACGAGATGCCACTCACATATCCTGAAGGACTGTGGTTACGCGGATACATCTCGACCAACGAGAACACCAATCTGCTGTATCACTTTGTACGAATCTGCATCTGGCTGATTCCTCTGCTCGCAGCACTGGCTCTCATCGGTGGTTACCTCATCACAAGAAGATCATTCAGACCAATCGGTAGAATTGCAGACGCAGCTGAAGAAATCGGCAAGAGCGGCGACCTCTCCAGAAGGCTGGACATCGGTCAAGGAACCGACGAACTCCACCAACTCGCAGATACCTTCAACGGAATGATAGACAAGCTCGAGAAGAATTTTGAAGCAGAGAAACAGTTCACCTCGGATGTTTCACACGAACTCAGAACTCCGACAGCAGTAATCATGGCGCAGAGCGAATATGCACTGGAGCTCGCAGAAACCAAAGAAGACTACATCGAGTCATTCGAAGTCATCCACCGTCAGAGCAAGTTGATGAACGATATGATCAATCAGCTGTTGTTCTTCTCTCGCCTGGAACTCGGAACTCAGAAGGTCAATATTGAGCCGACTGATATTTCCGAACTTACCGAGCATATTGCACAGGAGCAAGCTATGATCGGAACCAATGGAATAACGATAGAGACAGACATTGAGAAAGATGTTAAGAAAGATGTAGACGTTGCCCTATACACAAGAATGCTGAACAACCTGATTGGCAACGCCTACAAATACGGCAAGCCAAACGGCCACATAATAGTACAGCTGGAAAAGATTGAATCAGGCGATCTTCCGGCCGAATCCTCCGCCGACACATTCACACACATGCTCAGCATCACTGACGACGGCATAGGAATGTCCGAGGAGAACCTGGACAAGATCTGGAACCGCTTCTTCCAAGTAGACACAGCTCGTACCGAAGGAAATGGAGACAGCGCCGGCATCGGCCTCGGCCTCTCCATGGTCAAGCAGATATCTGCAATCCTCGGATTTGAGATCAGCGTCGAGAGTTCCGAAGGCACAGGCACCAGCTTCCACATTTATCTGTAAATCTGTATAAAAAAAACCCTTCCGTCATATGACGGGAGGGATTCCTTGTTTTATGGCGTTTTATCAACTTTTGTTAATTGTGCTATGCTGCATTACCAAGTTCTAGCTTCCTTGCTGTACTCCATGATCTTGCCTGTTCTTGCATGAACTTCATACTCAT
Organism: Anaerovoracaceae bacterium; assembly: GCA_045639825.1. Classification (GTDB taxonomy): domain Bacteria; phylum Bacillota; class Clostridia; order Peptostreptococcales; family Anaerovoracaceae; genus Crickella. The sequence continues at coordinate 16,960 of JAZUDV010000057.1, forward strand.
ATCTGTAATTAGTAGTGTTGAAGTGAATCTCGTAAACCTTCTGGCCATCATCTCTTGTGTATACGCAAGATCCATTCTTTACTGTAGCCTTCTTGAATCCTCCGAAGCTTGCAACCTTGTTTCTAGCCTGAGTCTTGGAGAGCTTCTTAGCGCCGTAGTTTGGAGCTCTGTTGTAGTCTACTGACTTCTCGATGAACTTTCCGGATCCTGAGTATTCATAGCTGTACTCTGCTCCATTTGATCTTCTGATGAACTCAATTTCGAATTTGCCATCATCGTACTCTGCTTCAAGTGCTGTTACCTTGGACTGAGTCAGCTTGGCATCCTTAAGCGCCTTGTTAATTGCATCCTTAGTTGTGAATCCTGATGCAGCGAATGAACTAACGCTCATTGCCAGTGATAAGATGAGAGCCAGGCTCATTACGATCAGTCCTCTTAACTTGTTGTTCTGTAAATTCTTCTTCATGGTTTAATCCTCCTTGTTCTCTGTTATTTGTATAGGATCAAGAGTCTTATGACTCATTTGTTTTCCTTTGATGGTTACACTTTAACAGAGAATTATTAAAGGATTATTAAAGGGAACATAATTATTTGAAAAATTTTTCTACATCGTCCTGATACACGAAATCCGTCGTTCCTCCGCAGTACTTACACTTCGACGATTGATAGCCAAAACCATCTCCGTATCCTAATACAGCTCAACAAACACCTCATCGAATGTCAGCTCGTCTGTGTCGAGCGTGTCTCCGTAGTGATTGTCTGTATAATATATCTTCTCTCCGTCCTTGGTATAAACCAATCTGTTAGTTCCTCGAGTGTCGTCGTAATAATCCACATCGCACTTATAGTAAGTCTCGTCGTCCGGCAGCAAGCCTTCCCAGTTCATATATCTGCCGCCACCTATATAGACACCTGCACCAAGAATCAGCTGCGGATTGCCACCTGTCCAGCCCAGTTCTTCGGCTTCGGATTTGCTGATATAACAATCTGGCAACTCATGGTTCTCATGAATATACTTCGCCACATCCCAGTAAGATGGGCCGGACGGATCTATACCTGTCTTCTCGCATGCTGTAAAGCACGTCATCGCGCATACAGCGATTACCACCACCAGCAATTTAGCAAGCAATCGTTGCGTTGCTATTTTTTTAAACGCTTTCGTTCGCTTTGTCGCCAATTGTTTAAACACCTTCACTCTCCTTGTTGATTAATATAAAAGGGACGAACACTGGCCCGTCCCCGTAAGTCATCGTATTCAGTTGCCTATCTAACTACTCCCATCGGTATGTACCTCCGATCTATGGTAACAATAATTAGTTTTACATCCTCATGTCTGCTTCGTTGTCTATATTGTATCTATGTTCGAACATAAATACAATACTTTTTCGAAGATTCTTTGTACTAATTCTGTACAATGACTACGCCTTTTTCCTACTGAGGACATACTTGAACCAGGCAACGAATTCAGGACCTAATCTTCCAACAAGATCCTCAGCCTCCTCCGGCTTGGTTGACGCTGCGTACAGACACTGCTGTGCAATCTGATACTTTCTGGATACCGTCAGATGCTCAATTTCATCATCCGTATATTTCGCAAGATCTGCAATCTCCTCCTGTGCACGGAAGAATCTGACGAAAGCATCGGCTGTATCATGCCCAAGTATCGGCTCCAGCAATGCAAAATCATTATTGGAGCTGTCGAGCAGTTTCGATACCATCTCCCAACGACGAGGATCTGCATATCCCTCAATTCCCGTGAATGCAGTTCTGAGATACAGATCGTTGTTAGCCAGGAACTCCATAACATATGGATTTATTCCCTTATCGATAGCCCACGGCATCCAATTTTCAATTGTAGTTTTAATGTATATATGAGCGAATCTTCCAAACAACGGCTCTGCCAGGTCGTGAGCAACATTGGATTCCTCACGGTCATTACCTGCAGCCACAATTCTTGCATTCTCAGGCAGCGGCCAACGATTGTTGACATACCTCTCAAGAACGATTTTAAAGATAATTGCCTGAATCTGTTTGGTCGCATTGGTCAGCTCATCGAAGAAGAGGATGTGCAATTTGCCGTCTTCACATATCCTCTCCAACTTAACCAGCCACACCGGTTTGATATCTATTATCTCATCCTTGGATTCGTTATAAATAGCACGACCATTTATGGTCTCAGGTGTTTCGTTAACCAGCTCTATGTCGAGAACCTGAGGATCAATTTCTTTAACACGATCACTCTTGCCATCACCTGCCAGTCCGTGAATAAAGATTGGGATATTAGCCTGAACGTAGGATCTGATAATATCCAGTTCATCATGCTCGCCCATATGATAAGACCTGCCCTCAACGTCGACAGCAGTAGCCTCATCATCTGTAGTTATTAATTCCGATAGAAAATCCTTGCTGAGATATTCACTCGCCTCTTCACGATCAAGTCCGGCGAAAAGAGCCTTGCCGCATATCAGCAACTTGTTCGCTGCATCATAGTACCAGCGGATTGGCTTTATCTCCAGGAATACCTCCTCCCCTGAATTGGCAACACTGCCATCAGACAGCTGAACGTATCCGCATGGTTTATCCTCTGTTACCGGAATTCTGACCAACTGCTTGCCGCCCAGTCTGTATACGGCTCTTCTCTCACCTGCAATCGTGTAGTATGATTCAGTCTTCTTCATTGTGCCATCGTGGAACTGCTTTTCTGCCATCTCGCGAAGAGATGTCTCAAGAACATCACACGGATATGATCCCAGCTCCACTGTAACAAAGCCGCTAAGCTCACGCGTATTACGCAGCAACTTGTCATCGCCCGGCTCCATTACTATTGCCGGCCTGACAGCACAGGTATCACATTTGTTATCTCTACCCAGTCTATCGGCGCAGTCATCACCATCAAGGTAGTAATTAACATTTGCGCCATCAATGGACATGCCATCATCAGGCATGGTCATCAAAATGAGATCATTAGCCTGCGCCATTGTTCCGATTGCACGGAAAATAGAAAGCGGACTATCAAACAATTGCCTATGTGATAAGAAAATCGACTTCATCTTTCTCTAACTCCTCAGGTTTATTAACATAAATAACTTTGCCGCCTGGCGGATTAACAGGTATGTCGCTGTAAACAACCCATATCGCTTCACAACGTGTCTCAGGCATTTCCGCATATCCGTCAGTGAATATTATCTTGGTCTCGGCCTCGCCTGTGAAAGCCCTGACTGCAGTTTCAAAATTGGTTCCACCCGAACCGATTATCTCCAGTCCGGCAATATCCCTCTCGGTATGAAGCTCCTGGAATCCATAGAATTCCGTGTCAAAGCATCCGACTTTAATGACTGTGTTCTCCTTGAGAAGAGACTTAACAGCCTTGACAAAGGTTCGCAACAGGTCTTCATCAATCGATGCGCTCGTGTCCAGCAGTATCTCTGCGTGAGGTACAGGATAAGCCTTAAACTGTTCAACCAGTATGCCGTCTCTGATCCTGTCTGCAGGGAACCAGTCATAATCGAGCTGCATGCTCGGCTCTATCATTTTGGCCAGACCGGATACCGCCTGAGCCACACCGGGTTCATCGATCTCCCTTTCCTGGCCGCCTTGAACATCACCTGACTGCTTGTTGACTTTCTTCACTTTGCTCGTTGCCGAGATAACAGGCGTAGCATCAGCATTAACATCCTTCTCATTGGCATCTGAAGGATCAGACTCGCTGTCAGCGAGCTCAGCATAGAGAACATCGTACATCTCCTCCGCGCTCATCTTCCTCGCATCTTCGAATCTCATCAAATTGTCAGGTGCCTCAAATCCGGCATCGATAAGCAACTCGTTAACAACCAGGTCGCACACAATGTTCCATATGTGTCTGTTACGGCCGTTGCCACGTTCCTGGTGCGCCAGCTGGATATGGAGTATCTGCTGAGCAATCGCGAAAACCTGCGCCTTCTCGGACAAGCGACTCATCTTGAGACTGTTAATGTAAATGGTTTTGTCTCTATATGAGGTGGGGTCTGCATTTGCGAATTCCTTGAACTCGACGACACGCAATATATCTTCCCACTCGGGGCACTTGCGCAAAATATAATGTTGTATATCGTATAAATCGAATTCGTTGTCCATCAATGAATATTATCTACACTTAACCTTAACGCTCTTAACCTTGGACCATGATGAATGGTACTTAACTCCACCGGCAGTCTTGTTAGCTCTAACCTTTACATAATACTTTCCGGATTTGAGCTTCTTAATTGTAAGTTTGTTGGTTTTAACTGTAACAGTCTTAGCCTTCTTGAACTTCTTGTTGTTGGCATACTTAACTGTATAAGAAGCAGCTGTTTCATCCTTAGCCCAGCTTGCATTGAACTTCTTGGCACCCTTAGCGAGCTTAACAACAGGTCTCTTCAGTGCAACATTTACCAGAGTCATTCTATCCTTAGGCTCCGCATAGCTGCTGTCAATTACTCCGCCGAGCTCAGTCTTGACATAATCCATTACTGCTTCATCTACCGGAACACCGGTGTCAAACTTGGTCTTGGCAGATGCGAATGCATAGAAAGTGTCTCCACCGGCAGCACAGAAATTATTAGTAACTACAGCATACAATGCCTTAGGATTGAACTTCTTGCCGTTAACAGACTTGATAGTTACTCTTCTGATTGACTTAGGTCCATAGAAAGTTGATCCCGGATATGCTTTGGACTTAGCATCGTATTTCTTGGCAGTATTAACAGTTACCTTCATTCCTGCAATTTGCGGGAATGAACCCAGAGGATCTGGAGTACAGTATGTTGATGCCTCCAATGCCTCTAAGAGCTTAGTACCGCTAATATATACGACTGCAACAGTATTACCGAATGGAAGAACCGTGTTGATATCAGCCTTGGTAACATCGCCGGGTTCAATCGCAGCACGAATTCCTCCGCCATTAGTAACCGCTACTATGTGTTTAGCATCAACCTTCTTAATTCCTCCGGTTGATTTAACAGACCAGAGCATTGCATTAGTAATGAGGTCACCATTGTTTGTTTCTGAGTCGCGATTGCCGTTAGGTGCCTTAGCACCATTCAATGTTACTTCAGAAGTTGCAAATACTTCACCGTATTCTTCATCCACTTTATTTATGATTGTCTGCGCAACAGCAGCAACGTCCTTATCTGCAGGAAGGCTTTCATCAACAGCCTTTAATTCTGTCTTCTCAATCTTCTTGGTAGCCTCATCAATTACAACAATACCAATGTTTGCAAATCCGGTTCCTGTAGATTGGATCTGATAATCAGCATAGTCACCTTCACCCGGTGTCATTACTGTATGTGAATGGCCGTCTAATACCATGTCAACTCCCATATCTGCAGTATTCTTGAAAAGGTCTATTGATCTATAAGGTTTTGCTGCTGTATCGATGCCCAGATGAGCCAGAGCAATAACAACATCGGCTCCTTCCTTTCTTAGAGCAGATGCCTCACTCTTGGCACAGGCTGTAAGTTTCTTTCCTGACAGAATAGTCAATCCCTTAATCATCGCAGGGTTAGTCTCTGTCTGCATTGTAGGTGTATCCAGTCCGAAGAATCCGATCTTGATACCATCCTTTTCGATAATTGTATGTCCTGAATAGAGGGTCTTACCGCCCTTAAGTATATTGGCACATATAACCTTGAATGTAGCTGCATTCAGATTGTTTGTCAGCTGCTCTATACCATAGTTGAACTCATGGTTACCAAGTGTAGCCACATCATATCCGACCGCGTTCATAACTGTGACAGCCGATGCTCCCTTGGATGCGCTGACATAGATTGAGCCCTGGCAATAGTCTCCTACATCCGCCAGAATAACGTCAGCTCCTTTAGCTTCGTAGTCAGCCTTTAATCCTGCCATATACTGGTATCCTTCTAACGCTCCATGTACGTCATTGGAATGAAGTACAACTATCTTGCCCGCATATTCTCCTCCATCAGCGAATGCCACAAGTGCACCGGCCGGCATGAAAGAGAATACCAATGCTAAGGTAAGTAATACTGATAACAATTTCCTCTTCATATGTGTCCTCCGAAAAAAAAGTTCTATTGCTGGATGGCTAGAAGCCTAATTTTTCATCAATAAGTACTACTACTGCATCCTCGAGATATTCCATTCTCTTGTGATATATAACAGTGGCGTTACATATTCTCTGAGGAGAGTTGCAGTCAAAACACTTATACTCACCAGTTTTCTTATAATGAGCTACACATAGTGTAGGCAGGTCATACTTAAGAGAATTCATCGGTGAAGCGATGTTCTTCGCACGCCACATAGCCTTTTCCAGAGTCGGCTCTATCTTGTTCGTTCCCACAACGAAGTATATCTTTTTGTGGCTGAACAGTGAACCCGCAAGTCTGTTTCCTGTTCCGTCGATGTTGATCATCTCGCCTGTCTCACTCATAGCATTGACAGATGTCAGAAAGCTATCAACAATCAGTGCGTTTCTTGCCAGATCATGGAACTCATCAGGTTCCACGTCTTCGCCCTTGCTCTGGTTAGGATCATACACAGTATTATGCGATGACAATCTATCGAACAGGCGCATCTTCAGCATAGTCTGGGAATCTCCAAATCCAACGACTTCCCCATCAATCTGTGAATCTATCCACTCGGCTGCAGCCTCTGCATTATCGAAGTACTTCACAGTAAAATTATTGTATTCCAGTGACTTAATAGTCTTCTCAATATCAGCCATAACTGTATCTCCTTCCATCAAAAGTATCTATAGTAGTAAAGGTCCAATTATTGCTCAATAACTAGTCCGCATTCCATCAGCTCGGCACGAACGCCGTACTTACTGAGTTCATCAGACAGCCATTTATTCTGATCTGCACCGGTGCAATGACCTGTAACAATATGCTTGATGCCTGTTGCAGCCATTCCTCTAGCCTGCTCGCGAACTTCATCCTCATCGAACATAAAGAGATGGAATCCGCCGATCATACAACTTACCTTCTCGCCCGGGAAAGCCTCCTCAACCTCTCGGATAATATTATCCACTCCGGCATGCGAGCAGCTGTTATACACAGCCAATCCCTCACCTGTCTTAAATACCAGACTCTGTTCGTGTGAATAATCATCAGGAATATATTCATCGCCAACCTTAATATACTGACCGACCTTCTCACCGAGTTTCTCCAGTCCCGGAGTTGTATGCGGAACAAGATAGACACCCTTGGCTATTTCACAAACGCCCCTGTCAGCATATATAATGCGGTCTTTGAATTTCTCCAGCCAGCCGAATGCTATGCCATCATATTTCTTGTACTCGCCGTCCTCATCATAGACAACCTCTTCATCAGTAGTCTCGAGGTCTGCAATATTGGACTTGCGAAAAATGTGATAGCAGTTCTCGCAGGCGTTCGGGCTGAGATACATGGACGCTTTGCTATTAGCTAGGAAGAACGTCTCCATGCCATCCGAATGATCATAATGAGCATGCGACAGCACAGCAAGATCAACATCTGCCAGATCCACATTCAGCGCTCTCGCATTCTCAGCAAATCTCGGACTCGCTCCGGTATCCAGCAGGACCTTCATGCCTTCATACTCAATCAGCATAGCCAGTCCCCACTCAGATACCAGGTCAGACCTATTCGAAATATTATCAATTAAGATTGTTGTTCTAATCATATGTACTATATCATTTCTCCTGTACAGTTATTATACCACGAAAAGAAGGCGTATAGTATATACGCCTTCAGACTGTAGACAAAGCTCTTTGCCTTCAGGTGTTAATCGAACATCTTCACAGATATCCAAGTAGTCTTGCCAAATATGTCTTGTTACTATTTTTTGATGATTTTTGCTAGCTGTGCATTTTTGAAGATTCGGGCAACTTTCACATATGTGAC
>JAZUDV010000058.1:0-2438 GCA_045639825.1 Anaerovoracaceae bacterium
CATCATAATCTTAACTGAGTTAACTTCCCTGCATATATCGTGAAGTGGTGCAGGAACATCATATCTTGCAAGATCAAGTCTCTGCTTAAGTCTCTTAACAGGTGCTTTTCTCAGTTCTCTGTCAACTGCTACTGGATCTGGACTCTCGATTTTCTCAGGCTTTATTCCTGCTGCTCTTAATCCATTCTTAAACTCAGCAATAACACTTCTTGGTGATAATGACTGAGGACATGAGAACTTCTCACATAATCCGCAGCTTGAACAATAAGCTGAGTTGATAAATGCTTCCAAATCCTTTGCATCATGATTAGCTACTGCTTTCATGATTCTGTGTGGCTCTATAGGATGTCCAAGTGCATGTCTTGGGCAAAGGTCAGTACATGTTCTGCACTGGCAACATGATGAAGCCGCACGTCTTCTCTCTATCTGTAAATTAGGGTTCATACGCGTTACTACCTTATGGTTTTCAGGCAGTATAATAATTGCGTTTGTAGTCTTAGTTATAACCGTATCTTCATATCCCATTCTACCCATCATTGGTCCACCCATGATGTAAACAGGATTTTCACATGTAATATTTCCAACTGCTTTAATTGCATCTGCAACTGTTGTACCAATTGGGAATCTTACTGAAGCAGGATGATCTATTTCACCTACAACAGATACGATTTTATCTGTAACCGGGTGGTTTCTATGGAATGCCCTGTGAAGGTTGAATACTGTTTCAACGTTGTATACAACAACACCTTCATCAATAGGAATTCCAGCTGGTTTTATTACCCTGCCGGTTGCTTCATATATAAGAATTACTTCATCTCCCATCGGATATGATGGAGTTACAGGACATACTCTTACATGTGGATAGTCCTTTGTAATTCTGTTAAGCACGTTAATTGTGTGCGTCTGGTCGTTTTTAAGTCCGATAACAGCTTCTGTTGCACCGAATGTTTCTCTTAATTCATCAAGAGTTGCAACAACTGTATCTGCATGTGCAGTTAATAACTGCTTATGAAGCTTGAGAAGTGGCTCACACTCAACACAGTTCATAATGATTGTGTCGCATTTATGTGTCATTTTGGCATAGCTTGGGAAGCCGGCACCGCCGGCTCCCACTACGCCACCATCTCTTGCTACTGATTTTAATTCATCGAGAGTCATTTGTTACTTGCTCCAGTCCTGTCCTTCGTCAATGATTCCTACTATAGCTGCGTCTACAGGGGCATTAGCCATGTCACAGCCTATACGTGCTGCGGATCCCTGAGCTACAAGCACGTATTCGCCGATTCCTGCACCGATAATATCGATGGCAACCAGGTTATCACCATTGCCCTTCATTGTGTCAACAGGCTCAACAATCATGAACTTGTTTCCAACTAACTTCTCGCTCTTTCTTGTAGAAAATAAGCTTCCAACAACTTTGCCTATAATCATTTCTATCTTCCTTATTTTGAATGAATTAACTATATAATAGTAGCTACATCTCCCTGCTTAACCTGGCAGGCATTTGCTTCGTCAGTGTCGATATGCATTTCAAGTGTGAATGACTCATCAACTCTGATCTTAACATTATCAAGTACTGCTCCTCTGTCACTACCCATGCGAACTGATACGAAATCTCCATCTTTCAGGCGTGCTGCATTTGCATCAGCTGGGGCCATGTGAATATGTCTCGCTGCAACGATACATCCTTCATTAAGGTATACAACGCCTTTAGGTCCTACAAGTGCGATAGCACCTGAGCCCTTTGTGTCTCCTGACTGGCGAAGCGGAGCCTTGATTCCAAGTGTACGGGCATCTGTTGCTGAAATCTCAACCTGTGATTCTTTTCTTACAGGTCCGAGAATTCTTACGTTTTCAATTGCACGAAGCTTTAAGCCTACTATTGTGCACATTTCGTTAGATGCGAACTGTCCGCCCATTAATTCTTTTTTCTTTGTGAGCTGATAACCTTCTCCGAAAAGTGTATCAACGTCCTTCTGGCATAAATGAATGTGTCTGTTAGATACTCCGATAGGAACTGTCATCTTTGGTTTCTCAGATGATGTTTCCATTGCCTCAAGAACAAGTCTTGTTATAAGCTCAACATCATTGTAATTGCTCATGTTGTGATTTCTCCGAATATTCTATGAAACACGGATTACTCCATACTTCGTATTAATTACTTAACTTTTGGAAGAATCATTTCAACATCGTTGTGTGGTCTTGGGATTACATGTGTAGCAACGAGCTCACCAAGAGCGCCTGCTGAGCTAGCACCAGCCTCAACTGATGACTTAACTGCTCCTACATCACCACGTACCATAACTGTTACAAGACCTGAACCGATCTTCTCTGTACCAACGAGAGTAACGTTAGCTGCCTTACACATAGCATCTGCTGCCTCGATAGCTGCTACTAAACCTCTTGTTTCAACCATTCCTAATGCTTCCTGTGCCATA
>JAZUDV010000059.1:0-13659 GCA_045639825.1 Anaerovoracaceae bacterium
GACCAAGGGCTTCCTCCAGGGAGCTGTTCCTGGCGAAGAATTCGAAGAGTTTGGTCGTGATATGGAAGAATCCGAGAAGGCAATTAAGTATCTGGAGGATGCAGGTTACGACATGTTCGACTGCGACAACGGAACCTACGACTCTTGGTACTGGGCTCATCCACCTGCATATATGCCTGACAACTGCAACCTCGAGGATGTTGAGCACATCAAGAAGTTCACTTCCAAGCCGGTTGTTTGCGCAGGTAAGATGGATATCGTTAAGGCTGCTGAAGAAATCAAGGCTGGCAAGATTGATGCTCTCGGTGTTGCTCGTCAGAACCTCGTTGACCCTGAATGGGTAACTAAGATTCTTCAGGACAGAGAAGAAGAGATCAAGCCATGTATCAGATGTCACAATGCATGCTTCAGCTTCTCCAAGAGCAAACACACAGCTAATACTCAGACACTTGATGACTCACTGCACCTCGCTCGTTGTGCTCTGACTCCATCAACAATGCAGCACAACAAGTACAAGATCGTACCAACTGACAAACCTAAGAACGTTGCTATCATCGGTGCCGGCATCGGCGGTATCGAGGCAGCTCTCGTACTCAAGAAGAGAGGACACAATCCTGTTATCTTCGAGAAGACCAATCACCTCTTCGGTCTCTATAACACAGCTGCTGCAATGTCATTCAAGGTTGCAGACAAGAACCTCATCAAGTGGTACGCAAGAGAGATTCAGAAATACGATCTCGATATCAGACTGGGACAGGAGATTCAGGACGTTCAGTCACTGCTCAAGGCTTATGATGATGTAATCGTATCCATCGGTTCATATCCTAAGACTCTGCAGATTCCTGGATTTGAGAAGACAATCTCACTGACAGACTTCCTGCTCGGCGAAAAGCAGTATGATAAGTTCGTTCTCATCGGAGGCGGACAGTCAGCATGCGAGATCGCATATGATAAGGTTACACACGGAGCACATCCTGTAATCGTTGAGGCTCTCGATGACCTGATTACAACACCTGGTACATGCCTCGCTAACTCCTCATTCCTGAGAGAGTATCTCGTATTCGCAGGAGTTCCAATCTACTACAAGAGCGTTATCGATGAAATCGGCAGCGACTATGTAATGATTAGAAACCTCGAAACAGGCGAAGTTACTAAGGAAGAGTGCGACTGCGTAGTTAACTCACTCGGTCACGTTCCTAACGACAGATTCGCAAGCATCCACAACAGACACCTGCACCGCGTAGGTACTTGCGTTGCTTGGGGCAACCTGCGTAACGTAATCTGGAGCGCATGGGACGTAGCAATGAAGATCTAACGCACAAATCCATCGCATGAGGTACAATATCGAAATAATAAAAACGGTCTGGACTACTTGTTCCAGACCGTTTTGTATTGTTCGTATTTACCCAGGCTGGAGCCGACATTCCATGGGATGAAGCCGCCGGTCAAACCCTCCTTCTTAAGTGCCTTAACCTGATCCTTAAGTTCCTTAGCTCCGTAATCATTGGTTATATTCCAGTAAGGTGTATCATAACCTGTGATCCACGTTCTTGGAATTGCCGGGCACGGCGTCTTCTTCTGTTCTCTTGCTGCAGTCTTCGCCCAATTGCGAACCGTTCTGTACGGATGATTCCATGCACCCTCTCCACCGGTATGGTCGGTATACGGCATGGCAGAAATTGCATCCACTATGTTGGATATTGCAGGCCAGTACTGACCATATGCTGTTACATATCCATAAGAGCTCTCACCGAATACGTCTACTGAGATATATGCTCCAACCTCTCTCAGCTGATCTGCTGCATAGAAACAGAAGCCTTGTACAGCTTCACATTTATCTTCCTTGTACTTGTTGCGGAATTTGGTCTTCTTGATCTGAGACATGCTATAGGATGATTCAGGAAATCTCACATAGTCAAACTGAATCTCATCAAATCCGAATTTCTCAACGGCCTCACGTGCAATCTTGACGTTATACTCCCATACCTCTCTCGAATAAGCACTTGGCCAACTCTTATAGCCCGGGCTCTTAATGCAATGTTCAGGGTGATCCTTGGCATATCTGGAATCGTTGAATACAACCACTCTGCCTATTGTCCACACCCCGGTATCCTTGTATGCCTGAACACCCGCTCTGAACTCCTCTTCTGTTGCATAGCTATCCTTGTAAGAATGCTTACTGGTTTCCTTGACGATATCTGATTGGTAGGTCATCGAGCCATCCTTGATATCGATTACAACCGCATTGCAGTCTGTCTTCTTAATCAATTTGACATAATCCTCAGGATTAACAGCAGCCCAGGTGTTGATATACATGGTTCTGCATTCCTCAGGAATTATCTTGCCTTCAATTGCAGTCTTCTCATATGGATAAAAGTCGAGATTGGTTGCCTTGCCACCGTAGAGATTGTAGCTGAATTTGGCCTTCTTGGCGTTATCATACTCACCGTTCTTGTTGTAGTGTTTCTTGGCAGCCTTCTCTGTGCCAACCATATACTTGCCGTAGACATAGCCCTCGCCTGATTCACCGGTAACGTCTGTATATGCTACTTTATACTTGTTAACGTAACCATCATCTCTGAGTTTGTCGTAACCGAGGACATCCATTCTGCTACCCTTCTTCATAAAGGAAGCAATTTCAGGGCCTTCCTCATTCTCATATATAACGGCGGACGTCCTTACATATACTTCTTTCTCTACTACAAGATTATTGTCATTAGAGTAAAGGCAATTGTCATCTACGAAATAGTCTTCGCCGTTGTACCTGACCAGTCTCATATCTACGCCATTGTAAGTCTGCTTGGTAAATGTCCTTGCAACCTCACTACCACGCGGAATACTTCCGGTCACCTCAAACTTGCCGTCTTCAGTGTACATATATCCATCCACGGCATGTTCAGAGCCACCTATATATGCCGTTGCACCATTAATGGTAAAAGCAAACACAAGAAGAGCAAGGCCAATGGCAATAAACCACATGACCTTGTTCCCTGTTGTATTGTTATATAACCTATTGTTTTCTTCGAAATTCATCTATCTCTAATTCTTACAAAATCTGAATCACTAATCTACCCATCTGAGCAGATCGTCGAAGAGGTGAATGTTGGAGTACTCCAGCTGCAGTTCTCCGGCTTGTTCTTTCTTAATGATTTCCACGATTCTGTCGTTTACCGGTGTAGGAACACCGCACTTCTTACCCCAGTCACATACTACGCCGTTGATTGCGTCGACCTCGCATGGTTTGCCCTTCTTGAGGTCCTGCAGCATCGATGGCTCAATGAGTCTGTGCTTCTTCATTGCTATAGGCAGCAGTACCAGTCCAAACGCTCTCTTAACAGGATTGCTGTAATAGAAGAGCTTGGTAATGTCCTTGCCCTGAACAGGTGCAAAAGCAGCGCCGGCAGCATGCCCCACGTCAATACACTCCTTCATGCATCTGATAGCTACCTGCTTGGCTTCAGCTCTCTCCGACACGTCGCCGAAGAGTCCGCCAACGCAAGTACCGATACCTGAGAATGTAGCATTAATAAGCAGCTTGGACCACCTTGCTCCGATAAGATTGTCCTCGATGTATACAGGACACATCTTCTCCAACAGCTCCTTAACGAGGTTGAACATCTCGTCGGAGACGCCCTCCATCTTGCCCATGTGGAATGACAACGATTCCGGTTCACTGGTCAAAATGCTGCAACCGGGTTCATCCATGGTTGCTCCCCATTCTACGACACAGCCGATAGTGCGCTCGGCACCGATAATCTCAGCAATACCCGGTTCAGGAATTCCATTCTGAAGAGTTACAATAACACCATTCTCACTAAGAAAATCCTTGAGTGTTGTTACTACTTCAGGGTTATGCAGCTGTTTTGTCATTAGGAAGATGACGTCATATTTTCCGGACATTTCACCAGGGAATTTGGCGTCAACTTCAACGTGCATATCAACAGTACCACGAATTGTAGCGCCATTTTCTTTGAGAGCTGTTGTATGTGCCTTGTTCCTGTTGATCAGTTCAATCGGTGTACCCGATTGAGTAATGTAGGCACCAAGAACCGTTCCCAGAGATCCGGCACCGTATATTGCATATTTCATAAAATCTTCTCCTAATTAAAAAATATCATCAAGCTTCTCGCCGAGATCTTCCAGGATGGATCTTGCCTTCTGACAAGCTTCGCAATCACAGAACTTCTCGCCCTTAGCCTTAAGATCTTCAGCATGTGCCTTGATCTTGCCTGCAAGATCCTCACCAAACTTCTCAATACCTTCCTTAGAGCCGAAAAGGTCAATCATTTCCTCTACTGTAGCAACGCCTTCCTTCAGCATTGGTTTGAGCTTCTCTTCAGCTACCTTCTCTGCCTCAGTTTCCAGCTTGTCCAGCCATTCCTCTGCTGCTTCCTTGAGTGGTCCGTAGCAGTGACCTTCCAGTAATGATTTTACCTTGTTGATTGTTTCTTGATTAGCCATAATAATCCTCCTTATGTATTTCCGGAAATTGGTACTTCTATTCCCTATGTTCAATTACAAAAAGGGCTCTTTCGAGCCCTTTCATTATAATATTTCTGATTCTATAATGTCCAGTCTTCCTGCTTGGTATGCAGCAATTCGTGTGACTTATGTGAGAGTGGCTTCTCGAAATACTCTTCGTATATCTTAAGAACATCAGGGTTCTCATGAGATCTTCTCAGAGGGTTATTTCTATCGATTTCGTAGAGTCTTTCCTTTCTAACGCCTGCGAGTTCCTCTCCGTCCTTGATAGGCTGTCCGCCGCCGCCTGCGCAGCCGCCAGGGCAAGCCATGATCTCGATGAAGTCATACTCAGCTCTGCCTGCAAGGACTTCTTCAATGAGAGCTCTTGCATTAGCAAGACCGGATGCGATAGCTACTCTAACCTCAATGTCGCCTGCCTTAAACTTGGCATCTCTCCATCCCCAGAGTCCTCTTACTTCTTGGAAAGCGTCAGCATCAACGTTGTCACCTGTGATGAGATAGTAAGCTGATCTGAGAGCAGCCTCCATTACTCCACCTGTAGCTCCGAAGATAACTGCTGCACCTGTACCGCTGCCGAGTGGGCTGTCGAACTCTTCCTCAGGAATATTAGCTGCATCGATGTTGAGCTTTCTGATAAGTCTGTCGAATTCTCTTGTTGTGAGAACCATATCTACGTCCTTGTCAGTTGCATCGTTAACCTCATTAACATCGCACTCGAACTTCTTAGCAGTACATGGCATCAGTGAAACGCAGAAGATGTCCTCAGGATTCTTGCCGATCTTTTCAGCAAAGTAGCTCTTAGCAACTGCTCCGAACATCTGCTGAGGTGACTTAGCTGTGGACAGATTGTTTACAAGCTCAGGATAGTGAAGCTTTACGAATCTTACCCAGCCAGGGCAGCAAGATGTAAACATTGGCATCTTGTACTCTCCCGGATGAGTCATTCTCTCGATGAACTCACTTCCCTCTTCCATGATAGTAAGGTCTGCTGTGAAGTTGGTATCGAATACATAATCAACACCAAGTCTTCTCATTGCAGCAGCCATTCTCTTCTCAGTTGCCAGTGAAGGATCAAGTCCGAGTCCGTCTCCCCATGCAGATCTTACTGCAGGAGCAACCTGTGCAATAACAACCTTGTTAGGATCATCAATAGCGTCGAGCAGCTTTTCTGTATCGTCTCTCTCGAACAGTGCTCCAACAGGGCAGTGAGTTACGCACTGACCACACATAGCGCAGCCTGCTGCGTTGAGATCCAGTCCTTCTCTAACGCCGATTCTTGCATGGCTGCCGGTTCCGATCAGATCCCATACATTGCAGCCCTGAATCTTGTCGCATACTTCGATACAGCGCATGCACATGATGCATTTACCTTCTCTTCTGATAAAAGGAAGGCTAGGATCCCATGTAGTCTTGAGAATAGTTCTCTCATAAGGAACATGGTAGATGTTCATATCGCTTGCCAGTTCCTGGAGTTTGCAATTGCCATTTCTTGTACAAGCAGGGCAATAACCGTCGTGCTTGGAAAGAATCAGCTTGAGGTTGGTCTCTCTTGCCTTGAGGACTCTTCTGGAGTTGGTCTTTACAACCATTCCCTCCTCGCAGAGAGTGTTGCATGCAGCATTCAGCTTGCTCTGTCCCTCAATCTCAACAACGCAGATACGGCACGCGCCGATATCATTCAGATCCTTGTAGTAACACAGAGTAGGAATGTTAATTCCAATGGACTTAGCTGCGTCCAGAATAGTAGTACCCTGTTCAACGCAGACCATCTGTCCGTCAATAGTCAGATTAATCTTAGCCATTAGAGTTTACCCTCCTTTCTCTTGCCGAGACCATAGTGGTCACATCTCAGACATCTTGAGCATTCCTGAGCTGCTTCCTCATCGCTCATGCCGTATTCCATAAGGTCAAAGTCGTACTTACGATCACCTGCAGGTCTTTCAGTCATGTTAACTCTTCCGCAAGCTGTAGTGAACTTGTAGGATGCGGCTGTTCTGTCAGCATCCATCCTAACTTCACCATCTCCGCCGAGGTATTCATCCATTGTAATCGCTGCAACCTTACCTGCCTCGATAGCTCTGATAACTGTCTCAGGTCCGAATACACAGTCGCCGCCTGCGAAAACGCCATCCATGTCAGTTACCTCTGCAGCGAGGTTTGCTACGATTCTGTTCCTGTTAGTAGGAACACCTACCTGAGCAAGCGCATCAGAGTCAATGCTCTGTCCGATTGCTACGATAACGATATCTGCATCGATTGAAGTCTCAGGAACATCTGCATTTCTTACAGAAGGTCTGCCTCTGTCTACCGGGCCTGTAATCTGTCTCTGGAGAACCATTGCCTTAACGTGGTTGTTCTCATCAACATCGATTCTTACAGGTGCCATCAGGCTCATGATTTCAGCGCCCTCTGCCATAGCTCCCTCGATTTCCTCAGCCTGAGCAGTCATATCTTCAACTCTTCTTCTGTATGCGCAGACAACCTTGTCAGCACCGAGTCTAATGGAGGTTCTTGTGGCATCCATTGCTACATTACCGCCTCCGACAATGACAACAGTCTTGCCACTGAAGTCAGGACGCTCACCGTCGCCAATCATACGCAGAATTTCTACAGCTGACATAACGCCCTCTGCATCTTCTCCCGGAATTCTCAGACTTGAAGCTGCCTGAGCTCCGATAGCGATATATACAGAATCGAATTCTTTTCTGATATCTTCCAGCTTAATATCCTTACCTACGGATACTCCTGTTTCATATGTAATTCCTGTCTTAAGAATAGCATCGATATCCTTATCCAGCCATTCATCAGGCAGTCTGTATGGTGGGATTCCATATCTCAGCATTCCGCCGAGTTTCTCTCTCTGATCGAACACCTTGACTTCGTGTCCCATCAACTTGAGATAGTATGCCGCTGTGAGTCCGGAAGGACCTCCACCGATGATTGCAACCTTCTTTCCTGTAGCAGCTTCGCATGCAGGTGGATCAACAACTCCGGATTTCTCAACTGCAACTCTCTTGAGTCCTCTGATATTTACAGCATCATCAACGAGCTGACGTCTGCAGAACTTCTCGCAAGGGTGTTCGCAAACCAGTCCGCAAACGCTTGGGAACGGATTCTGTCTTCTGATAATCCTGATAGCGTCATCATATTTACCGGCCTGAACATTTCCAATATATCCCGGGATATCAACATGTGCAGGACATGCTGCCATGCAAGGGATCTCGCTAACCTTAGCTGCGCAGACATTCTTCTTGATATGCGCTTCATAGTCATCTCTGAAAGCTCTGAAACCATCGAGTACGAGCTTGGCACCTTCAAATCCGATTGCACAGTCTGCTGACTGTGAAATGGACAATGCAGTTTCTTCGATAAGATCGAGGTCTTCCATTTTGCCATCGCCTTCGAGAATTCTGTCGAAAATAGCGGACAGCTTGTCGAGGCCGACACGACAAGGAACACACTTTCCGCAGCTCTGTGCCAGGCACAGTTTGAGAAATGCGCTTGTCATCTCTACCGGGCAGTTACCTGTAGGTGAACCTTCAAGTCTTCTTGAAAGATCGCCATAGAGGGATTTCATAATCTTATCTGCCTCTGATGGTCTGATAATTCTAATCTGTGACATTCTTCCTTTCCTTCCTGTAAACAATAGAAATAAATACTTTACACCTTCATACTAACACAAAATATATGTTTTTCCTTGTTCTCTGCTCGTTAGTTATTTATCTCTCAAAGATGTAATTTCGTTCTTAATCCACTGCGCTACAGCATCCATGCCTTCGCCTGTCTTAGCACTGATTCTGAAGATAAGCGACTTGGGATTAAGCGAGCGTATGTGCTGTTCTGCGAGATCAAAGTCAAAATCGAAATAGTCAATTGCGTCAATCTTGTTAATCAGTATTACATCGCTGACTGTAAACATCAGCGGGTACTTGAGCGGTTTGTCGTCTCCTTCAGTAATGCTCCACAGCATCACGTTCTTGTGTGCACCTGTGTCGAATTCAGCCGGGCACACCATATTACCGATGTTCTCCATTATCAGGAGATCCAGACCATCTGTATCATATTCTTCGAGAGCTCTGGCTGTCATATCAGCATCAATGTGGCAAAGCCCACCGTTATGAATCTGCATAGACTTCAAGCCCGTCGCATCCGCTACAGTCTGGGCATCAAGAGTCGACTTGATATCCACATCCATCTCGCCGATCTTATACTCATCCTTCAGCATATTGATCAGAGCGGTCAGCGTCGTTGTCTTACCTGCTCCCGGGCCAGACATTACATTGATGAAGAACGTACCATTCTTGGTCATCTTCTCACGATTCTCACGTGCAACAATATCATTATCGGCAAAGATGCTCTCATTAATTGTGATTGTTCTTACATTGCCCATTATCTGTTCCACTCTTTCACATAATCTACCAGGTAATCCGCTAGCTCACGCACGCCCTCGCCTGTTTTGGCACTGATATAAAATATCTTGATGTCAGGATTAAGCTCTCTGACATAGGCTTCCAGCTGTGTCTTGTCAAAGTCGAAAACAGGTAGCGCATCCATCTTGTTAACGACCAAAACATCACAAACCTCATACATCAGCGGATACTTGGCAGGTTTGTCATGACCTTCCGGCACACTGAGAAGTGTGAGGTTCATCGCAGCACCTGTGTCAAATTCTGCCGGGCACACCAGATTGCCGATATTCTCAAGCACGATACAATCAAGATCGTCCCTATTAAAAGCATTGATGCCCTGTCTTGTCATATCTGCATCCAGATGGCACATTCCACCTGTGTGGAGCTGTATCGAAGGCACTCCGGCAGCCTGCATTGTTCTCGCATCAACATCGGAGTCAATGTCGGCTTCCATAACGCCCCAGCTAATCCTGCCCTCGAAGAACCTGTTAAGTGCCAGCAAGGTCGTAGTCTTACCGCTGCCCGGGCTGGACATCAGATTCATCAGACATATCTTCCTTCCCTTCAGATCCTGTCTTAGCTTCTCAGCGTCAGCGTCGTTGTCCTCCAGAATTGATTCTTTTAATTCAATAATATTTACATCTGTCATAGCTTCACCTAACGCATGAACTTATCGATTGCTTTGTTAAGCTCATCCACGGATTCGTAGTCACCATCTTTAACAGCATCAACAATGCAAGTTGAGAGGTGCTCTTTGAGAATTACACGAGACACACTCTGAACAGCTGAATTGATAGCTGATAGCTGAATCAGTACTTCACTGCAGTCGCGATCATCTTCTACCATATTCTTAACGGACTGCATGTGTCCGATGATACGGGACATTCTGTTGATAACAGCCTTCTTATTCTCGTGGCTGTGGGTGTGTCCATGACCATGCTCATGTCCATGTTCATGAGTGTGAGTATGGGGGGATACGGTATTTGCCATATAATCTACCTCCTAATAACGTTGAAATTGCAACGATTAATTAATTTCATTATGCATCCCCCTGCCGGGCTTACATCCGGGGGATATATCAATTATAATCATAAGTGTCAGATAACACAACAGATATCGAAGGAGAAGAAAATGCATATTCCTGACAACTATCTGAGTCCGTCAACATGCGCCGTTGTAGCAACTGCAACAGTGCCAGTGTGGACGCACTCCATCAGAAGAATCAAAGCGGAAATACCTAAAGAGAAAATGGCTCTGCTCGGTGTAGGTGCCGCCTTCTCTTTCGTTGCAATGATGTTCAATATTCCGATGCCGGGCGGCACAACAGGTCATGCAGTCGGAGGTACACTTATCGCACTGTTACTTGGTCCCGAAGCTGCCTGTATAGCAGTTACTATAGCGCTACTGATACAGGCTCTGTTATTCGGTGATGGAGGAATACTGGCATTCGGCGCCAACTGTTTCAATATGGCGTTCTTATTGCCTTATGTTGGCTATTACACATACAAATTGGTGGTTCGCATCCTGCACGCTGATAGCCTGAACGCATCGGTCGGCAGCAAACTGATTGCATCAGGTATAGGTTCGTATCTCGGCATCAACGCAGCTGCACTTGCTGCAGCAATAGAGTTCGGTATTCAGCCTGCGCTCTTCCATACTGCCGCAGGAGTTCCTCTCTACTGCCCATACGGACTCAGTATATCCATACCGGCAATGATGCTGGGTCACCTGACCATATTCGGTGCAGCCGAAGTCATATTCACTGTTGCCCTATATGCTTTCATATACAAAACTTCACCGGGAATGCTACGTGATGCCGCTCCGGCCGATATAGCAAAGCAGAATACTTTCCCTGTATTTATACTACTTGCAATACTGATTGCAGCAACACCGCTCGGTCTGATCGCCAGCGGCACAGCTTGGGGAGAATGGGAAATATCTGAGATTCCAACTATGACCGAAGAGTTCAGCTGGGCTTCCCTCTTCCCTGATTACTCAATAGCCGGACTTCCGGACGCAGCAGGATACATACTGTCCGCAGTCATCGGAGTACTATTATCAATTATTATTTTCAGACTTATCTCAACCAAGATGAAGAGACACACGAAATTCTAGCCGCATAACAGATTAACTATGATACCTGATTGGCTTAAGGAGCAAGAAGAATACAATGCACCACAGGATCGTGACGGCTTCCTGACTCGCAGCATACTCTCTCTGATGAGCATGCTTGCTTCTTTTCGTACCAAAACAGTCTCTTATGGTTCGAAGTATCCGGCTCCGCTCAAGCTTGTCGTATGCCTTGCGATGATACTAATCACATCGCTTGCTCGCAATATGCTGATTGTTTACATAATACTTGCCGTTCTGCTGGCTCATATCTGTTTTCTTAAAGACGAGCTCTTAGTGAGAACTATCTCAACCTCACTGGTTGCAGCCTTACTATCCGCAGTGATACTGATTCCGGCAGTATTCCTCGGTTCACCGCAGTCTATGTTAACGGTATCCACCAAAGTCTTCGTATCAGTCGGACTTATAGCTGTCCTGTCATGCACTACTGAGTGGAACAAACTCACCGCAGGACTTGCAGCATTTCATATACCGGACGTGTTCATATTTACACTGGATATAACTTTGAAATACATAGTGATACTGGGCAATATCAGCATGGATATGCTGAACGCTCTCAAGCTGAGATCTATAGGACGCAACAATACCAAAGCTCAGTCTATGTCAGGTGTATTGGGAGTGACATTCCTCAAATCAAGGCAGTTGTCCGAAGAAATGTTCCAGGCAATGCAGTGCAGAGGATTCGAAGGAGAATATAGGAGAAAGAGCAATGATTAAACTTGATAATCTATGTTATGCATATGATGGGCTTGTAGCCCTGAGACATGTTAGCCTTGAGATCAACAAGGGTGATACTGTCGTCCTTCAAGGCTCCAACGGATGCGGCAAGTCCACCCTGCTCAAATTGCTCAACGGACTTATCTTCGCAGAGGAAGGAGAATACTATTTCGACGGCGAATTAATTACTCCTGCCAAAATGAAGGATAGTCACTTTTCCAAGAACTTGCACCAGCGCATGGGGTTCGTATTCCAGAATCCCGATGTTCAGCTATTCTGCAACAACGTTCACGATGAGATTGCATTCGGACCGGTTCAGATGGGTTTGTCCGCAAATGAAACAGAAAAAAGAGTCAGCGATCTGCTAACTCTTCTTAACATTAAACATCTTAAGGACCGTGCTCCGTATCATCTCTCCGGCGGCGAGAAGAAGCGTGTTGCCCTCGCAAGCGTCCTCAGCATGAATCCGGAGATTCTTGTACTTGATGAGCCTCTCGCCGGTCTCGACAAGTCTACACAGGACTGGCTGATTGACTTCCTGCAGGAGCTTCAATCTGCCGGCAAGACCCTTATCATCTCAACACATGACGATAACCTCGCCCACTTGCTCGGTGACCGTATCGTTTACATGAACGAGGACCACACAATTGACTATGTGTTGTAGTCGGGTAAGCAAGTCACCGCTGAAAGTCAGTCACTAACCCTTAAATTCGCTCTTGTTCTTGCCAAAGTGAAGTTCTTTCATGCCCTCAACTTCGTCGCAGATAGGTTTTAATGAGCAAGTGTGACAATCTGTCGCCATGCCCTCAAGGATTTTGGATAATGCCTTGGTAATATCCTGAGCCTTCCTTGCATCCTTCTTGAGCTCTGCAAAGTCCGCATCGTCTGCTGTCACGAAAATCAGTTTAACAGCCTCAATTGCAGGATTCTTCTTGTACTGCTTGATATATGCAGCTCCGACTTTCTCAAAGCAGATACCCTTAGCGACAGCCTCCTTAGAAACTCTTACCTGTTCACGAAAACTGTCACTGGATGAGCGAATCATATAGCCCTTAGGATATACATGATACTTGACAAAGTCGATATCCTGAATGGCTCTAAACAGCTTCTCAGTGTCCTCATCACCCTCACCTTCGAGCTCATTAACCTTAACAAATGCAATTCTCGCGAATGAGGAGCTGCCGTTTAGTTCATTAAGATCCTTGCCGATTACAACGATCTCATCTCCATCAACATAGTTTCCCGAAGTAACCATTGACAGATGAACTGCTGGTTTGTTGTCACCACCCAGCTCATAAGCTGATTCTTTCAGCATAATGAGCTGATTAGCACCAACATCCTCCCACGCATTCTCTTCCTTATATACAAAACGCTTTGGTTCAACCGAACCAAGCTCCTTATTAACTTTCTCAATAATACTATTATAGAGTTCCATTGTTATCCCTTTATAATTGAAAGTATAAGACGGTTAGCGTTCAATAAGCGATGTCTTTGCGGCAGCCGGCACTTAGCGAGAACGAGCAAGAAGCTACTTGTAGATTCTTGCGAAGTTCGAACTTAGTACCGCTGCGTCGCCGCAACGAGGCAAGAGCCGTACATCGCGATAGAATGCTAACCGTCTATAGTTTAAATTAGAATTTAATATCCTGTGGCTTGCGGTCGAATATTTCGTTAACCCTCTTATAGCACCATGACAGCACTTTCTGATCGAGATTCAGGAAATATACCACAAACAATGTACCAGTCGCAATTCCGAGGACCTTAAGAAGCAATCCTGCAGTCTTGCAAACACAGCATTTATTCTTCTTCATAGTAAACTCCTTTCGGCTTACTTAGCCTGTCCCTTCTGACGAGCGAATTCAGCTGCTCCGAGAGCTCCCATCAGCTGTGGGTCAGTCTTCAGGTTGATAACCTTGAG
>JAZUDV010000060.1:0-8406 GCA_045639825.1 Anaerovoracaceae bacterium
CGCATAGAGAACCCAACTCTGTTCTCGGGGACATCAGTTTCCCTATCGTTGGTATGTCTGATTCAATGCCATACGAATCAACCAGATACAGGGATATGACGGAGGACATGATACTCGAATTTGAATCCGCTTTCGTTCGTCAGATTATTGCTGCTGTTGATGCCCTTGATCCTGACCTCATCGTGTGCCATCACCTCTTCCTTCTGACCGCTATTGTCAGACGCCATTTCCCGGACAGAAAGGTGTACGGCATCTGCCACGGCACAGATCTTCGTCAGATGCTGAGTTGCCCGACCATAGCCCCTATCGTTAAACCTGAAATATCCGAGCTGGATAAAGTCTTCGCACTTCACGATGAGCAGGCAATTCAGATTTCCGAGTTGTTTGATATACCCGCTGATAAAGTCTGCGTTGTCGGCAGCGGTTATAACAGCAGACTCTTCAATTCAGAGAACCGATTTAAGCATCTCCCGTTAAGTCCTGTAAGAATCTGTTATGCAGGCAAAATGAGCAAGGCCAAAGGAGTGCCTGAGCTTCTATCTGCATTCTCGTCTCTTGCCAAGGATCCCGCATTTCCGGACTTTAACGTCACTCTTGTCGGCGGATGCCAGGACGAAGATGTTCAGTGCATGTTGGATCACAGTCCTGACTACATCAAATACCTGGGACAAATCCCACAGATCGAACTCGCCAAGATTTATAAGGCTAACGATATCTTCGTACTGCCTTCATATTACGAGGGTCTGAATCTCGCCGTAATTGAGGCCATGGCTTCAGGTCTGCTGCCTATCAGTACAGATCTGCCGGGAATGCAGGACTGGATAAGCAGAAATGTTCCGGATTCCAACATCATCTACGTTCCTATGCCTGAGATGTTAAGCATGGATTCGCCATCAGAAAAAGGCCGTGAAGATTATGTGAATAACCTTGCAACGGCACTGAGTCAGGCTATAAAATATATCGCAAGTAATAACGCTGTTACCGTTCCGGATACTGGCAGTATTACCTGGAACAGCGTTTCAGAGAAAATCATTCTGTGAGGTATTTATGACTAAAGAAACCGCTATCACTTCCCTTCTCAATGCTATGAAGGGATTCCATGGCAGATTCAAGAAAATATACGGACAGGTTGCACTGAGAATTAACGATGAGACATATCTGATGTCAGGTGGCAACAAGCTGCTTTCCGCTATCGTAGAGGATGACCTCGTCATCTGCAATATTAACGATGGCGACTTTGCCGCTATTTTCCGCACCAGACCTGATATCAACGCTTTCATCTTCGGCTGTTCTCAGGATACCGTTAATGTGTCCAACGAGCTGTCTTCACTTCCTACGATGCTGGAGGATGCCGCTCAGCTGGCAGGAGCTAAGATTCCTGTTGCTGACAACTCTACACCTAACGAGATTCTTATTTGTATCGATAACAGCGATATATGCCTGATTAAAGGCGTAGGTGCTGTAGCAGTCGGTCGCACTGCCAAGAATGCAGTTTCCGCACTTCACATTCTTCACAAGGAATGCGAAGCCTATCTTCACGGTAAGATGCTGGGCGGAGCCAAGGCTTTCGACACGAATCTCGCTAATAAGATTAAAGAAGAATATGCCACAGATTACGTTCCTACCAACGACAGTACCAAGCAGGTAGACTATATTGGTTTTGAGGAAGATGATTTCGAACTCAGGAACAAAGTTATCGAATTTGGAAAGAGCTTGGTCAAGGAAGATCTTGTATTTGGAACCGGAGGCAACCTTTCAATGAGAACCGGCGACAACGAGATGTTGATCAGTCCATCTTCAATGGACTACTTTGACACCCATGTTGAAGATATAGTACATGTCAGCATCGATGATCTCGAATATGGCAAGCAGAGAACTCCAAGTTCTGATGCAACGCTACATGCCAAAATGTATCAGTTCTTACCTGGCTGCAATGCGATTATTCACACTCACTCCAATGCGTGCAGTGTTTTCGCCGCATGTGAAGCCGGCTTTGCCATCTCCGACCCTAATCTTCAGCAGCTTATCGGTGACGTCAAAATCGTTCCGTATAAACCTGATGACCAGAGGGCAACAATTGTTGACACATTAGCTGTTCTGTCAGACACACACGCAGCTATACTGCCACATCATGGCGCTATTTTCTATGGACCATCGTTGGAAATCGTTTACGAGATTGCCAAGTCAGTTGAAATGATGGCACGTAACCTTCTCCAGTACGATGTTAAGAATAATGAGGAAGAATTATAATGAGTATTAAAGACCTAACAATTATTCATTCCAACGATATGCATGGACACTTCGTTGGTGAGAAGGATGAAAACGGTAAGCTCAAGGGCAGCCTTGCTCAGGTAAGCGGTTATGTCAGCAAGGTTAAGAGTGAAAACCCTAATGCTGTTTACATCAATGCCGGTGACGTTTTCCAGGGTTCGCTGATTGACAGTGATTACCAAGGCCTATCCACAGCCAACATCCTCAACATGATTGATATGGACATCTTCGCGCTTGGAAACCACGAACTTGACTATGGTATTTCCCATATGCTCTTTGTTGAAAAGTGCCTTGATGCAACAATCGTCAATACCAATTTCAAGGTCAAGGGCAAGGAAGTTCACCTCTTCAAGCCTTATCATGTCATGGAAATAAATGGTATGAATGTCCTCTTCATCGGACTTCTCACCAAGAACATCGTAGACCAGACTAAGACGGAAGGACTTGTAGGTGAGCTGGTAGAGATTTGCTCAACTCCTACAGAGATCAAGAAAATATATCAAAGGCTTGCCAACAAGGACAAGCATATCGACATGACTGTCCTTGTTACCCATATCGGGTATGAAGCAGATGTGAAGCTGGCAAAATCCCTTGATCCGTCAATGGGCATAGATGTAATCGTAGGTGCTCATTCTCACACTTATCTCGAACAGCCTGTAATTGAGAATGGCATACTCATCCTCCAGGCAGGTATGGAAAACACTCATATCGGACATCTTGATCTCAAGTTTGACACAGAGGCTTCCAAAATTGTTGATTACAAATATCAGCTCGTGCCTGTAGATGAGGATCACTGCCCTATCGATCTGATGACAAGAGCAATGATCAGCACATATGCATTCGATGTGGACACCAAATACAGCAAACTGGTAACAAGGCTCAAGCGCGAGTTAGACAACTTCGGAAGAATCAATCCTACAGAGGTTGGTCAGTTATTCGCAGATGCATTCCACGAGTCGCTTCCGGGCGTTGATGCATTCCTGCTCGCTTCTTCCAGCATGAGATGCTACTCTCTCGATATGACCGTAACACTTCAGGTACTGAGAGAAGCTTATCCATACGACGGCAAGATTTACAAATTCATTGTAGATGGTGCCCAGCTGAGACATATGCTGACATATGCACTGAGAGATGATGTCCTTGATAAACACCATGAGACAATGTATCAGACATCCAAGAGTATTCATATCGAATATTCCAAGAGCAAGCACAAGATTACCAATCTCACAATACATGGAGAGCCCGTACAGGATGACAAGCAGTATGTAATAGCAATGCAGGAGTTCTACTTCATGAATTCAGAAATCGGATTCGGCATGAAGCCTGAAGAGTTTGAGAAGTACGGGGAAGTCAAAACGGCTTCAACAGACGCATTCCAGACACTCTGCGACTGGATGTCCGAACACAAAAACGTCGGTGGACCAATCGATGACAGACTGATAATCAATGAATAGACCAAAGCCCCAGCATTACGCTGAGGCTTTGTTATTACCGGCATTATCATCTTCATGAACAATCAGAGTGGATAGTCCCATGGCTATTACCATAGTGGCAGCTATTATAATTCCCGCAGTTCCGGACAATGCCTTGAAGACATATCCCAGTTTGGGTATGGACATTACCACTTTACCTTTAACATCTGCATAGCCAACTACCCAAGGATCACAACTGTCATTAGCATCACCCTTTGTTATAAAGCCTTTATCACAAGTCTTGGCTATTCTGTGTGCTATATATTCTCCGCCCGTGGTGAACGCTATTGCATCGCCTACTCCGACTGCATCCTTCTGATTCTTATCAACCAGCAACACCGAGCCCGTGTGATAAACAGGTTCCATAGAGCCTGACATCACTATCGCCGGTTCATATCCGGCAGCCCAGCACAGCCCTGCAAGCACTATTACCATCCCGGCAATTAATGCAGCAACGTTTCTTAACACTTGAGTAATCTTCATATCTTCCTACCCTCTTCTATTCCAGAAGCTATAGATTGCAACAGCCATCATGCACATGAGCAACGCAAGCCAGTAACGCAGCATATTATCATCGCCTGTCCTGATAACAGCCGAACCCCACGGCGCATCTGAAGTGTAATTTGGTGTATAGTTTTGTGACTGTATGGCATCGGCTATTGCATACAGTGTAAAACCGCAGGATTCATGCTCTCTCTGTGTCCAGTAATATGGTATTTTTATTCCCCGGAAGACATCGACTGTTTCTCCGTGTTTAAGTTTTCTTGTGTAATACAGATAATCGCCTATCTTCTTCCAGCCGGAACCGAGTCCGTAAATATCATCATATGACAACTTGTGTTTAATGTTCTTATCATTCATCTCAATCCTGATGCGCAATCTTACATAGCATTCTGCTCCCTTGTTCGTTATTGCCGGTATATACGATACCTTCTCGCCCGGCAGAACCGATTTGGATTGTGCTGCTACCCTGTTACCATTTCCATCTATTTGATATTGTTCAAGGCTTATCTTGAGTCCTTCTGCATTATTTATGCTACGAAAAGAGAAAACGTGTGTTATTTGAGCTTGAGCTATAGGGGTGCACAGAATTATCAATATTACGCAGCACAATCCGCAAATCGTGATTCTTATGGTTCTCATACCGGTTTATTTCTTATACGCCGGAGCTCTCCTGCGCATTCAGAATTGCCCATACTGCGAGCGGTTCCGTCTTGTCATTTGCTGTCAGATCTGTTGACTGAATTGCAAATGCTTCAACCTTGATAGCCTGTGTGCTGAGTTCAAGCTCCTGTCCGCCAACTGCATTACAGAAGGTAACGGAGTTGAAAACAGGTTGTGCCGTGCTCTCACCTGCAGCTAATGCAGTACATGCTACGCTGTTACCATAGGCATAGATGTATTCATTTACATTATCAGCGGAAGTATCCTCCTTAACCAGGTACCAGGAATCCGTGTTGTATGTATCAGTACCAGCCCAAACGAGGCCATTTCCGGCATCTGTGTTATTTGAATCATTCAGCTGGAAGAGCTGGGTCTCTACAGCGCTTTTGGCCTTAGCTCCACTACCTACATTTGATGTCAGGATGGTTGCCTTAGGAACTGTAACCTTAACAAATACGAATGCATCGTTCTTCTCTGAGGTGTTCTTTACTGTAGGATCCTTCGCAATCTGCGCATTAGGCAGGACGCACTCCGCAACATCCGGAATATCATTCTCGTTAGTGTCTGTAAGTGCCGACCAATTTGGCTCGGCAATCTTAACTGCGATCTTGCCGACTGTGAAACTGTTGGACGCTTCATCTGTAGCTGTAAAGTATGCTCCAATGCTTCCTACAACCAGAACCACCAGCATTGCCATAACGATCAGCAGATTCTTGGCAGTGTTCTTATCTCTATCTGTCATTCTTGTCCTCCTTATTCTTAATATGAATTCATTATTCAATTAATTGAATGTAGGACAAGCATAGCGATATATCGTTCCGGCCACAGCAAAACTAGCAAAGAAGTCATCACCCGCGTAAAAATTCTGCGAACATATACGAAAAAACACATTTATTGTAAGTTTTTACGCACGCAAATTTTCAGATAGAAAAAACCCCTGCACAGAAATGTGCAGGGGATTATCATTAATATATCGGCATCTATCAAATGCCAAGCAGTACATCTGCTAACTCATTATTGTATGTTATGCTGAGGTGACTGACAGCAGAGTTGGCAGGAGCTGTTTCTTACGGCTCATTACGCCCGGCATATCGTAAACGTTCTTGTGAATTGCTTTGTATGGCAGCTCGCGGTTAAGTTTGCTCTCAGTAACCAGGAGCACACTGTTCTCTGTCAGAACGTCCGTTACCATCAGAGTTACCCAATCGAGTTTGTTATCAGCTCTGATCTTCTCAAGTGCAGCGAGATAGTCATCAGCATACTCATCAAGATCATCCAATGTAACAGCCTCGCACTGTCCGACGCCCATTCTAATATCATTGTTCTCATACTTCTTAAAGTCTGACTGTGCCTTGGTGATAGGATCCTGCTTGCCAAGGCCTTCAACTACACTGAACATTTCCGTACCGAATTCGGTTATATCCTTGACTCCTGCAAGGCTGGCAAGTTCAAGGGCGATTGAGCGATCCACGTCAGTCGTTGTAGGGCTGCGAAGAATAAGTGTATCTGATAATAATCCGGTGAGCATATATCTTGCCGATGTAACATCAGGCCTGACCCCATACTTCTTGAACAACTGGAAAACTATGGAGCATGTGCTGCCAAGAGGCTCAGCTGCGATAAAGATCGGCAGCTGTGTCGACAGCGCATTCAGTCTGTGATGGTCAATAATCTCAACGATATTAGCCTCTTCAATTCCGGAGATACTCTGCTTGGCCTCATTGTGATCGACCATAATGATATTGGTCCTCGGCGCGTTCAGGAAGCATCTTCTGGTTACAAATCCCACGTATTCATCATCGTTCATTACTGCGAGACCACGGGATTTGGACTTGGCAAAGATTTCCTTGGCATCGAAGAAGAGATCATTGGCCTGAATCAGCTCAGGTTTGTATCTTACGATGCCTATAACCGGCTCAACCATTCTCATTCTGCGAATGGCTTCTGATGTTCCGAGCGGTGTGGTGTACACCATGCCCTCGTAGCCGGAGAAATCGATATCCAGCTCATCGTCATCATTGATTGTTGTGAGAATGATTCCCGGCACCTGTTTCCTGATCGCATAGTCAATATTGCCCGATCTCTCACCCATGAAAACAATGCACTTGCTGTCACGGTCAAGGAATTCTGCAAAGGCTTCCTTGGACGCAGCGCCGGCAAGCATCGAGCCTTCAACAACCTGGCTCTTGCCTTCACTAATCAATTTGCCGGGGATGGTTTTGGCGACATTGTAAACCGGGAACCTGTACGACGGTTCCTCGCCTTGATTCTCCCTCATAAAGAACGCTGAAATATCATCTGTGGAAACCAGCGTAATAAAAGACTTACCGTAGTGAAGCGGCAGTACCGACGGGCTATCCTCCCTGTAGGACTGAACCAGTCCGTATATCGGGGAGTCAGCCTGTGCGAAAGAATCACTGTTGAGCATTACATCCTTAACTCTCGGATGAACATCAGCCTTGTACATAGGAATATCAAGGTCGAAGTTCTTCAGCTGTTTCTTGATCGTATCCGAAACCGGTGTGCAATGAATCGGAATGTATTCATTGTCAGGGTCAATCTGATTCTTGAGATTGGCATACGCGCATGCCGAACACAGCGTATCGAGGTCAGGATTGCGATGTCCGGTGATATAGATAGTACTCATGGAATATCTCCTTATTGTGCAAAACGGCTCCCGTACACGGGAGCCGCTCATAGTCATTAATTCAAGCTGACGCTACTACTTCTTAGCCTCGTAGTCCTTCAGGAACTCAACGAGAGCCTCAACGCCTTCCTGTGGCATTGCATTGTAGATGGAAGCTCTGAGTCCACCAACACTTCTGTGGCCCTTGAGGTTGTCGAATCCGTTAGCCTTAGTTGCAGCAACAACAGCAGCATCCTCTTCTTCTGAACCGGCAGTGAATGTGCAGTTCATGAGAGATCTGTCAGCTGGCTCTACGTTTCCGTTGAACAGCTTGCTCTGGTCAAGGAAGTCATAGAACAGCTTAGCCTTAGCTTCGTTCTTAGCCTGCATTGCCTCAAGTCCGCCGTTATCGAGCAGATACTTGAATACCTTACCGCAGCAGTAAATAGCCCATGTATTAGGAGTATTGTACATTGAATCCTTATCTGCGTGGATCTTGTAGCTCAGGTAAGTTGGGCAGAATGATGGAACTTCCTCAGGAATGAGGTCTTCTCTGATAATTACTACTGACATACCTGCAGGTCCTACGTTCTTCTGTACTCCAGCCCAGATAACACCGTAGTCTTCTACGTTGCATGGCTTGGACAGGAACATTGATGACTGGTCGGAAATCAGAACCTTACCCTTAAGTCGGATCGTAGCCATGTCGTTCTGTGAGCCAAGGAGTTGTCACCTTAACTTGTCTTCCTAAGACCGCTTGGCCTCCGACTTTACGTTCTTCTGTACGCCAGCCCAAATTACACCGTAGTCTTCTACGTTGCATGGCTTAGACAGGAACATTGATGACTGGTCGGAAATCAGAACCTTACCCTT
>JAZUDV010000061.1:0-6101 GCA_045639825.1 Anaerovoracaceae bacterium
CTGTCAACAGCGATTGGGTACTCTGCTCTTACGTAGATGTATCCCTGATTAGCTCCGATAGCATAACCGGCAATAGCCATAGCCTCAATAATTGAATGTGGGTCTCCTTCCAAGATAGAACGATCCATGAATGCACCCGGGTCACCTTCGACGGCGTGACATGCAACATACTTCTGAACTTCGCCTCTGTTACCGCTGGCAAATAACCACTTCTTACCTGTTGGGAATCCTGCGCCGCCACGACCACGTAAGCCGGAGTCGAGAACTGTCTGGATAACCTCGTCAGGAGTCATTTTGGTCAGAGCCTTAGCAAGAGCCTCATATCCTTCTCTTGCAATATATTCATCAATGTCTTCAGGATTGATCTTTCCGCAGTTACGGAGAGCCATTCTGAGCTGGTCATTATAGAAAGCGGAGTCAACGTAGAGAATGTCCTCTCCGTTAGGGCCCTCTTCCTTCATCAAGTACTCTTCAACAACCTTGCCGCCAATAACGTGCTCGCTGAAGATACGATCAACCATCTCAGGTGTAACTTCCTGATAGAAAGTGTTTCCGGGATGAACTACCATGATAGGTCCCTTAGCACAAAGGCCCTGGCATCCGGTCTGGATAATTTCGATATCATCCTTCTTGCCTGCATCAGCAATCAACTTGTTGAGCTTCTCAACGAGCTCACCGCTGTGGTTAGATGTACAACCTGTACCGCCGCAGACGAGGATGTAAGTCTTCTTAGCAGCTTCGGCTTCATCAGGATTAAATCTGATGTTAACCTGGCCCTGCTTTGCCTCTTTAATCTGTTGGAGTTCTTGCAGTGTTTTCATGATTAATCCTCCTGTAGCCTACTCATACTTAGCAAGAATGTCTGCAACCATCTCTGGTTTCATCTTGCCGTATACATCGCCATCAACGATCATAACCGGAGCAAGTCCGCAAGCGCCTACGCAACGGCAAGTCTCGATTGAGAACTTACCATCAGGAGTGCATTCGCCGTCCTTAATTCCAAGCACCTTCTCAACTTCTTCCAGAACATTTCCGGAGCCCTTAACATAGCAAGCTGTACCAAGACAAACTGATACAACGTACTTGCCCTTAGGCTGCATTGAGAACTGTGCATAGAATGTAGCTACTCCGTAGATCTTCTCAATAGGAATGCCTGTTTCATCAGCAATAATCTTCTGAACCTGGTATGGAAGGTATCCGTAGATATCCTGTGCAGCCTGCATGATTGGCATGAGTGCACCCTTCTGTCCCTTGTGCTCATTGATTACTTCCAGCAACTTGGCTTCCTGTTCCTTGGTTCCCTTGAAAGGAACAACTGATACTTTCATATGCCCGTGCCTCCTTCATATAAAATGAATATTAAACGTTCCATATAGCTTCCTATACCTTGTCAACACGTACCAAGCAAGGTATACTCTAACAAGGTTATTTTACTTCTGTTTATATTTTCGAACAAGAAAAGATAATTATTAGTCAGTTTTGGTTAATAAATAGTCAGTTTCAGTTAATAATTTACCAAGTAAAACACCTGTGTAATTATACAACTCTGTTATTTATTTATCAATATTTTTCTGCAACAGTATTATAATTTTTCACAGTCTTTACACTATCATCTATGGAGGCCAAATGATCTATCCTAATTTCCCGCAGAATGGCGACACAATCGGTATCTGTGCTCCCAGCGCAGGTGTCGGTCACAAACTTGAATCATTCGACTTGTCACTCTCTGCCATCAGAGAGCGTGGTTATAATGTTATAGAAACCCCTTCCGTTCGAAATGAAGGCGAGCGCTCGGCAGAGGCATCCATTCGAGCTGATGAATTTCATTCCCTGCTCCGCAATGACTCGGTTAAGACTGTTATTGCGGCTACAGGAGGAGACTACAACTATGAGATTTTGCCTTATCTCGATAAGGATCTCATTCAGTCCAATCCAAAGTGGGTTTGCGGTTATTCGGATCCGACCAATATTCTCTACTATATGACTACAGTTCTGGATATTGCGACCATCTATGGTGTCAATGCCGGTTCATTCGACTGGCGTCCGCTTCACGAATACCAGACTAATGCCTTGGAAATATTAGGTGGCAACATTGTTGACCAGCATTCGTATGATCTCTGGGATTCCCATCGCAGTTGGGAGGAAGTCATACTTGACACCCCTGTCAGCTGGGATGTTTACTTCCCCGGCACAAGTCAACCTAATACCGGAGAACTCGATGTCAGCGGACGCATCATCGGCGGTTGTACCGATATAATAGCTAAACTAATAGGCACCCCTTACGATGGTACCTCTGATTTTATCGAGCGCTATTCCGAAGACGGCTTCATCTGGTACTTTGATACCTTCGATATGAGCGCGGACATTCTCTATCTCACAATGTTACAACTAAAATACGCAGGCTATTTCAACAATGCCCGCGCAATTATTATCGGTCGTGTCATGTTCCCGGGAGAAGCCACTGATCAGGACTATATTGACAGACTCAAACTCGCATTCAATGACATCCCATTCATCTGGGGTGCAGACATCGGCCACACCAAACCCGCAATGACAATGATCAACGGTGCCCTTGGTCACCTCAGCTGCAAGGATGGAAAGTCGCTAATTGGGGTCAACCCATTTTAGCCAAATGGCGAATCGGGGACAGGCTTTGCTTAATGTACAAGCCATTTACTCTAATGATTTCAAGAATGATAAATGCATCCTCCTCACCAACAACACTACGCTTTATAAATAATCGTACGAGATACACCTGTTATGAGTTCTATATGCTTTGCAGTAAAACCCATCTTCTTTAATTCTCTTAAAATGCAATCTCTTTCCTTCTTGCAAAGTCTGTTTACAACAGATCCATCTTCGCAGTTGTAGCCATATTTGTCCTTTATCATTTCTATTCCATCTTTTGTTGTTAGCGCTTGGTTTGTGCAGTCCATAACTTCGGTATCGTCTTTAATTCTACTGAATTCCTTAAATTGATCTACCGAACCGATGATAGACATTATTATTTCTCGATTTGTTACTCCCCTGTCCAAAACATAGTCGTTATAGCTACTCCACTTGTACGACTCGCGAGCAGCTAATCCGGCATTGACAGGATTGTTATGTATATATCTGACACATGATAATAGATACTGTTCGCTATCAACTATTTCGCATGCAAATCTTCCTTGAAACACATGCCCGAAGTGCACATACTTTTGATTGTAATAATTTGCATAGCTTGATCCAAGACGATGCATTAAATTGCTGATATCTTCCTTTGACCCAGACTTAACAAGCAAATGAACATGATTATCCATCAAGCAATATGCGATGAGTTCTATATTAGCAAGCGACACATATTCGGACAACTTCTTTATATAAAACCTATAATCACACTCATCTTCAAAAATAATTTGTTTTCCAACACCACGCTGCATTGCATGGTAGATTCCTGTAGGACTTTCTACTCTATTGATTCTTGGCACTTTTATTCTCCATTTTTAATTCATTATTACATCAATCAATAAACCTTTTTATTAATTGTTTTGAAATATTACTATCTGAAATCACCCGATTCAAGTGAATTAATTCGAAGTCTTGCGCCATTTTTCGAACCTCCATAATTTATAATTAAGTCAACTCAAGTAATACATCTTTCTTTCCTAAACTCAATCTTCGAATTGGCTCGCCTGTTTTTTTGCAAAACAAAAGACTATTCGTAAAGAATAGTCTTTTATCGATTTATCTAGCCTGTCCCATTTTTGCCATTTGGCTAAAATGGGTTGACCCTAATTAGCCGATGATTGTTACTTCATTGCCGGTTCTTGGCAGTGGTTGACTTGCCGGTTTACCATCCTGAGTATCTGCATAGCCTATTGCAACAGAGCCGAATACTCTCTCGTCCTCTTTCATTCCAAGAGATTGGAGATACTCTAACAGCGCAGGATTTTCGTTCTGCCAACGCAGTTGATTAATCCAGCAGCTGCCTAGTCCAAGTTCATTAGCCATCAGCATCATGTTGTCAATTGCACAAGCAGTATCTGCAAGGTAATTTGGATTGCTGATACTGTTTGCTACAACAATCAAGAGCGGCGTGTTTTAGTCATATACGTAGCTACCCTCGCGAGAAGCAGCAACAGAATGCTTTATCGACGATGAAGTATTGTCATCAATCTCCATGGCAGCGAATGCCGCTCTCACCATCTCACGCAGTTTGGCCAAAACCTCAGGATTCTTGATTACTATAAAGTGACACTGCTGAACGTTACATCCGCTAGGTGCATATCTTCCCGCCTCAACAATCTGATCAATAAGATCCTGTTCAGGCATTTGGTTCACAAATTGACGCGTGCTGCGTCTGGTTTTTATTATTTCCAGCATAATTCAACCTCGCTAAATATGTCGAACAATTATCTGAAAGAAACGGCGGAAGGATTACCTTCCGCCGTAATTCATAGCGTGTCCCCAATTAGCCATTTGGCTAAAATGGGTTGACCCTAATTAGCCTTCTCGGAGATTGCTGCCTGTGCAGCTGCAAGTCTTGCGATAGGAACTCTGAATGGTGAGCATGAAACGTAGTTCAGGCCAACTTTGTGGCAGAACTCGATTGATGATGGATCTCCACCGTGCTCTCCGCAGATACCGAGCTTGATGTTAGGTCTTGTCTTCTTGCCGCCTTCAACTGCCATCTTAACCAGCTTGCCCATACCGGACTGGTCGAGTGACTGGAATGGGTCAACAGGAAGAACGCCCTTAGCAACGTACTCCTTGATGATCGCGCCTGTATCGTCTCTTGAGAATCCGAATCCCATCTGAGTCAGGTCGTTAGTTCCGAATGAGAAGAACTCAGCTTCTTCAGCGATCTCGTCTGCAGTCAGAGCAGCTCTTGGGATCTCGATCATAGTACCAACCATGTACTTCATGTCGTCTCCGGACTCAGCGATCAGCTTGTCAGCAACAGCAGTAATAGTCTCCTTAACGTACTTGAGCTCGTTAACGTGACCAACCAGTGGAACCATGATCTCAGGAGTGATGTCAAGTCCCTCTTCCTTACGAACTTCGAGTGCAGCCTGGATGATAGCAGTTGTCTGCATCTCAGCGATTTCAGGATATGTAACAGCAAGTCTGCATCCTCTGTGACCGAGCATTGGGTTGAACTCGTGGAGTGAGAGAGTCTTGTTCAGAACTGTCTCATAAGGAATGCCAAACTCATCTGACAGCTGCTTCATGTCTGCTTCGTTCTTAGGTGTGAACTCGTGCAGAGGTGGATCTAAGAGTCTGATTGTAACAGGTCTCTCGCCCATTGCCTTGTAGATGCCCTTGAAGTCTTCCTTCTGATATGGCAGCAGTCCTGCGAGAGCTTCCTTTCTCTCTTCAACTGTCTCAGCAAGGATCATTCTTCTGATCTTAGGAATTCTCTCATCCTCGAAGAACATGTGCTCAGTTCTGCACAGTCCGATACCCTCAGCACCGAACTTAACAGCCTGCTCAGCGTCTCTTGGGTTATCTGCATTAGTTCTAACCTTGAGAGTTCTTGCTTCGTCAGCCCACTGCATGATAGTTCCAAAGTCTCCGGAGAGCTCAGGAGCTACAGTCTTGATAGCCTCTGTGTAAACAGAACCATCAGTACCGTTCAGTGAAATGCTGTCAAACTCCTTGTAAACCTTTCCACCGATTTCGAGAGTCTTGTTCTTCTCGTCAACTGTGATTTCTTTACATCCGGATACGCAGCACTTACCCATTCCTCTTGCTACTACTGCAGCGTGGGAAGTCATACCACCACGAGCTGTGAGGATACCTTCAGCGGCTACCATACCAGCGAGGTCTTCCGGAGAAGTCTCTTCTCTTACGAGGATAACCTTCTTGCCGGCAGCAGCTGCTGCAGCAGCATCCTCAGCGCTGAATACGATTTCTCCTGTAGCAGCACCAGGTGATGCAGGGAGTCCCTTAGTTACTGCCTTAGCCTTAGCGAGCTCAGCAGCATCGAATGTTGGGTGGAGGAGCTGATTAATCTGATCAGGCTCAACTCTCATAACTGCAGTATCCTTGTCGATGAGGCCTTCGTTAACGAGGTCTACAGCAACCTTTACAGCTGCAGTTGCAGTTCTCTTACCGTT
>JAZUDV010000062.1:0-6047 GCA_045639825.1 Anaerovoracaceae bacterium
TGGTTAATACTATATTTCAATCACAACGCCGTCAGCATCAACCTGGAATGTATCATCATCATTATAGAGGACTCCACCTCCAAGATTGTCATCCGAAGGAGTTGTTGCTCTTGACTGATCGAAGGTCTCAATCAGCTTACCTCTGATAGAGTCAAGAACATCATAATTAACCTCAAGATAATCCTTAACATTCTCTCTTCCCTGGCCGATTCTCTCGCCATTGTAGCTATACCATGAACCCGCCTTCTCAACGATACCATACTCAACAGCTGTATCCAGAAGGTCACCGGCCAATGAAATGCCTGTTCCGTACATGATATCGAACTCGGCCTTCTTGAATGGTGGTGCAACCTTGTTCTTAACGATCTTAACTCTGGTACGGTTACCGAGCATCTCCTCGCCCTTCTTGATTGTCTCAATTCTTCTGACATCAAGTCTCATTGAGGCATAGAACTTAAGAGCGTTACCGCCTGTAGTTGTCTCAGGGTTGCCGAACATTACTCCAATCTTCATTCTCAACTGGTTAATGAAGATAACGCATGTATTGGACTTGTTAACAGCACCGGCAATCTTACGAAGAGCCTGTGACATAAGTCTGGCATGAAGACCTACGTGAGAATCGCCCATGTCTCCCTGAATCTCTGCCTTAGGAACAAGAGCGGCAACTGAGTCAATAACGATAATATCCAGCGCTCCGCTCCTTGCCAAAACTTCGCAGATCTCAAGAGCCTGCTCACCTGTATCCGGCTGAGAAACCAGAAGCTCATCAATATTAACTCCGAGGTTCTTAGCGTAAATAGGATCCAGTGCATGCTCAGCATCTATAAATGCAGCCTTGCCGCCCATCTTCTGAGCCTCGGCAATCGCATGCAGTGTCAGTGTAGTCTTACCTGATGACTCAGGTCCGTATATTTCAATAATTCTTCCCTTGGGATATCCGCCGATTCCCGTAGCCAGATCAAGACTGATCGAGCCTGTAGAAATAGCGTCCATCGAGCCCATCGCTGAATCATCTCCGAGCTTCATAATAGCGCCCTTGCCGTACTGCTTCTGAATCTGGTCCAGTGCCTGCTGCAGCGCCTTCTCCTTAGCGGAATTCTCAGTGTTACTAATAGCCATGTTTATTTCTCCTCATATAAAAGAACGCTTGTTCGTATATATAATACCGTTATCTTACCTGCTTGTCAATACAATTATGAACAAATTTTCGATTTCTGTCCAACGAACTTTCAACGATATCCTACATTTCTGCAACGAATTTTTAGAGTTCGCCCTTCAGCATCTGATAAACAGTCTTCATCATCCTCAGTGTGAAGTAGTTGCGATTCCATGCCCTGTCGTTCCTGTTGGTGTCGACGGTAACATAGCCTGACCTGCCCTCGTACGCCCATCCGATGAAAGCCAGACCGGCATGCTGTCCCTCGTAGACATCCGGTCCTGCGTTACCGGTAATGGCAACAGCATAGTCAGAACCTGTCCTGTTAATAACGCCTTCAGCCATCTCAACTGCTACCTCAGGACTTGAAACGCTGTACTTATCAATAGTCTCAGCCTTAACTCCGAGATTGGATATCTTAGAGCGATTGGTATATGTAACAAACGAAGTATCATATACGGAAGATGCACCGCTGACATCAGTCACCGACTTGGCGAACATACCGCCAGTCGCTGACTCTGCAGAACTCAGCCATTTGCCTCTGTCCCTGAGCATATGAACGACAACCTCATTCAGGCTTTCATCATCATAACTGTAAATATATTCACCGCAGATAGCGTTGACCTTCTCAATCATCTCATCTACTGCAGCCTTGGCCTCCTCGAGAGTATCCCTCTGAGAAGCAACCCTGAAGGTGCATTCGCCCTCCTTGGCATAGGTCGCAATAGTCGGATCAGTCTGGCCGTCAATCAGCGGCAGCAGCAGAGTCTCAAGATCAGATTCGCCGATGCCGATAGTCCTTATGATCCTGTAATACATTTTCTTGTCAGTGAACTGCTCAAGATATTCCTTAACGCCATTATCCCAGAGGAACTTCATCTCACGTGGTGGTCCCGGGAAGCAAATAGCAATCTTGCCGTCTTTCTCCAGGGCAAAGCCGGGAGCGGTTCCTGATGCGTTATAGAACGGCACGCAGCCACATGGCAGATATGCCTGTTTGAGATTGTTCTCAGACATCTTGCGTCCTCTTGCGCTGAAGAATTCATTCAATTCATTAATGACACGCTCATCCTCGTACATATCAGCGCCCATGAACTCAGCCACGGTTTCCTTGGTAAGATCGTCCTGAGTAGGACCAAGACCTCCGGTCAACAGAACGAGATCGGTGGTATCAAAGGCTTCTGTCAGCTTGTCCTTGAGCCTCGCCGGATTATCTCCGACAACAAAATGATACATCACGTCATAGCCCATCTGATTGAGCTCGCGTGACAGGAACGCAGCATTGGTATTAACAGTTTGGCCGAATAATAACTCAGTACCTACTGCAAGAATAGAAGCTTTCATAATTCTCCTCTAACAATCAGCGAAGATATCCTTGTTCTTCCAGATGTATTCTCCGCCGGAATAAACAGTCATAATAAGCGATGCAACGAATACAATGTATCCGAGAGTCATCAGAACAGGAATGCTCGGAACAGCCTGAGCCAGCATTATCATAGGAACGGCAATCATCTGAAGAACAGTCTTGATTTTGCCGCTCATACCTGCAGCAAGAACTCTGCCCTCAGCAGCCGCAACAGCTCTCATACCTGCGATTGCGAACTCTCTGGCCAGGATGATCACCATCATCCACGCATCGATAATACCCTGCTCGATGAACAGACACAGAGCCGCATAGACTAGAACCTTGTCAGCCAGCGGATCCATGATTTTGCCAAAATTAGTTACGAGAATGCGGGCTCTTGCGATCTTGCCATCAAACATATCTGTCAGTGACGCCGCAATGAAGAGCACCAGTGCC
Source organism: Anaerovoracaceae bacterium (assembly GCA_045639825.1). GTDB lineage: Bacteria > Bacillota > Clostridia > Peptostreptococcales > Anaerovoracaceae > Crickella. Next base: position 2,958 of record JAZUDV010000062.1, read on the forward strand.
ACCCAGTACATTCCCAGCATATAGCTGACGATGAAGAAAGGCACCGCAATTACCCTGATAATTGTTAATTTGTTAGGCAGATTCATTATATTTCTTCTCCTTCCAGATCGTATTCGTAGGCATCGGTAATATTAACCATGATAATATCGCCCGGTTTGTGCTGCTTGTCTGTGCTGACAGTAACCTCACAGTCAATATCAGGCGAATCATAGCGCGTTCTGCCCACATATAACTTATCTTCTATCTTCTCATCGATGATTACTTCAAGATTCTGACCGATTTTCTTGGCATTGAGCTCCTCCGAAACAGCGAGCTGATGCTCCATAACCGCATCACGCCTAGCCTGCTTGACCTCATCATCAAGCTTGCCGTCAAGGTCAAATGCAGATGTACCCTCTTCGTCAGAGTACGCAAATGCGCCAAGTCTATCTATCTTGGTCTCATCTATAAAGTGAAGTAATTCGTCAATATCCTCTTCTGTCTCGCCCGGGAAACCCACAAGCAGAGTCGTCCTGATATGAATATCCGGAATATTATCCCTTAATTTCTTGATAGTCTCCTTGATAGACATGCCTGAAGAACGTCTCTTCATCTTATTAAGAACGTTATCGGAAATATGCTGAATAGGAATATCCAAGTAATTACAAATCTTAGGCTCATTCTTTATGGTCTCAATGAGCTTGTCTGTAATTCCGTTATCGTAAACATACATCAAGCGTATCCACTCAATGCCATCAACCTTGCACAGCTCTGTTAAGAGCTCGGGAAGCTTAATCTCGCCATAGAGATCCTTGCCGTATTGGGATGTATCCTGTGCGATAACTATCATTTCCTTAACACCGGCAGCAGCCATGTCCTTGGCTTCACGTACACAATCCTCTATAGTCTTGGATCTGTACTTGCCGCGGATTGCAGGAATAGCACAGAAACTGCAAGCATTGTTGCAGCCCTCAGCAATCTTCAGAACATCCGAATAGACATTCTTTTTGAACATTCTCTTCCTGTACGGCAACGATGTTTCTGTAACCTCACGTCTGATAGAGAACGAAGGAATCCCATCAACGTTAGGCAGATAATCCATCACACTGATAATTTGTGGAATAACATCGTAATCATTAACGCCGAAGAACATGTCAACTTCAGGCATTTCTTTAACCAGCTCATCATGATAACGCTGAGAGAGACAGCCTGTAACAATCAGCTTCTTCTCTTCGCCCTTCAGCTCAGCCAGCTCGAAAATATGCTCAATTGACTCCTTCTTGGCATCATCAATAAAGCCGCAGGTATTTACAATAAGAATATCTGCTTCTTCCGGATCGGAGACCATCACGCAGCCCTTATCAATAAGGTCTGCGGACAGCATCTGCGAATCATATTCATTCTTGGCACATCCAAGTGTGTCTATATATATCTTAGTCATCAGAATTTAAAAGTTCCTTTTGTACGGATTCAGGGAGTGAGTCGAATGCATGAACGCCTGTATCAACGCCAACCTGAGATGTTACGATGTCATCATCAGGAGCCTCAGGGTCGCTGATGTATTCGAACTGAACAGTTCTTCCCTTAATGTATTCAGGTTCTTCGGATGCATCCTCATTTACGAGCTCTGCAGCAACTTCTTCAGCGCCACCACCATAGTACTCATCCTCAGTTATAAGAACCTGTCTCGGTCTTGAACCGTCAGATGGTCCGATAATACCCATTTCTTCGATTTCATCGATGATTCTGGCAGCTCTGTTATAACCGATTCTGAATCTTCTCTGCAGCATAGAAACACTGGCCTGCTTGGACTTCAGGATGAAAGCGATAGCATCTTCTGTGAGATCATCAGTCATCTCACCGCCACCTGCACCCTGTGACTTACCATCGGAATTGATCTCGTCCTGCAGACTCTGATCATACGCAACGCCACCGGCCTGCTGTTTAACGAACTTGATAATTTTGGCTGACTCAGCCTCAGTGATAAACGGTCCCTGAACTCTGTAAGGCTTGTTGGAACCAACCGGTGAGAACAGCATATCGCCCTTACCGAGCAACTTCTCAGCACCTGCCATATCAAGTATAGTTCTTGAGTCGATCTGCGACGAAACACTGAACGCGATTCTCGAAGGGATATTAGCCTTAATTAGACCTGTAACAACGTCGACAGAAGGTCTCTGCGTAGCAACGATAAGATGCATACCCGCAGCTCTTGCCTTCTGAGCCAGACGGCAGATCGAATTCTCAACCTCGTTAGAGCAAGCCATCATCAGATCAGCCAGCTCGTCGATAATAATAACAATCTGAGGCTTCACATTAGCGAACTCCTGCTCGGCCCTCATCAGATCATTGTAAGAATCAAGATCCTTAACACCGGCCTTAGCAAAAGCTTCATATCTCTTATCCATTTCCTGTACGGCAATTGCGAGAGCCTTGCTGGCCTTGCGAGGATCCGTAACAACAGGAACCAGCATATGAGGCAGGTCATTGTAAGCCTGCAGCTCAACAACCTTAGGGTCAATCATGATGAGCTTTAACTCACTCGGTTTTGCCTTGTACATGAAGCTGGCAATAATCGTATTGATACACACCGACTTACCTGATCCCGTAGCACCGGCAATCAGCAGATGCGGCATTGACTTGAGGTCAGCAATGATGTTCTTGCCGGAAATATCTTTACCTACGACAAAAGCAATCTTGCTGTTCGCCTGCTCGAATTCAGGTGATTCGATAAGATCGCGAACAACGACAGGTGCCGGTTTGTCGTTCTCTACCTCGATACCTACTGCAGCCTTACCCGGAATCGGAGCCTCAATACGAAGATTCTTAGCTCTGAGGTTCAGAGCGATATCGTCAGCGAGCTTGGTAATGCTGCTGACCTTAACGCCTGTTGCAGGCTGCACCTCATACCTTGTAACGCTTGCGCCCTGAGTTACTTCAAGAACTGTTGCCTCTACACCAAAATCTCTAAGAGTTTGTTCGAGCAGATCAGCTCTCTGTTCAAGCTGAATATCTGTCATCTGTTTCTTATTGCCCGTGCCTTGTTTTAGCAGGCTGTATGGTGGCAGCTGATACTTGCTGTCATCATTTTGTGAAGTCGGAGGCCAAGCG